>CAZDZO010000009.1:0-39956 GCA_964509975.1 uncultured Candidatus Peribacteria bacterium
TTTTTAAGAACGACTGTCAGATGTTTTCAGCGAGTTTGGAAGGTGAACCTTTTGCGAGTTCTGTAATACTCTACGACAAACACGCGGGATATTATCATCAGGGAGCATCTGTACTGCACAAACTCCCCTTCGCGCATGCGACATTGTGGGCTGCGATTTTGGAGGCCAAAAAAAGAGGGTGTACGGAATTCAACTTCTGGGGAGTCAGCCCCGAGGAAAACAAAGATCACCCGTGGACAGGGCTCTCGCGATTCAAGCGTGGATTTGGGGGCGAGGAACAACTCTTCCTCGAAGCGCAAGACAGCCCGTTAACAAAAAAATACTGGATCAATTTCGCCGTGGAAAAATATCGGAAGTGGAAACGGCATTATTGATTTTTTTTCTCAAATCGAATCTGATCCAACACAAGCATCGTTTTTGCACAAAAATGTTTTCTTAAAAGAGTTTCTTCTTGATAGAAGGCTGTTAATTCCTTCTGTGTACAATCATCAAAATTAATTTCTATTCCACTCAAAGGCCCTTCGTCTTCTAAATATTCCAATTCATTCCGGCAAGAATTAAGACACATCTGTGCCTCATTACATCCTGTTTTACAGAATCTTTTTCCTTTGGAACATTCTGGAGAGAATTTTTCAATACCATTCTTCTCAAAAAATTCAGTAACCGAGTTATATTGCCCTTTCATTTCTTGTATATAGTAAATGTTTTATTGATTTTGTCAACTTGTATTCTCTTCTCCAAAAAATACACTCTTCTCGATTTTTAAATTCACAAAATGGCAAAAGTAACCGTCAACGACAGCACTGGAAACAAGGTCACTGATTTCGACGCGACCACTGATGAATCAATCGGAACTCAGGCTCAAGACAAAGGAGCACCGATTCCTTTTTCTTGTGGTGTGGGGGCGTGCAGAGCCTGTGTTTGCAAAGTAAAAAAAGGGAAAGAATATATTGACGAGGAATCGGTTGGACCGAAACACATCCAAACAGAAGACGATGAAGTCCTCACCTGTATCGCTGGTGTTAAAAGCGATGCCCCTGAAAATGCAGAAATTGAAATTGATGTTGAAAACCTGTAATCGTCATTCCCTCGAAGGAGGGAACCTAGGACTCTCCTATTTTTAAGAAATACGTAATGTTATATTGCTACCAGTTTTTAAAATATAAAGAACTGGATCCCCGTCTGCACGGGGAAGACAAACTTTTCTTTGACTTTTTGACTCTTCTTTTTTTTGACAAATTTCAATTCCTCCATACACTCTCCCCGCATTTCAATTCGTAATTCGTAATTGAAGATTCTCTCATTGATTAAATCATGGCACGAGCTACCAAAAAACGACTCTTCTTCGCTCTCTTCTGCACTGAGTGTAAAGACAAACTTGGGAAGATGATGCAAAACTACAAGATTTTGTTAAATATTCAGAATCAAAATCCAAAGGAAGTTACAATGAGGAAATACTGTTCACGATGTAATAAACATCAAGTGCACAAAACGAAACAGATCTCTCGTGCGCAAAACAAGTAGTAGACAGTTTACAGTTAACAGTTTATAGATTTTCGACTCTTAGACTTTTAAGCTTTTTAACTCTTTAACTTTGATAATTTTTTTGCGTGTATTTTCTTTTTGTGTAAAAATTATACTTGATGAAAAAGTTTTTTGATCGGCTTTCGGAAAAAATAAATGAAATGAATGAGTTACGGAAGAAACACAAGGTTGAGCATAAAGCAACCGAAACACATGTTCCTTCCAAAAAAAAACATCCCGATGTTCAAAAAGTAGAACTCACTATTTCGAGTACAACCATTGCAAAAGTCGTTATCATCGTCCTTTTGTTCTTTATTATCGGACAACTCGCTATTCAACTTCAAAATATTCTAATTATAACGATCGTGTGTTTCTTCCTTGCAATGGGACTTTCTCCTATTGTAAGTGCATTGGAACGACGACGCATTCCTCGCCCACTTGCTATTCTTTTACTCTATCTTGTATTTTTGGGTGTTATTGGAATTTTGTTCTACCAAGTCGTTCCAATTATGGCAAAACAACTCCTTGCGATTGCACAAGATTTACGAATTTTCTTTGCTGAAGACCAAACAAAATATCCATGGTTACAAGAAATATTTACACGCTTCTCTTTTAATCCATCTGATGCAGAACAATTTATTTCTGATAATCTCACTAACATCTCAAAAAACCTCAATAGTGTTGCTGGATCTACGTTTGATATCTTGAGTGGAATTTTTCAAGGGGTCTTCAACTTTATCTTTACGCTCGTAGTACTGTTCTTCCTACTTATGGAACGAGAACAAATTGGAATGTTTTTCCTAGCCCTCTTTCCACAAAAAGAACGAATATACATTGAAGAAAAAACAATTCGTATCCAAACAAAAATGGCTTCTTGGTTCCGAGGACAAATGATTTTGATGGTTTCTATTGGTGTTTCTATGTACATCGGAATGAAAATCTTGGAATACTTCTTTGGAATGCCATACGCCGCCACTATCGGGCTTTTGGCAGGTGTTATGGAACTTTTCCCATACATTGGACTTATGGTTACGTACATCTTAGCAGGACTGATTGCCCTTAATATTTCATGGGTGCTATTTTTCATAGTAATTGGATGGATTGCATTGATTCAATTTTTGGAAGGAAACTTGCTCGTCCCACTCGTTATGGAACGAGTCACAGGACTTCCTTCTGTTGTCGTCATTCTTTCGTTAGCAATTGGAGGTACTATTGGAAATGCCTTCGGAGGCGTTCCTCTCGCAATTATCGGAATGATTATGTCTATTCCTGTTGCCGCTTCTATTGGAATTTTCGTTGGAGAATACGCCAAACGAAAACACTAAAAATAATTTCAAAGGTTAAAAAGTTTTAAATCTTAATTTTTAGTATTGAAATTTAAAATTTCTTTTTACATTTTACATTTAATATTCGACATTCTGATTTATAATTTTTGCGAATCGAATATCTCCTCCCTCATCAGGGAGAAATTCAATAGTGTTGTTCGAAAATAGCTGTTGAATTGATTCTTTTTGTAATGGTAAAAATTCAAGCCAAAGTTCTGTGAAATGAATATCTTTTTTAAACAGTTGATCTACAAACAAGCGTAGTGTATCCAATCCGTCTTCTCCTGAAAAAACTGCCCTCCGAGGCTCCCTTCTTACTTCTTCAGACACCTTCATCTGCTGTGGAACATAGGGCAAATTCGCTACAATAATGTCATACTTTTGTATTCCTTCAATGCCTTGCAATAAATCGGATTGCAAAAAATTAATCAAAAGATCTTGCTTTTGTGCATTTTTTTGAGCTACTTTTAACGCTTTTGCAGAAATATCAATCGCCCATACATCAGCATCCAAAAAATGCTTTTTGAGAAAAAGTGCAATATTTCCAGATCCCGTTCCCACATCAAGAATGCATTGTGGGGTATTCTCGCGAGGAAGTGTACAAATACGTTCACAAAGTGTTTCTGTTTCATCTCGAGGGATAAGAACATGGTTATTGACGTCAAGAAACATGCCTCCCCAGTGTTTATGCCCAAAAATATAAGCCAAAGGAATCCCTTGCAACCTCCTTTGAACACATTTTTTGTACAACCTTTTTTCTCTCCAATTCAGAGGGTATTGGAGATTCGTTTTCAAAAAAACACGATCCCTTTTGAGAACCTTACTCAAAAGAACTTCTGCTTCTAATTTTGAACAATCTAACTGTCGCAGTTCATCTTCTCCCCACACAAGCGCTTTCCCGATATTCATGAGTACACAAAAAACACTCCCCCTTCTAGCAGAAATATTCTGAAATAACTAGCTTAAAAATTGTTTTCGCTTTGCTTCTGCTCGATACTCTTCTCGTTTCACTGCAGCTCCTCGTACGTCTACTTTGCGTGGACTTTGAGAAAAATATCGATTTGCTCGAAACTTTTGCATAAGTTTTCGCGATTTCACGTGAGAAGAAAATCGTTTAAGTAATTTGTCTCCTGACTCCCCGTTTCGTTTAGTAACCTTAATCATCGGGCGGAATTGTAAGTTTCAAAGAGAGTTTGTCAAAAGTTTTTAAAACAGTTTAAAGTTTAGAGTTTAAAGTTTATAGAAAATACATCCCTTGTTTTATATTTTTTCGATATTCGAACACTCTAAACTATTAACTATAGACTATTAACTCATCTAAGGTCTGAATAAAATCTTCGTAAAGTCTCTCGATTCAAATTTAATAGGAGCATTTCGATACGTTCCATTTCGATCGGGATTCTCCTTTATAAATGTGCTAATCATTGAGCCTGTTGCAAGAAAAAGAGAAATTTTCCCATATCCTTCTGATCCATAGAATTGTTTATCTGTTGTCGGCTTAATATACGCTCTGAGAACAAATTCCGCATCAGGCCCAATCAACGCGCCTCCTGCGGTTCCAATACCGGAAATAAAGATGTTCCCCGTTCTTCCAACTAATACTTCCTTTTCAATTCCCATCCCTCTTAATCGAAACATAAAATTTTCCCGAGGCCCCACATTTGTTTCTTCAAAGAGCATTTTTAGTTCCAATGAATGCAGTTCTACACGATCATCAAGTGTATTTTTAATACGGATAGTTCCCAGATCAACCCAGTCAGAATCCATTCGAATAAGCACTTCGTCTTCTTTGGGAATTACATTCATACTGAGTTGTTTTGTTTCGATTTCATATCCTTGAAAATACGGATTAAAATCTCGTGGTTTAATTGCTACTCGACGACTGTCTACTCGTTGCGCATACGATGCAAAATCGTTGTATGATGAATCCCCCATAAGTCGTGGTTTGCGAAGGATTTTAGCCGCCATCCATGCTGCATCTGCTCTGTCTACAGGGTCAGATGGATTAAATTTACTCGATCGCTCTCGCACAAGATCATTAGCAACAAGCGTAAAAATTGATTTTGAGAACCACGCTTTAGAAGGAACATCCGTGTAACCTGGGTTTTCCTCTCTTTCAAGCCCAAAGGCTCGCATGATAAGTGTTGCCCATTCTGCTCGGTTAAGATTATTGCCTGGACGAAATGTTCCATCAGGAAATCCTGTAATCCATTCTCTTTCTACAGCTTCTCCAACCGCTTTTGAATACCAAGCATCCAGTGGAACATCTTTGAATTTTGTATTCCCTGTCGCCCCTATTTCATCCAAATTAACTCGTTTTAGTCGAAATAAAATAACAAGCGCTTCTGCTCGATTGAGAACCTTGTTTGGACGAAAAGTATTATCTCCAAATCCCGTCATAATTTTTTGCTCCTGAACCGCGTCAACCGCGTCTACAGCCCATGTAGGAATGATTGGATCATCCGCAAAACGCAACGCATATGTTGAAGGCAGAAGGAACGAAAAGACAAAAAGACTGAAGATGAGTATTTTTTTTTGCATGTATTTTTATATAAAAGCAAGTCGGATTAAGGGTAAGAGATTTGATTTTTTTTGCAAATTACGCTAAAAGGACTCCGTGAAGAAACAGAACATCGTTTTCATAGGTTTCCGTGGATGCGGAAAAACGACATTTGGACGTGCTCTTGCAGAGATGAACCATCTCCCTTTTGCCGATCTGGATGAAGAAATTGAATTTGTCATTGGAGAGAGTATTGCTGAATTCGTAGGAAAATATGGATGGCAAGTTTTCCGAGAAGTGGAACAACGCGTCACGCATGACTTTTGTCGTAACTTCTCGGGTATCCTTGCCACAGGTGGTAGTACGATAGAGAACTCAAAAAACTTTCAGAATTTGAAAAAAACGGGAACGTTTGTATTTTTGCACACAGATTTTAGCGATGTGCGAAAGTACTTACTAACACAAGAAGCCTCATACCGACCACGACTCAATCCTGATATTTCTCTTTCACAAGAGATTGATCAGTTTTGGAACCAACGGAAAGGTATCTATCAAGCCAGTGCGGAAATTGAAGTTTCTCCCAGTTTAAAAGGCGATCCAAAAAAAGAAGTGGAAAAAATGATGCCAGTACTCGAATCATTGCTGCCCGAGGCTCCAGAAAAAAAACGCATTGCGATTCTTTCTTCGAGCAATGGAACCACATTCCAAGGGCTCCTTGATGCACAAAAGAAAGGACGAATTCCAAATATTGAATTTTGTCTCTTTGTAACGGATCAACCGGACTGCGGCGCACTCAAGAAAGCAAAAAAAGGAAAGCTGAAAAACATTGAGGTTCTCTCTGCTACAAAAGACATGCCAAGAGAAGAATACGATCGAGAATTGATGAATTTTTTGCGAGAACATAATCCTGACTTCATCTTGCTTGCAGGATGGATGCGAATTCTTTCACCTCTTTTCTGTGAGCAATTTGGAAATATAACGATTAATGTTCATCCCTCACTCTTGCCAAAGTTTGCAGGACTCAAAGGAGACGAAGTACACCAAAAGGTTCTCGACGAAGAAGAACGCTACACAGGAGCAACCTTACACCGTGTGAGTAAAGACGTAGATGCGGGTGAGACGGTTTTACAACGAAAAGTGTTGGTAGATGAAGAAACCGACACCGTTGAGTCACTCAGACAAAAAGTACAGAAACAAGAAGTGCTTGGATTCTGTGAGTTTTTGGAGAGACGGTAGGACAATTGTCAATTACGAATTATTAATTACGAATGTTCGATTGGGGTCTTTTTTTAATATCTCCTCATTCCTGCCCCCGATTTCACGAGGACATGTTTCAAATTTCAAAGTTCTCCTCATTCCTGCGCAGGCGGGAACCCAGTCAATAAAGATTCCTTTTTTCTAAAATCCAACACACGAAAAATATCCAGAATCCAGTATCAAGTATAAAAAGAAGGCCCCTCACATGAGTTGCCTTCCTTCTTTAGAGTACTACAGATTTTTCGCATAATCGATCATCGCCTGCACTTTCTGGTCATTTAAATGTCCATCCCAAAAAGCGACTTCTTTTCCATTCGTGACAATCAGGGCCATCATACTCTCGACCTTATATGCCTTCCGTCCAGATGGACTATCCGCATAAATTGGCAATTTATCGCTCAAATTATATTCTTTTTTTAAACGTTCTGCCGCTTTTGGATGATCCATACTCATACAATAAATCTCGTAATGCTCTAAGAGTTCCTCAATGTTATCATTCAACGCCTTCATAGTCGGCGGCGTTGATGGACATCCATACGAATAGAAAACCTGAATAACTGGCTTCTCATGTTCCTCTGGGTTGAATTGAATCGTGTCCTGATTATCCAAAGAGACAATCTCATAGGACTTGGCAGAATTTTTATTGTACGTAATTGGCCAATCTGGTAATTCTAATACTGGTGGTGATTCAGGATTTACCACAATATTTCTTCGTTCAACGAAGGAGTGACCTTTTTTGAGATCTCCACGAAATACCATTTCGTAATAGCTTTCCTTTTTCCAGGGAACACCATCTTCGTTAAAATAATAAAGATCTCTATGGATCTCTTTTTCAGATTTTTTACCTGTAGATTTAAATTCTAATCCAATACGATCTTTCTTAAACCATGTTCCATACCGAAATGGTATGGTATCAACCTCATTAGCCTTTGCCATATTAGTAAGCAATCGATCATTGTTTCCTAAAAGAGCCTCCATCATAAAGAAATTAATATACAACGGGTTGTATCGGGATTTGTCGAGTCTTCCATATCCATTCGTCTGAGGATCATCGATCCATATTATTTTTTCTGGTGTTTTAACAGAAATCTGCCTGTTACCATCATAAATAAATCCACTCCAGAGTGAGTCGTGCACAGGCTTTCCGGTAGAGGTTTCTCCCCAGATTTGAAAGTCTGCCCAATGTCCATCTACGTCCTCTGGAACGTCTCTTTGCCAGATATGTCCAACTGTTAAAAAGGTGTCTTTAAACGCCTTTGCATCGGTGCGATCCGTGCCCTGTATGACATCGAATTCGATGGTTACAATCGTATCCATCGTGGCTTGAAATTGCTTAACCATCTCTGTTGTTTTTTCATGAGAGATCAGCATTTGTCTTGTAGTGCAAGACGATAATCCAAGTGCTCCTATCAGGAGTACAAGGAAGAAAAGTTGTTTCTTTGTCTTCATAATCGTTTTAATTAATTGAGGTTCGTGTTTTCTAATTATTATTTTTAAAATATTTCATCTTTTTTAATCTGTGTTGTACTGCCAAAGAACATCGTTGGAGACGCGCTCCAAAAATGTCAGAGGCAACACCAAACGAAACCTTTTTTACTAAAAAAGGTAGTTATTGTCAATAGGTTAGAATTTTTATTTGGCGTAACGGGGTACTCAGTCGTTTCATTCCTTCGTGACGTCGTCGCACGAAAAGAAAATGCCTACGACGCTTTCTTTTCTAAACTCCTCGTATCGAACCTTGGGTTCGCCTCTCGGTGACTTCGTCACCAAAGGAAAAAACCATTACCCCCTTTGGGGGCACTGGTTTTTTCCTGGAGCGCGTAACGGGAGTCGAACCCGTATCTCAGCCTTGGCAAGGCCGTGTAATAGCCACTATACGATACGCGCGTTTTGAAGGAGCCTGTATCTCACCCCGCAATGCGGGGCGTGTAGACTATACGATACGCGCTAATAATCCCAGCCCGGGCTCTTTGGAGCCCGGGCTGAAGTATTTCAATCTACTCTTTCACTTTGTCTTCACCTTCTTCGATTCCTGTTTCATCTCCATCTTTCGTCATGTCTCCAGTTTCGGTTTCGTCCACAACTTCTTTCACATCTTCAGAGTCTTCTATCAAGGCTTTTTCTTTCGGTGCTTCTTCTTTAGCAAGACGATCGGAAGCAGTTTCAATTTCTGCTACTTCTCCGTCTTGTAGAAGATCAACTTTAAGTCCTAATGCTTGAAGTTCTTTCGTCAACACATTGAATGATTCTGGCACAGATACCAATTCAATTGGATCTCCCTTCACAATCGCATCATATGCTTCTGCACGTCCATGTACGTCATCTGATTTGATCGTTAGCATTTCTTGCAATGTGTGTGCCACACCATATGCCTCAAGTGCCCACACCTCCATTTCTCCAAATCGCTGTCCTCCGTTTTGAGCTTTTCCTCCGAATGGTTGTTGTGTTACCAATGAATATGGCCCCACAGAACGCGCATGCATCTTATCTTCTACCAAGTGGATCAATTTCAACATGTATACGGTTCCTACCACTGTGCGATGATCAAATGATTCCCCTGTTCGTCCATCATACAATTGGAATTTTCCGTCTTCTGGGTAATCATTTTCTTTCAAGAAATTCTGGATTTTATCCACTTTAATTCCATGAAGAACTGGTGTCGCCACCTTAATACCCATTTTTGAAGCGGCCATTCCAAGGTGTGTTTCAAGTACCTGCCCAATATTCATACGAGAAGACACTCCAAGTGGATTAAGAATGATATCAACTGGTGTTCCATCTTCAAGATATGGCATATCTTCTGACGCTACAATTCGAGAGATCACTCCCTTGTTTCCGTGTCGTCCGGCCATTTTATCTCCCGCTTCAAGGTGTCGCATTTGAGCCACTTTTACTTGAACTCGTTTGATAACACCTGTTGGAAGATCATCTCCTTCATTTCGATCGAGAATCGCCACTGCAATTACTTTTCCTCCAGATCCTCTCGGAAGACGAAGTGAAGAATCTTTCACGTCATGTGCCTTTTCTCCAAAAATCGCTCGCAAAAGTCGATCTTCAGCCGTCAATTCCGTTTCTCCTTTTGGCGTTACTTTTCCTGCCAAGATGTCTCCTGCCAAAACCGTTGCCCCAACTCGCACCAATCCCATTTCGTCCAAATCTTTCAATTTCATAGCGGCCACATTTGGAATATCAGCCGTCAATTCTTCCGCTCCCAGTTTTGTGTCTCGTACATCCAGTTCGTATTTTTCAATATGAATTGAATTAAAGAGTCCTTCTTTCACGATTCTATCCGACACGATCACCGCATCCTCGTAGTTGTATCCACTCCAAGACATGTACGCTACCGTCAGATTTTGCCCAAGTGCCAATTCTCCATTTTGAACCGCAGCTCCATCAATAAGCACATCTCCTTTCTTTACTTTTTCTCCCGCTTCTACGCGAGCTCTCTGTGTAATACACGTTGATTGATTTGTTCGGTAAAAGTTTGTGACAGGAAATATAATTTTCTTTCCTGATTTTCCAATAAAAACGACTTCATTCGCATCTGCATATTTGATTTCTCCAGATTCTGGAGCTCGAATACTTTGATCATGAGACGTAATTCCTTCCATTCCCGTTCCCACCACTGGAGATTGAGGTTTAATCAAAGGCACCGCTTGTCGTTGCATGTTTGATCCCATTAAGGCACGCGTATTATCGTCATGCTCAAGGAATGAAATAAGCGCTGTTGAAAGCGACACCAATTGTTTTGGTGACACATCGATATGTGAAATATCTTTTTCGTTATAAGAACCCGGTTCATAATTTTTTCGAGCAGAGATAGTTGGTTTTACAAATTCTCCTTTTTCATTTAGCACCGTGTTCGCTTGCGCAATACACATTTCCTTCTCATCTTCTGCATCATAATAAGAAACATCTTTTGTCACGTATGCTCGCACAGGCACTTCTTTGATATCTTTAAGTTTCTTAATTTCTTTTGCTGTTTTGCTATCAATAACAATTCCTGCTTTTACAACAATTTTTCGACCGTCTTTAATATCTGTTCCCGCCATTCGTCCAGTTGCTGCCGCACCATCGTTGGCGACAGTGTGAAGTACTTTTCGGTAAGGTGTTTCAATAAATCCGTATTGATTCACTCGTGCGTAAGATGCCAAGTGCAATACCAAACCAATATTCGGTCCCTCTGGTGTCGTTACTGGACAAATACGTCCGTAATGAGATGGGTGCACGTCACGAACCTCAAAAGACGCTCGTTCCCGAGATAATCCCCCAGGTCCCATCGCAGAAATTCGACGTTTATGTTCAAGTTCTGCTAATGGATTTGTTTGATCCATGAATTGTGACAATTGTGATGACGCAAAGAACTCATGCATCGCCGCGGTAATCGGCCGACAGTTCACAATTTGAGTCGGTGTTACTTCCTCAAGGTCCACAATAGACATTCTGTCACGAACAATTCGTTCTGTTCGAAGAAGTCCTACTCGGAATTTATTTTGTACTAATTCCCCCACCGCACGAATACGTCGATTTGCCAAGTGATCAATATCATCCGCACCTTGTCCTTCTCCTTTGTTAAGGAGAATAAGTTCACGCACCATTTCAATGAAGTCTTCAATTCTGAACACACGTCCTTTCGCGTTATCTTTTGTATTAAGTCCAAATTTCTTATTAATTTTATATCGTGCAATCGGTCCAAGATCGTATTTTCGGTAGTTATGAAACATTTCTTCCAAAAACGCTTTGGCATTTTCGGCAGTTGCCAAGTCCCCTGGACGAATTCGTTTATACACTCCTTGCCACGCATCTTTCTCCGTTTCTGACTCGTCTTTAAGAATTGTTTTGGCAATTGGATTCTCTTCTCCCATATCATCCAATTCATTTTTAAAGAGGGCAAGAATTTCTTCATTTGTTTTGTATCCAAAGGCTCGCAAGAACATAGATACGGCAATTTTTCGTTTTCGATCAACTTTCACCCAAACAAGACCTTTTTTATCGGTCTCAATTTCGAGCCATGCCCCTCGTTTAGGGATCATTTTGGCGCTGTAGGTTCCTGGGATGGCATTATTTTTGGCAAAGAAAATACCAGGACTTCGCACAATTTGAGAAACGATAATTCGTTCAATACCATTCACAAGGAACGTTCCTTGTTCTGTAATTTGTGGAATTTGTCCGAAATACACATCTTGCTCTTTAATTTCTCCCGTCTCCAAATTCGTCAACGCAACGTGCGCACGAATAATAGATTCGTAAGAAAGTCCCTTTTCTCGACAAAGGGGAATGTCGTATTTGGGAGGTTCAATTTCATAGTCTTTGATCTCCAGTCTCAATTTTTTCCCAGTCGCGTCTTCAATTGGGTTAATTTCTTCTAACAATTCACCGATTCCATGATCCATGAACCATTTGTATGAATCTATTTGAACACCGATGAGGTTAGGAAATGGAAAGTCTTCTTCCACGTCCGTAAAAAAATACCGACCGCCGACTTCTTTCGTTGGGGTCAATTTTGCGGGAAATTGTATGGTTTTTTTTGCCATTTTTTACTTAAGTAAGGAATAAAAATGAAGCAAGAAAATCACGAAATCACCCTTTTTAGGGGGTCTCTTTCCCGAGAGTTACTGCCGAAAACGAAATGTAGCTTTCACTTCGTGCGAAAGTGTAGATAGGGAGAGGGAAATGTCAAAAGTTTTTAGAATAAAACTTGCCCCCTTGTGTCATTTATTGTAAAAGGTGCATACTTTTTTATTAAAAGATGAAAAAAAATGATTGAAAAAAGTGCCCTCATTGAGAAAACAGTTCCCTATGTCTTGACTCCTCCACCGATTGAACAGATCATAGAGGGTCAATTCACTCTTACTCTATTTGCTAAAGATGTTTTGCGTGAATTTTTTAATACCCCGAAGGATACCGATCCATCTCTACATATAAACGATATTTTTGAGAAAATTCAAAAAGACATTGACGATTCTTCTTTTCTAAATTCCGAAAAAGGGAAAAAAATGATAAGTCTATATAACGAAATTCTATGTAACATAGTAGAAGAAATCAAAAAAACAAAAACTGAATCAATGCTCCTGCTAACGAAAGTTGTTAAATTTGAGGAATTTCTTTCACCAGTAGCACATCCGAAAAACAAATTACTAAAAATTATAGAGAAAACCGATATCAATTTAAAAAGAACAAAAGACCTTATAACGGAATTAGATGCTCTAAAGAAAGACCAGAAAATCAAAAGTTTTTAGGGATTTTTTGCCCCAATTTCCCTCCTTCCCGCGCAGGCGGGAATCTAGTTAAAAAAGAATACTAAAATCTCCAATAAAAATAATTTACTAATCGTTTTACAGCTTTTGATAAAGATAATTTATTCCCTCTCTTTAAGATTCTTGATACTTCTAGTTCCCTAATCTGCAATAAAGATTGCATTTCTCTTTGACCGTTTCTCTCTATCAACTTTTTTTCATCTTAATTTTTATGCTGGCGGAGAGAACGGGATGACGCTCCGCTATTTTACGAACCCTGGGCCTGGGTTCAAATCCCGTCACAAAAGCAAAAAAACCGAAGGGGCAAGCCCTTCATTTTTTTATGCTGGCGGAGAGAGCGGGATTCGAACCCGCGGTACAATTGCTTGCACACACGCTTTCCAAGCGTGCGCGTTAGACCACTCCGCCATCTCTCCTTAATCTGAATAAAACCGACAAGAACGCGACGATTGTACGAAAAAGAAGGAGAAGGGCAAATTCAGGATCCGGATCCCCCTTGGGATCCGGATCCTATGTGCTAATTTTGAACTCGATCCTTCAACCGCTCTCCCTCCTCATCAATATCCACAATCACAAACACCTCATCATTCGCTCGCACGAGTGAGTCGGTAACGAAGGTGACAATGTCGCCTTTTTTCGCGTGTTCAATAACTTCCCCTTCCTCATCTCGCAGTTCTGAAATCTTCTGCTTCACCGTTCCGGTGGTGTTCCCAATGATGTACACCTCGTCTCCCGTTTTGAGTTGCTCTGCCTGAATAATAATCTCAGCCACATTTTTCTTTGGGAAATAATGCGTGACTTTCCCAAGTGATAACTTCCGAGTGGTCGCAACAGAACCGTAGGATCGACTCCATGCTCCCACCGGTCGCCCGAAGTAAAACCCTTTGCTCAGTCCCCTGTTGTAAACCGATTTTAGATCAGTGAAAAGTTCTTCAATAAGTTCTTCGTCATAGGTCTTGTTTTCAATAGCATCGAGCGCTTTTTTGTACGCTGTCACAACGGTGTGCACGTAATCGGGAGATCGTCCGCGTCCTTCAATTTTGAGGGAATAAATCCCTGAGTCGATAACCTTGTCAAGGAAGTCTATCGCACACAAATCCTGTGGACTCATGACGTATTGATCCTGAACTTTTAACTCATCACCGGTTTCAGTGTCGGTAATCTTGTACGCTCGTCGACACATCTGACGACAGAGTCCTCGATTGGCAGACAAGTTGTGCTCAAACGCTGACATGAAACATCGCCCACTCACAGAAATACACATCGCTCCGTGGATGAACGCTTCGATTTCAATCAGGTTTCCTTTTGGTCCGCGAATATCTTGTTCTTTAATCTGGTCCGCAATGAAACGAATTTGTTTGAGATCAAGCTCTCTTGCCAACACCACTCGATCGACGAACTGAGAGTAAAACTTCACTGCATTAATATTTGAAATAGAGAGTTGCGTCGAACAATGCACCTCCTGTCCAATCTCATGGCAATACCCAATAGCGGCCACGTCTGCCGCAATCACCGCATCGATGCCGTTCTTCTTCGCACTGTTAATCAATGATTTCATGAGCTCTGCTTCCCGGTCGTAGACGATGGTGTTCAAAGTAATATACGTCTTCACATTTTTCGCATGACAGATGTCTGCAATTTCTTTCAAATCCTCTAACGTGAAATTCTGCGCAGAAGACCCGGCTCGCATGTTCAAGTGCGTAATACCGAAATACACCGCATCCGCTCCAGCATTAATTGCTGAATGAAGCGATTTATAGGAACCTGCAGGAGCGAGAAGTTCTACTGTTTTCACTCAGGGATTATTGTGAAAAATGCATACATTGCAAATTTGTAGGGACAATGCATACCTTGTCCTTACTGTAGGGAACGCAGATCTGCGTCCCCTACAACCCACGGCTTAAGCCGTGGGCATTCAAAATAAACAAAATCACTAGACAAACCGCTCCTAGATTAGTAGAGTGGCGCTCGTTATATGCCTATATCCGTATCTGACCTCGCGAAACAACTCAACATTGCTCCCGAAGCTGTCCAGCTTCACGCAATGGACCTTGATTTTGAAGTGCCGGAAGATGAGATGATCTCTGATGAGATTGCTGTAGAAATTAAAACAATCGAACTCGGGAATGAAATCAAACAAGCGGAACACGAGATTGAAGAAGAGATGGATCGAGAAATTGTAGAGAAGCAACAAGAAAAAACAGCCGGAAGTAAAAAAGTCGTCCGAAAGAAAAAAGAAAAAGATGAGGAAAAAGAAGAAGTAGTAGAAGTGATAAAAACAGACGATGGAACGATTATCTTGCCTGAAGAACTCACGGTTCGAGAACTCGCTATCAAGATTGCAAAACCTATTCCAATTGTACTAGTGAAGCTCAAACAAAACGGAGTGATTGCAAACTTGGCACAAAATATTGATTACGAAACAGCCGCTATTGTGGCTGATGAACTCGAAGTAAAAGTAAAAAAAGAAGCAGTTGCGCTAACGGGAGAACAATTATTTCGAGCAGATCTTTCTCAGTTATTGAAAGACGAAGAACCCGAACATTTAAAACCACGACCACCGGTAATCTCAATCATGGGACACGTTGATCACGGAAAAACCTCTGTTCTTGATTTCGTACGAAAAGCAAAAGTGGCTGAAGGTGAAGCCGGAGGAATTACACAAAGAATTGGAGCGTATCAGGTTGAGATTCCAGACACGGAATCAAAATCTCGGACAAGCAAAGCGGGATCCGAAATCCAGAATAAAAATCTCATCACATTCCTTGATACTCCGGGACATGAAGCCTTTACGATCATGCGATCAAGAGGTGCTCGAGCCACTGATATTGCCATTCTCGTTGTAGCCGCAACAGAAGGACTGAAACCGCAATCGGTTGAAGCGATTAATCACGCCAAAGAAGCAGGCATTCCGATTATCGTTGCCATTAACAAAATGGATATGGAAGGGGCAAACCCTGACTTTGTTAAAAAACAACTAGCCGAACAAGAACTCAATCCTGAGGATTGGGGGGGAACGACACCCTGTGTGGAGGTTTCTGCCAAAACAGGAGATGGAATTGATAAACTCCTCGATACCGTAAAGATCATGGCAGAACTTCAAGAGTTGAAAGCGAACCCAAACAGAACCGCTATTGCAACGGTGATCGAATCATCTGTGCAAACCGGAACGGGGGTAACCGCAACAGTGCTGGTCAATACTGGAACATTGCATCAAGGAGATGCATTTGTGATTTACGATCAACACGGAAAAATCCGAACAATGAAAGATTATGCCGGGAAACAGATCAAGTCTGCACTTCCTTCTACCCCTGTGCAAATCACAGGACTCTCTGAACTTCCACAAGTCGGAGATATTGTTCAAATTATGGAAAGTGAAAAGATTGCACGACGAAAATCTGAAGAAGTGGCGTCTATTTCACATGAAGACGAACTTGCAAAACGAAAAAAATTCTCACTCGCGACGATGAAAGCAAAATTAGCAGAAGGAAAACTCCAACAACTAAAAGTGATTGTGAAGTCTGATAGTCAAGGAACTCTTGAAGCTGTGGTAAATGAAGCAAACAAAGTACGAACCGATGAAAGCTTTACCAAAGTCGTGCATTCAGGAGTCGGTGAAATAACAGAATCCGATATCATGCTCGCCTCCGCAGGCGGTTCCATTGTGGTAGGATTCAATGTTTCGACTCCAGGACGGATTGAGAAATTAGCAGAAAAAGAAGGCGTGGAATTATTTACTTTCGACGTGATTTATCATCTCACAGAAAAAATTAACGACATCTTGCTTGGAAAAATGGATGACGCTGAAACTGAAACCATCGTCGGTGAATTCAAAATCAAAGCAATCTTTGCATCAAATAAAAAGATGGCCGTGCTGGGAGGAGATGTAATCAGTGGAAAGATTCGAAAATTGGCAAAGTTCCGACTCTTCCGAATAAAGAAAGTCGAAACAAAGGAAATGGTTGAGGGCGAAGAGAAGGTAACAACTTCCGATGAAAAGAAACTTATTGGTGAAGCAAAAATTGCTTCTGTACAATTGGGACAAAAGGAAACCAATGAGATCAACGAAGGCTCTGAATGTGGAATGAAAGTGGATCACAACAATATGGAATTCCTGGAAGGTGATATTTTGGAGTTGTTTGTGGTAAAAAAATAACCATATAATTGCTATCCCTCGGGGTTTAGGGAGAAACCGTGTCTGAGCGTCATCGGGACTCGGCAACATTTTAAGAGTGCACGAGCAAGTTTTTTGTCCCCAAAACTTTTTGGTTCTTTTTAGTTATAAAAAGAACAGTTCTCTCGATATCCAGCCACGATAAAAGAAGGGATTCCTCCGTTTCAGTCGGAATGACAAGAAGTGCTGATTTTTTTGATATTTAATTTTTATTCCTTATTCTTTGCTCATCTTAAAAATAACCTCATGAAAAAACTCATCTTGTTCGCTTTCGTACTCTTAACCCTCCCCCTCATGACAGCTTGTAATAAAACAGACACTCCAAAAACATTTGAACCCGTTACAGAACTCAAAGTAGAGGTTCTCAAAGAAGGAAAAGGGAAAGCCGTTGTAGAAGGGAGTAATGTTGTCGCAAACTACACCGGAATGTTTATTGATGGTGAAATATTCGATACCAGTGAAGGTCGAGACCCAATTCGATTTACCGCTGGTGGCGGACAAGTCATCAAAGGATGGGACGAAGGATTCATCGGTATAAAAGAAGGTGGAAAAAGCCGATTACACATTCCTCCCGCTCTTGGATACGGAGAGAACGATTTCGGACCAATCCCTGGTGGATCAACTTTGATCTTCGAAGTGGAACTCGTGGAGATTAAGAACTAAGTGACCCCCGGCGAACAAAGTGAGCCGTTGGTGGAACTTATCCCCGCGTAGGCGGGGATCCCTAAATCTTGATACAAAAAGCCTGGTTCCTGTAGGACTTTTTTATTCTAATAAGGTATTCTGCCCTTCTTCTTTCTCTATGCACTTCAGAAGGGCTATACTTTTAAGAACAATTTTCCTCTGATCAGACTTCCCAACAAAAGCTATTCCTATTCTATTCATTAATTGGCTATCTTGTTCTTCCTGTTCGAGCGTATTTTTTTTATCGTTTTCCATTTTTAATTATTAAGTTATTTCTAAATCATTCCATTATCGCCCATTCCTACGAGACCAATAATCAGGCCGACTAAACCAAGTCCCGCTCCGATAATCCAGAACCGCATGACAATTTGGGTCTCAGACCAGCCCTTCGCTTCGAAATGATGATGGATTGGAGCAATAAGGAAGAGTTTCTTTTTGAAGTGTTTTTTCCAGAACAACTGAAGCATTACAGACAGCGTTTCTAAAATAAAGATGAATCCAATAATCGCCAGAATAATCACCGCATTCGTCAACATTGCAATCACTCCCAGCGTCGCTCCCAAAGCAAGTGATCCAGTATCTCCCATGTAAATCTTGGCAGGAGGAACATTAAACCAGAGAAATGCCACAAGGGCTCCTACTATAACTGCACAAAAGACTGAGAGAATCGGCATTCCGTAGAAGTACGCAATCACCGCAAACGCCCCATAGGCAATCGTCAAAAGTCCTCCAGCGAGTCCATCAAGTCCATCCGTGAGATTCACAGAATTCGATGTCCCAACAAGAATAAAGACGAAGAGCGGTGCATACCAAAGTCCAATATCAAAATCACCCACGCCCGGAATATGAAGAATCGACCATTCGAGTTTAAAGGTGAACCACAGTGCTCCCATCACCGCGAAAAACACCAACGACCAAAGTTTCACTTTTGCCGATAATCCTTTTTGAGCTGAGCTTTCTTTAATGTTCAAGTAATCATCAATCATTCCCAAAAATCCCACCACCGCCAAAGTGATAATCGGCAAATAAGTTTCTCCACGGTTGAGAATCGAACTTTCAATGAATCCAAAATAAGAGAGTAGTCTCGATAAAAGAATCGTTGTTAACACCGCAAAAAGGATCACCACTCCTCCCATTGTTGGCGTTCCTGCTTTGTGCGCATGAAACTGTTTAAAAAGTTTCGCTACTCCTCCTGACAATCCGTTCTCTCGAATCTTCTGTGTTAATTTGTACTCTTTCACAAACTTAATAAAGTCCGGAAAAACAAAGCTCGCGATTGCAAAAGAACATCCAGCATACAGAAAAATCGTAACGAGGTTTGCAATATGAAGTGACATGTTAGACAAAATATTTTTTCATGGTTATTTTGCCCATTGTGGCAAAAAATGCAAACGGAATACAGAAAGCCATCGAAATCGGTACCATATCAAAAAGTGTTGCCCCATTCATCGCCAATAAAACAATTACCAAAACGGGATAATACTGTGGAGAAAAAATTAAAAACAAGGATACAAAAAACCCAACCAACAGAATAAATCCTACTAACCCTGTTTGTGCAAACGTATCGGCAAAAACATTTTCAGCAATCAACGCTTTATCATCATTATTTTCTCGAAGATTTTTGGCTCTGGCAGCAGGTCCAAGTTCTCCTAATTTCCCAATGAGCGGTGATTCAAATCCCTTCTGAACCGCTTCAACCGGTCGAGAAAAATGCTCTATTGTTCCCACTCTTTGAACAAAAATTGTGTTCAATGTTTTGTTCCCAAACAAAAACCCTGCCCCCAAAAGAATGAGCGCCGCAAGACCAATCATCTTTATTCGACAAGGCAATTTACAAGCTCGCGCAAAAGTAAAAAGAAGTCCCAAAATCGCGAGCCCAAAGGCAATTCTCGATGCACTCTGAAAGATGGCAAAGAGAAATAATCCCCCCAGAATCACACGTAAAATAATACTCCATTTGTGCTTTGGTTTGTGTGGAAGAAGCAGCAAGAAAAATGCCATCAAAATTATATTGGCAAATTCTATCGGCCCAGAACTCCCTCCCTGCATGCGGATAAAGCCATCAACTTCATGGTACAAAGGTGTCAATTGCCCCGGCACCCATGAAGAAATTGTGGAAGAATAGCAGGAAGATAACATTTCAAATCCTCCAAAAAATTTCGCCCAAATCCCCATCAATACTGACAACCCACAAGAGATGAGAAAGGCCAAAGCAAATTTTTGAAACACTTCTTTTTGTTCAGATTCTTTTAATACTCGAAGTAAGCGAGAGAAGATAAAAAATACACCAAGTCCCATTCCCAGATATCGTGCTGCTACAATGGCAGTGGAGATGTCTATGTTAATAGCAACGAGTCCTCCAATCCATATCAAAAAACCAAGCGCCCACGCCTCTGGTTTTGAGAGGCACAATGTTTTTCCTTTCGACCAACGATCAAATTCCACTCCCAGTAAAAACAAAACCGACAGCCCTATCAGAACCTCTTTCCAAAATTGGAAACCATCCGGCAGGGCTACTGAAATAAGCCCGTGAAATGGCAAAAGAAGCGCGATCAAAACAAGGAGAATGGTTTGTATGCGTTTCATGTCTGGAATTCTGGCATTTTTCACAGAATTTGCAAAAATCAAACTGATGAAAAAACTTCTTTTCCTGTTAATCCTTTGTTTCGCTCTGCCGACTTTTGCAAGTGGAACACTGGAAGTAAGTGTTTCTTCTCACCGAGGAGTGGTTCCAAAGAATGGGATCCGGATCCCATTTCTCACAATCCAAGCAAGAGCAAAAGATGAGGCAGTGAAAATTTCAGAAATTCGTGTCACACGAAATGGACTCTCTGAAGATAATGATATCCAACGTATTATTGCTATCACCGACAACTATCGTCGATCGATGCGTGCAGGAATCAATGAAGGCATTGCTACATTGCGATTTCGAAATCCTTTAATAATCAAAAGCGGTGAAACTGAAACGATTACTGTTTACGGAAATTTAAATATGACCACTGCAAGCGGACGAACAATTGGATTGTCTTTGGAAGGCATCGAGTCAGACGCCCAAGTGAAACCCATTGCAAAGAGAGCATTGCGTGTTACGCACCACAAAAGAGCATACAAGATTGTGTGTCGAAATCGGAAGTGTGTACGGGTGAAGAGGTAGCTTTCTACACAGTCTCCATCATTCTTTCAAGCATCCTATCTATTTTTCTTTCTAGTATTTTGAACTGCTCCGCCTGAGAGGCTTCGTTTATGACCAACTTTTCTATTTCTTTTTTGAGAAATTCTTGTATTTGTTTTGAAAACAAATCATCATCAACAAGATTCCAGAGCTTAAAAGCCTGTGGATTAACCTTTGTATCGTAAGGATTTTTTTTGATTTCAAGTATTTTCTGAAGAATATTATCTACCTCTTCTTCGAGTAATTTATGTCTTTCTTTCATCCGTGGAACAAGAAAATCTCGTTCATGTTCTTCAACATTTGGATGACAACAGGTGCTTTCCGAAATAGAAAGTCCTATAATTTCACTATTTATTCTCTCTCTTACTCGTAACGAAATAAGATCACTTTTCTTTACTATTTCATCATGCATGTTTTCCCACAATGCATAAGAACGAGGGGTTAATTCTTTAGAAAAATCAGGATTTGCGTCGTAAGGATTTTCGTTCATAAAAAATAAGTTACGGTTCTTTAAACCATAGCCGATTCACAATGTCAACCTCTCATTTCCCAGAAAAACTCTCCAATTCGAATCTGGTCACCAACTACGGCGCCTCTTTTCTCTAATTTCGCAATCACGTTCCATTTTTTCAAAATATCATAGATTCGGTATCGCGCTTCTTCGTTGTCCATATTTGTCTGTCTGACCATTTGTTCAAGTCGTGGATTTTCGAGTGCCCACCAGTTCTCTGTTTTTTTAATTACGATTGCACGAGAATCAACTTCATCCGTCTGCGCTGGACGAAACTCCACCACTGTTGCCGTCTCTTCTTCTTTTTCAACAACTTCTTTATCTTCAATTGGGAGTTGTTTTTCAATTTCTCGAAGCAAATCCTGCACACCATCATGTGTTGCAGCGGATATCTTCCATGGTGTCACGTTGTATTTCTTTTTAAACTCCTCAATAAGGAAATCCTCAAGCTCCTCGTCCGTCAGATCTGTTTTTGTAAAAACTGGGAGAAAGGGTTTCTTCGCAAGTTCGGGTGAAAAGGTATCAAGTTCTGCACGAATCACATCGTAATCTTTGAACGGATGATCACTTGTTGCATCCATAAGATGCAGTACGAACCGCGCTCGTTCAATATGACGGAGAAACTGATGTCCGAGTCCTTTTCCTTCGTGCGCGCCTTCTATCAGTCCTGGAACATCGATAAAGACAATCTCTCTATCATCAACTTCACTTACTCCTAAGTTTGGAACCAACGTCGTAAAGTGGTACTCCGCAATTTTTGGTTTGGCATTGGAAACAACAGAAATAAACGTTGATTTCCCTACACTCGGCAATCCAATAATCGCGACATCCGCCACGAGTTTTAATTCTAATTCTAATTGTAATTTTTCTCCCACATCTCCTTTTTCTGCAAAATTTGGGGATTGCCTGATAGAACTGACGAACCCTGCATTCCCCTTTCCTCCAATTCCTCCACGAGCGAGTGTCGCCTCTTGTTTTTTCTCTGTGAGATCCGCCAAGATATGTTGTGTTTTTGTATCTCGAATCTGTGTTCCAACAGGAACTTTGAGCGTGAGATTTTGCCCACCTCTTCCGGTTTTATTCTTTTGATCACCTTTCGCACCGTGTTCTGCTTCGAAATGTTTTGCCATTCTAAAGTCAGACAATGTGTGAATATTGTCGACTGCACGAAAAATAATACTTCCCCCTTTCCCTCCGTCTCCTCCATCAGGACCTCCCCTTGGGATATATTTCTCCCGTCTGAAGCTGACAGATCCGTCTCCTCCCTTTCCTGCTTCTACCGAAATTTTTGCTTCATCGACGAACATCGTGGGGAAGGTTACTGGGGAATGAGAAATTATCAATCTAAAACACCCCAACTCCTCATTCCTGCGAAGCATGTCCTCGCGAAGGCGGGGAGCAGGAACCCAGACAAAAAAGGATTCCTTATTTACTAGATCCTCTAGTCAAGCTAGAGGATGAGGGAGTATTGTTTGGTTTCTTTATTTCGCTTTCTTTGCGATATCAACTACCTTTTCAAACACCTTCGGGTACTCAACTGCAAGTTCAGCCAAATTTTTTCTATCTACGTCCATCTTTGCATGAAGCCATTTGTTCTTTACTTCAGAATAACGAAGTCCCATTGATCGAAGTGCTGTAGAAATACGACTAATCCAAAGCCGTCGAAAATCTCGTTTTTTAACCTTTCGTCCCACATACGCATGAAGCCCTGCTTTCATCACGGCTTGTTTTCCTAGACGGAAGGTAGAACTTCGTTTCCCACGATATCCTTTTGTTTGTGCGCGAACTTTCTTATGTCGTGCGTGCGATGCCGGTCCTCCTGTAACGCGTACCATGATATTTTAGTTATTAGTTTTTAGAACTTAGAGCTTAGAATTTTTATTTCACTTTTTAACTTTTAGACTTTTCAGCTTTTAAACTATTTTGCTCTATTAAGAAGTCGAGAAAGTGTCTTTCTGTGTCCCTTTGGAGCTTCAAGCCCAAGTCGACCAGATTTCTTTTGTTTCTTTGATTTAGAGCTGAGCAAGTGGTTCTTGCAAGATTTTTGGAACATAATCTTTCCTGATCCTGTGATCTTTACTCTTTTTTTGAGGCCGGAGTGAGTCTTTTGTTTCATTTTTGAGACTTTGATGGTTTGAGTACTGCGACGATTTGATGCCCTGCCGCTCTGGGGTTATTTTCAAGGGTTGAAATTTCCTCAAGTGATTTCACAAAGGCGTTGAGTTTTCCAAATGCAAGGTCTTTATGTGCTTTTTCTCGTCCACGCATCGTGAGTGCGATACGAACGGGATGTCCTTTTTTCAAGAAATCTTCTGCGTTTTTGCGTTGTCGATCTGCATCCCCCACATCCATTCTGAAGGTGAGCCGAACCCCTTTCATCTCCTGTGCTTGTGTTGCTTTCTTGGCTTGTTGCTCTCGCTTTTTGATGGCGTAAAGCATCTTTCCATAATCAATAAGTTTACACACCGGCGGATCTGCTTTTGGTGAGATTTCCACAAGATCAACTTCCTTTTCGCGGGCCATACTGAGGGCTTGTTCAAGCGCAACAACCCCAAGGGGTTCTCCCTGCTCATCAACAAGTCGAACTTCTTTTACACGAATTTCTTCGTTTGTTCGGTGTTGTTTTTGCGGGACACGCTGAAAATTACGTCTGCCTCTGCCTCGACCACCACGGTAGGAAATGCCTATGTTTAGAAAATTAAGAATTGGAAAAAAGCGTCGCGATTGTAGGAAGAGTACCGTATTTGTCAAACTTTTTTGGCAAGTATTGAAGCAAGGAAGTTGAGAAGTAGGGAAGTAAATGGAAAATTCTTTTTTCTTCAATACTTCGGTTCTTCCATACTTCAATGCTCCCTGTAAAAATTCATGAAATCCCCCATTTGACAATCGAAACTCTAAAATTCATAATTCGTTCAGTCAATAAATTTCATATCATGTTCACTTTCCCCATTTGGATCACCAATCTCAAAAACTATGAAACGTCTACTGGAGCCAACGCACTTGAAATGGCAAAGATTCATGAAAAAGTAGCACAGAATACCGGCAAATCAATTGGAATTTCCGTTAATGCGATTGATCTGTATCGTGTAGCAAAGGAAGTTTCTATTCCTGTATTCGCTCAACACGTCGACCCTATTGATTATGGAAAAGGAACCGGACACATTCTCCCTCAAGCCGTAAAAAAGGCTGGCGCGGTTGGAACGTTGCTCAATCACTCTGAACGACGACTTGATATTGATGTTCTCAAAGACAGTGTTGCCTGTGCACAAAAAGCCACGTTGGCGCGAATTGTTTGTGCAGAAAATCCTATGGAAATCGAAGAACTCGCCAAACTTCAACCTGATTGTCTTGCCTTTGAACCCCCGGAGTTGATTGGATCAACAGGCGCCTCTGTTGCGACAGCAAAACCACAATCCATCGAAGATTCTGTAAAAGTTTCTGGTGGAATCCCTGTGCTCGTAGGAGCGGGAATTAATTCTGTCGAAGATGTAAAAGTATCTTTAAGCCTCGGTGCAAAAGGATTTCTCGTGGCAACAGCGATTACCAAAGCTGAAGATCCAGAAAAAGCTTTGCGAGAATTTGTCGAAGCTTTTTAAAGGTTCTCCCCATTGCAGGGGGAGTTAGAGGGGGTATATTTTTTATCAATACCCCACCGCACCTCCCCTGCCAGGGGAGGAAGTTAAAAGGACTTTTTAACTTTTTTCTTGACAATTTTTTCCCAAAGAGCAAAATCCAGCTGAAATTGATGATTTCTTTATTAGGAATCGTCGATTTTTTTGGAAATTCTTTTTAATCACATTCCATGCAAAGTCATCTTCAGGCCGCCATTAATCAACTCTGTGCAGAGAAAAATCTCGATCCAGATACCGTAATTGAAGCAATCCAAAACGCTATCGCGATTGCTTACAAAAAAGATTTTGGAACAGCCGGCCAACAAATTCAAGTACACCTTGGAGATGATATTTCTGAAATGCGAATTTTTGAAGTACGCACCGTGGTAAAAAAAGTAGAAGATATAGAAATTGATATTACGGAAAAAGATGCAAAAAAAATTCGTCCCGATGTAAAGATGGGAGAATCTGTATTTGTCCCTGTTCCACCACATGAAGCGTTTGGACGAATTGCCGCTCAAACGGCGAAACATGTGATTAGCCAGAAACTGCAAGAAGCAGAACGAGAAATGTTATTCCAGAAATTTAAAGACAGAGAAGGAGAATTGCTCACGGCTCGTGTTCAAAAAACAGATCGTGATTGTGCATTGCTCGATATCGATGGAATTACAACAATGCTCTATTCACGAGCACAAATTCCTGGAGAGAACTTCTTTACAGGACAACGAATGCGTGTGTACCTCGATAAGGTTGAACTCACTCCAAAAGGACCTCAGCTTCGAATTACACGAACCAGTCGAGAATTTATCGAGGCACTCTTTGAACAAGAAATTCCAGAAATGCGTGAAGGCGTGGTGTACGTTGCCAAGATGGCACGAGAACCAGGCGTGCGATGTAAAATCGCTGTAGAATCTGACGATCAATCTGTCGATCCTGTAGGAGCATTCGTAGGACAACGAGGTTCACGAATTAATACGGTAATGGAAGAAGTTGGTGATGAACGATTAGACATCATCCAAAACTATGAAGATCCCAAGAAACTTCTTATCGCCGCTCTTGCTCCGGCAAAGATCGCAAAAGTTGAATTTTTCAAAGGCGAACAAAAAGAAGATCGTGTAAAAATTTATGTACGAGAAGAAGAACGAGCCGTTGCCATTGGCCGAGGAGGACAAAACGTCAGACTCGCTGGGCATCTTATCGGAATGCAAGTAGACGTCATTACCTTTGATGGACCAATCGAAGAAGACGAATCTGCAAAAGCACCTGTAACAAAAGACAAGAAAGTGGTCAAAGAGATATCTGAAAAAGTTACCATCGATAAACTCGAAGGAGTTGAAGAAGATATTATTACAACATTGACTGAACTCGGTCTCTCACAGATCAAACAATTCGAAGGAATGAAAGCCAAAGACTTGGCTGAAATTGGAATTACCATCGAACAAGCAGAATCTGTAGTGAAAGCTGTGGCGAAGTTTTTGAAGAAATAAGGAAACAGTTTAAAAGTTAAAGAGTTTAAAAGTCTAAGAGCACAAGTTCTTGGACTTTTTTTCCTCATCCCGCCCCGTCACCCCCCTCATTCCTGCGGAGGCAGGAACCCCGTCAATAAAATATTCCAATAGGAAATAATAGGAATTCTCTCCTACTGGGGTCCCCTGTTCAGGGGAATGAGGGAATGATTTTTCACACCTCAATAACCTCCTCCACGCCCTTGACTTTCTCATCGGACAATGCAATATATGCGCACTGATTTTTGTTGTCGCAGAAACTTTTCTGACTGCAATGAAACAGCACGATCTTTCACAAAATATCAAAACGATTTGAGTTAGGAATGTAGATTGCAAGTCAGTCTAGATTCCTGGCTCAAACGCTAGGAATAGATTTATTATGTACTGTAGTAAATTGAATCCATGGTCTAACAACAACTAAGATGCATCAAACAGAGGTCGGTACTACAGCGTATCTGTAGTGAGAACTCAGAAACAAAATCAAAATTTTATCTAAAGATTTAAGAATGCAAATGGAAGTGATGACCCAGCCGAACAAAAGGATTTTCACATATACCATGGTTGAAAAAGGATTCCTCTTACCAGGAATTCATCTGTCCCACAAGGTGGGAGTAGATAAATTTTTAATCCTTTCGGTTTTTTGATTTTTGAAAAAAGATTTTATTTGTACCCACGGAAGACGAGTTCTTCTGTGGGTTTTTTTATTTTCCTTCTCTCTCCCTCTGGGAGAGAGACCGAGAGTGAGGGTGTTTTAAAATCCCTCTCCCTAACCCTCCCCCAAGGAGGAGGGAATGATTTTTCACACCTCAATAATCTCCTCCACTTTCCTATCATGCTCTTCCGTGGGCAGTGTTTCAACAACCGCAAATTTGGGTACCACGGTAATAGTAGGTCCTGTGAAATCTTTAAGAAAACGATCATAAAATCCTCCCCCTCGTCCAAGTCGATGATTACGAGCATCAACAGCAACTGCTGGAACAAAGACGAGATCAGGTTTTTGAGAAGCCGAAACAGTACATTTTTGTGGTTCAAATATTCCAAATTTTCCCGGACGAAGATCGCCCCATTTGGAAACGCAAAATATCATTTCCCCTTCATGAATACGGGGGAAATAAAACGTTTTTCCTTTATTTGTTGAACACATTTTTTGTACAAAGAATATCTCTCCCTCCAAGGGTGCATACACATAAATATTCTGTGCTTTTTGAAACACTTCATTCTCTTGAATTTGTTCAAGAGTTCCCTCTCTCAGTCTCTCACGTTCTCCCTCACCTATCTCATCCCATTGCTGAAGAATCGATCCTCGGATAAAAAATTTCCGTGCTCGAATAATATCTTTTTCTACTTGCGTAAAAAGTGCATCGGCATTTTGAAACTGTTCAATATCTCGCTCTCGTCTGAGAATGAGTATCTCGAGCTCTTTTCCATACAAATCCTCATCCGTATCCAATAAATGGATTTCAACTGTACTCTCCGCTCCAAACGTCTTTCTTGGCCCAAAATGCAATAATCCATTCCGCGTATCGGTATCAAAAGACGCCTGCACAAAATAAACCCCCTCTGTCATTCTTGAGGGTGTTTTTTCTACCGACAGATTTGCTGTCGCAATCCCGAACTTTGCCCCTACTCCAACACCATTGACGACTATTCCACGAAACTTCATGCGTATAAATTAATACGGAACACGGGTCTCTTTGCTTTCAGAAAGATTTTCTCCTGTGAGCGGATTTTTGACAACCGCCCGAATCAAGTCTCCTACTTTTATTTCTGTTTTTTCTCGCACGGTAAATCCTAGCCCTTCTGTCCAAGAAGGAATCAGGACCTCAATCGAAGATGTTTCTTCCTTCTCCCACGGACGCGTTTGAAATTGTAGCACTGCTGGCACATTCATCATTGATGGAGCTACCGCCAAAAGCGAAAATAAAATGGGAGTCATCTGTTTCTATTATCGGGAAAAAAGCGTCGCCGTCCAAAAGATTTCTTCTGGGAACACTTTTTTGGCAAAGGTAATGTTTCGAACATTTGATCGGAGGAACTGTGTCATCACTGATCGCCACTCATTCTCGGTATCAGAAACGAGTTCTATTGCAGAGATGAACTTCGCCATATTGAAAAATC
Organism: uncultured Candidatus Peribacteria bacterium; assembly: GCA_964509975.1. Classification (GTDB taxonomy): domain Bacteria; phylum Patescibacteriota; class Gracilibacteria; order UBA4473; family UBA4473; genus CAZVBV01. Next base: position 28,639 of record CAZDZO010000009.1, read on the forward strand.
CATAACTCCCGGATGGGGAGTATCTGAAAAGGATACTTTCTCGGAAATCGGCATTATTGGTCAAACTGCTGTCTGGATTCGCGTGAGATGAGAAGACTGATTTTACTCCTGTTTCATGTGTAGAAAACACAAAGTACCCATCCAAAAATCCATATGAAAATTTCTTATCCGCATCAGTTGGGTTTTTGGCAGTGAAATAAAACTGCTCCCCTTCTTCAATTTTTTGAATCGGAATTTCTTTTTGATCGATGGCAGTCAGTTCTTCTCTCTTCGTTCCATCCGGAAGTATCACTTCTTCTACTTGTGTGGAAAACTGCCGTTGTGCGAAGTGAATCACATCTTGCAATTGTGCCATATTTTGCTCGGTATCTGCACTTCCGAATCCCGTCACCAATGTGAAATTCACAAATGGCTGGAGTGCATTTTCGAAATCCAGGACCACCGCATATTGCCCGTGCATTTGAGACAAAAAATCTTTTTCAAAATCGAACTTTTCTCCAAATATTTCTCGTGATTTTGCTCGCAAAACTCCGTCAAAAATAACAGAAAACTGCGGATGAAATTGTGCCAAGAAATCTTTTGTGTGCAAATACTTTGTATAAATATCGGTTCCATTCATAAAAAACAAAGTATCTTGTGACACAAACTGTGCCAATTCCGGCATCATTTGATTATTTTTCCGAGGAAGACTCTGCTCTGCAAAAACGCCTTCATGACTGAGAATCTTTGAATAGATCATTACTTCTCGTTCTTTCATTTTGGCCCGCACACCAATCGCTGGCAAACTCTGTGCTACTGATTGAAGCAATGGCTTTTGTGCGGAAATCTTTTCACTATCCGCCAAAAAATCAACCATCTTCTCTGTATCTGCATACAACGAAAAGAATGCAGACTTCGGAAGATCAGCTTGTACTTTGCGGTAATTCTCTACATCCGCAATTTTCTCGGTAGCAAGGAAGTTTTGTTCAAGTCGGTCTTTAGACGTAGAAAAAAGCACAAATCCTTTATAGAACCCCACCGCAATATTAGAAGAAAACGCTGGTGTCCAGATTTCTCCTCCGCGAACCACTTTCTTTTCAAATACCTCCGTCGGCAATTTAAATTTATTCAAAAACTTCTCCGTTTTAGCTCGACTCCGCATCTTTGCCGCAATCACAAAATCCCCTTTCTCAAATATCGCCACACCGGCCTTCCCTCCAATCCAAGGCGTTACGTCTTCTTCGAAATCAATCGAAAAGTAATTGGAAGCCAGTCCGTCAAACAACGTCACAAAATCAGCCTCTGGAAAGATATGATTGAGTGTGCTCTGTGTATCCCCACTCACCGACACTTCCATAAGCAATGCTGTGTCAGACGCAAAGAAATGATCAAGTTTCCCACCCATATAAGTCTGCACCCAAAGAAAAATCCCTGCCATGCCGATCAAAAAAAGAATGGCTCCCATAAAAAAGAGCTGTCGTTGTCGTTGCGGGTTTTTCTTTTGCTTTTTCATCGGGGGCGATTGTGTCCAAATTGAGGGGAAAAATCAAGTTGAATTGATGTATAAAGAAATACAAAAACTCTCCCCTCATTCCCCCGCACTGCGGGGGAACCCCGTCGACAAAAATTCTTTTTTTTGAGAGGACTTCTCCCTCGGCAGGTTCAAGGCTGTGTCCTGAACCACATGTGAATGTTTTTAATGGTCGGGGTGAGAGGATTCTGCCGCTCACTTCGTTCGGGCCGTCCGACGAGGCGCTCGAAACTCAAATGCCCTTTGGGCGCTTGATTTCTCACTTCCTTGGAACGAACCTTTTTGCTCTGCAAAAAACGGTTCTCGTCCTCTCTCGAATCAAATTTAAAAAGCCTGTTTTATCCACAAGGGATAAACCAATCTTTTTATACTGGTCGGGGTGAGAGGACTCGAACCTCCGACCTCACGGTCCCAAAGCGTCTTAACCCATCTTAAGGGCGGTTTGTGCCCTTATACAAGCGGATTAACTCGATTTGAGAAGAAAGTCAGGAAAAGAACTCAATGACCCTACGGCTCTTTTATTCTAGGGATGGATTTTTGGAGAGTCAAGGTGATTGACTTGTCCTCGCTCTTGTTATATAATAAGAAGATGGAGGATTCTCAAATAAATCTAATACAATCCGAACAGATACAAGCTCTGGAGAGTATTGGTGTTGACGAATCATTAAGAGAAAAACTTCTAAAATGGGTTGAGGAAATGCTTAATGATTTCATAAAAAAGGGAAATATTGATTCCCTGAGATTTGTGGAAAATTTTTCTACACTAGAAAAAACTTTTCGTTCAAAGGTAGATTCTCTTTTAGCTAACGATCCACAAAAGGAAGAATTTTTTTATGAGAAACTCAGTTCAATTAGACGAGCCATTATGGGAGGATTTGAAATTATTAACGTATTAGGAGAAGAAATTTCTTTTGAGGTATTTCCCTCTGGAAGTCCTTTTGTTAAAACGAGTGACACGAAAGAGAGCGTACAAAATCAAAAGGAAAATGATCATCCTGCTAATTTTCCGAGAAAATATTGGACAATTATAACTCTTAAAGAGTTAAAAACCGATTTTACAGTAAGACCATCTTTAGAAAGAAAAGATAAGACAGAGTCGTATGTGATCTTTTTTATACCAGAATATAACTGTGCAATGGCAGTAGCCAATGAATATGGAAAGGCCACTTATTTTTTACCATTAAGTGATTGGCAAAAATATGCGAAATCAAGAAAAATAGATGACTTGAGGCCAGATGAAAATATTAATTGGTTAGCAATGCCATCAGATGTTTCAACAAGAGAGGATTGGAAAAAAATTATTGAGGAATATCTTACAAGCATGAGAATTAAAGGAGGAGATGTAAGAAATGCTAAGGAGGGTGCTAAACTAACTGAAGAAAAGATAGAAAAAAGAGATCTAAATAAAGAAGCTGATGTTCTTATAAAATTTATTGAGGAAAACAAAAAAATCCCATCTTTTTATTCTAGTAAAAAGATGGCAGATTTAAGCCAAGAAGAAAAACATGAAAGATCTTTATACAAACTGTATGTAGAACATAAAAACGACCTAAGAATTTCACATGAAAGAAGAGAAAAAATACAAAAATTATGGGAACAGCTAAGTCCTCATTCTGATAGGCAAATGCAAAAGGTCTTAAATAAAAATGTTGAAGCTCTCATTAAATTTCTTGAAGAAAATAATAAAATCCCAATTCTTTATCAAGAAAAAAAAGCCATCGATCTGACTGAAGAGGAAAGATTTGAGAGAAAGTTGGTCGGATTTTATAGGACAAATAAAGATAATTCCAAGATTCCACAAAAAAGAAGAAACAAAATGACAGAATTGTGGAACCAATTAAGCCCTCGGGTTAATGAATGGAGTTTCTATTCTTTAAAAGAAAAATTTGAAATTCTTATTAAATTCATGGAAGAAAAGAAACGTCTCCCCATCCAAGCGAAAAAGAAAGCTGAGGATATGACCAAAGAAGAAAAACTTGAAATGAGCTTAAGCACTCTTTATCTAAACAATGGGAACAAGAAGAATGATGTTAAAATCCCAAAAGAAACAAAAGAGAGGGCTGTGAAATTATGGAACCAATTAAGTCAAAAATCGAACAGATGGAGCAATATTAATCCTGAAAAAAAAGCTGATATTCTTATTCAATTTATAAAGAAACATGGCAGGATACCTTCACCTCGTGGCAAAAGCAAAAAAGAAAAAATATTGGTGGGATTTTATAGAACAAGTGAAAATAGCCCCAAAATCCCATTAGAGAAAAGAGAAGAAATGACCAAATTATGGGAAGAATTCAAGATCAAAGAAAGTGAATGGAGTAAATTCACCCTACAAGAAAAAGTAGACAAACTTATTGAATTCATGAAACAAAACAAAAGGATCCCATCCACAACTAGCTCCTCTAAAAAGAAAACAACTGATATAAAAAATGAAAGCGCCTTATATTATTTTTATAAAACAAACAAAGACAATCCTGAAATCTCACAAGAAAAAAGAGAAGGAATGGTAGAGTTGTGGGAGTCGTTAAATTCCCATTCTGAGGAGTGGAGTTCTCATACAATGGAAGAAAAGGCCAATCTGGTTATCAAGTTTATTCGAGATCACAATAAAATCCCCTCTGGTTTTCCTCAAAAAAAGGCAACCGATATGACCAACGAAGAAAAACATGAAAGATCTTTAAATAATTTCTATAGAGGGCGAAAAGATAATCCTAAAATTTCAAAGAAAAAAAGAAAAGAAATGACAGCTTTATGGGATAAAGCAGCAATTTTGATATATAAAGATCAATTGGAAGAAACTGTAGATGCCATTCTTGAATTTATAGCTAAAAATGGAAGAAATCCTTTTAATTTTCCAAATAAAAAAGTTTCGCTCATGACTAGTGAGGAAAAACATGAAAGATCTCTATATGATTTCTATATAAGGAACAAAAATCATCCTAAAATTTCAAAGGAAAAAAGAAAGGAAGTGACAACGTTATGGAACAAAACAGCCAGTGTTGTAAATAGAGACAAAATTAAAGACCAATTGGAAAAAACAACTGATATCATCATTGCATTTTTAAGAGACAATAAAAGAATGCCTCGTAGGTTGGGTCGCAAAAAGGCATCCCTTATGACCAGTGAGGAAAAACATGAGAGAGCTTTAAATGATTTCTACTTGAGAAACAAAGATAATCCTAAAATTTTAAAGAAAAAAAGAACACTAATGATAAGTTTGTGGGATAAAAATAAATCCTAGTTTTTTGTCCGAAAGAATTTATACATTTCTAAATATTTCAACAACCCTACGGTTTTGCCGTGCGGTCATGCTTTTTGAAATTTGTTTCTATAACTCAAAAAAGACATTTTGAAATGACCCTGACGGCAACACCCGAGAACTCACTGCCAGGCCGTGGGGTCACTGAGTCCTCATTTTTGATACAGTAAAAAAGGCTTATGCCTTTCTATCACTGTATTAATGGTCGGGGTGAGAGGACTCGAACCTCCGACCTCACGGTCCCAAACCGCGCACTCTAGCCAACTGAGCTACACCCCGATATCGAAAATGAATAGAACAGGGGCAAGATAAGTATTTTTCTAAAAAATTCAAGTTTTCCTTTTAAATCTGCATAAAGTAAGAGCCCCGCACGTATTGGCAGGACTCTTTGCTTTAATAACATCTGGAAGGATTATTTCTTCTTGTCTCTAAAAAACCTCGCCCCTTTCTCAGTCAATGAATACTCGTAAGATTCCTCCTTATCACTTTCTGGATCTGGATAAAGAAATATTATTGGACTTTGATCAATCCATTTTCTCGTCAACCAATTCCATCGACCACTGAATATTTGATCCAATGTCTGTGTATTAAGCGAATCCCTTCTCACAACTATTGGATAGTTCTCTTCGTAAAAAGCTACCTTATCAGCATCCTCTTCCGCCAATCCCTGAAGTGTTTCGTAACGAATTTGCTCCAATTCAAAATCGGATTGAAGTGAATTCACTTGCAACTGCAGAGAATCTTTTTCTCCGGTAATTTTCTTAACTTCAGCAGAATGAATTATTTTCAATTCATCCAACTTCTCTTGACCGGACTTGGTGTTTGTTGATGCCTGATTTTTCCAAGCATTGATTTTCTTACTGGCTTGCAGTAACAACTCATCCTTTCTTTCACCTTCCTTTTTTAATTTTGGATAGGCTATCGCATAATCTGCGTTTGCCTTAACGTACCTCTCGTTCAAAGCTTCTTTTTCCGTGAGCTCCTTTTCTGTTTCTTCATGATTATTTTGCTCTTTCAAAAGCAAAAGCATGAACACCAAAGCGAGTCCTGCGAATAATGCTGCTATTAGGAATGCGATAACTTCCCAAGTTAATTTCTTTTTTTCCTTGACTACTGTTTCTGTTTTTTGACTGTCACGTGTTTCCATAATGTCTCCTTTTTAAATTTGATTTTTAGTAAATAATTTAAGATTCCATGCTCCTCCCCTCACACAAGAGTAAAAAGAAAACCATGAAATCTTATTCCTTCCGTTCTGTTAAATAGCAGAAAACATACCGTTTAAAAAAACTAAAAGCATGTTTTACAAATGCGTTATTACTCCTTTTTGACAAAGAAGTCAATACTCTCTCTTGTCAGTCCGATTGGAGCGCAGCGGAACAGAGGAATCCCTTCCAACACTCCTGTTCTCATTGAATACTCATAAAGAATATAAATCCTCTGTGAAGAAGGTCTATTAACATACTTACAGACTAAGAGATCCTTCCACAGAGCCTGCCCCAGACTCCGATCGGGGGGTCGGGATGACAAAGGAATTTAACAATTTCTTTTATCCCTTAAAATACTCCAAGAACTCGTCTCTCGAAATATTCTCTTTTTCGAGCAAGTCTTTCGCGATTTTCTTAAGCAGTGGCAAGTGCTTCTTGAGCGTGATTTCACAGTTCGCTTCGGCTTCCAAAACTAATCGGTGCACTTCTTCGTCAATCGCTCGTGCGGTTTCTTCTGAGAAATCTTTCTCATGAAAATCCATCCCCGCAAATCCTTTTGATTTCTCCGCAAAGACAACTGGCCCTACCTTCTTCCCGTCCGCCATCCCATACGTCATCACCATTCCTCTCGCAATGCGTGAGATCCGTTCGAGGTCGTTAGAAGCCCCTGATGTCGTCTGACCAAACATAAGTCGTTCTGCAATTCGTCCTCCATGCAGAGAGACCATCTCATCTTTCATCTTCTGTTCGCTCGCAAGGTATTTATCTTCCTCAGGCAAGAACCACGTCACTCCCAATGCTGATCCTCGAGAAATGACAGAAATTTTGTGAACCGGTTCGCAGGTTTCAGTGAAATGTCCCGCAAGCGCGTGTCCAACTTCATGATGAGCAATAATCTCCCGTTCTGGCTGTGTAATCCGTCGAGATTTTCGTTCTGGTCCCATGGAAACTTTTTCCACAGCGTTTTCCATATCGTCATGCGTAATAGATTTCTGTCGTTGTTTCACTGCCAAGATAGCGGCTTCGTTGAGCACGTTTTCAAGATCAGCGCCAGAAAATCCAACTGTCTTAGAAGCAATCTTTTTTAAATTCGCCCCCTTCGCAAAGGTTTTATTCTTCGCGTGAAGATCGAGAATTTGCAATCGTGCCTCCATGTCTGGCAAATCAATATGAACTCGTCGGTCGAATCGTCCTGGCCTGAGAAGCGCCTTGTCCAGCACATCTGGTCGATTTGTGGCCGCGATGACAATCAAAGAAGTGCCCGATTCGAACCCGTCCAACTCCGTCAAAATCTGATTCAAAGTCTGCTCTCGTTCATCATGTCCTCCTCCCATTCCGTTTCCTCGTTGTTTTCCAATCGCATCAATTTCATCAATAAAAATAATCGCTGGCGCATTTCGTTTAGCGGTTTTAAAGAGGTCACGCACACGTGACGCTCCCACTCCTACGAACATTTCCACAAATTCTGATCCTGATACTGAGAAAAATGGCACACCGGCTTCTCCTGCAATCGCTCGAGCCAGAAGCGTTTTTCCTGTTCCTGGCGCTCCAACCAAAAGAATTCCCTTTGGTGTTTTGGCACCCATCTTTCGGTATTTTTGTGGACGCTTGAGAAAGTCCACAACCTCCACCACTTCTTCTTTAGCTTCGGTAGCTCCGGCAACGTCTGAAAATCGCGTATTGTATTTTGTTTTGTCATAGACTTTTGCTTTTGATTTCCCAAATCCAAATGGTCCCCCTTCTCCACCACCGCCACCCATAGCACTAGCACGACGAGAGATGAAAATAAGAAATCCAATAAGCAATAAAAATGGTGCTACTCCGATCAAAATATTCATCCATAATCTGTTTCCAGATGTATCAATAATTGTCACAGACGTATTTTTCCCCAGATCATTTAATCCCAAGTCTGCAATATTACTTGAGGCTTCTTTTGATGTTTTCAAAAACACTCCATCAATCGTTTCTGCCGTAATCGTGTTATCTTTAATTTCAATTGTTTTGAGTTCATCTTTCGAATATTTATCCTGCATTGCTGTGAGCGAAATTTCTTCTATTTTGGTTTGAGAAAAAAGATCTTCATTCCCTGGAAAGAGAAGAGCAAGACTGGCTCCAATGAGCGCAATAACGAGTAAATATTTAAAAGGGTTTGTTTTTCGGGGAGCGTTTTTTGGACCTAATTTCATAGGGAGATTTTAATCGTGTGGAGAGTAACAAAAAAGAAGGATTTATCAATATATTTCCTCTCCCTCTGTGAGAGGACTAAGGAGAGGGCCCTTTCTCTAACTCTCTCCGAAAAAGAGAGCGAACTTATTTCTTCAAATAATCCGTAAAAAGAATTCCCTCCAAGTGGTCGTACTCGTGAAGGAATATCCGAGCATCCCATTTATCGAGTTTTTTTTCACACCAGTTGCCTTCCACCGTTTGCCATTTTACTTTCACCTTCGCTGGACGAGAAATTTTGGCAAATTGCCCTGGGAGACTGAGACAACCTTCTTCCATGGTCACTTCTTTTTTTGAAAGTTTTATAATTTCCGGATTCACCATCGCCAATATTTTTGTTTTTTTTCGTGTGCCAACATTTTGTGTGATTAATAAAACCCGTTTTCCTTCCCCAACTTGATTTCCCGCAAGTCCCACTCCACGAATTCCTGTTTTTGGATCCTCCGCAAGCATCGTTTCTTCCATTTCCAGGATGAATAACTTGAGGGATTCATCGAATAGCGTGACTGGTTCGCACTTGGTGCGTAAAATTTGATTCGTTTCTCCTGTTTGAATATCAAGCATTGTGAAATCTTTGTACCTCGTTGCGATAAAAAATCAATAATATCAAAGCAGGTGAGGTCACGTGACCTCGCCTGCAATTATTTATTTCGTAAGAAAATTTAGCTCAATTCAACAGTCGCTCCTGCTTCTTCGAATTTCTTTTTCATTTCTTCTGCTTCTTCTGTCTTCACATCTTCTTTGATTGTTCCTCCTGATTCAGCCAAAGTTTTCGCTTCACCAAGTCCAAGACCTGTTATTTCACGAACTACTTTGATCACAGCGATCTTTTGTGATCCGCAGTCTTTCAAAACTACGTTGTAAGAAGATTTAGCAGCTGCTTCTTCTTCTGCTGGTGCTGCTCCTGCTGCCGCTGCAACGACTGGTGCTGCTGCACTAATTCCGTACTTTTCTTCAAAGTACTTTGCTACGTTGTTAGCTTCCACAACCGTAAGTTTTTCGATTGCGTCCACCACTTTTTGCTCACCTGCGCTGAGCTTGATATCGGTTGTAGTCTCTTCAGACATGATATGGGGTATTTAAGAATAAAAAAATTAAAAACAAATTAAGACGCGAATTTTTCCGCGTTTTCCAGCACATTGAAAAGTTTCTGGAATCCAGAACCAAATACATTGTGCAATTTTTGAGGACCAGATTTAAGCATTCCAACAATTTTTGCGAGAGATTCTTCTCGACTTGGCGTTTCAGCAATAATTGCCGTTGCTGCCACGTCACAAAATTTTCCTTCGAAAATTGATCCCGCGTAACCTACTTTTGAAGTCTTTGTTTCTTTGTCAAAAAATTCAGCCATGTACTTCTTGATTGAAGCAGCTGGCGCGATTTCATCCGTTGGAGAAACAATCACAGCGACTGCTCCCTCTAGGTCATCAACGTTTACTTCTGGAAGTCCGGTATTTTTTGCTGCCAAAGCCATCAATGTTTTCTTGATAACTGTGTAGCTCATACCATCAGCTCGAAGACCTCGTCGCATTACTTGAGCTTCTTCTACCGTCAATTCATTAAAGGTAATGAATGCTACTCCCTTCGCCTCCTTGAATTTTGCTTCAAGAACAGCGAGTTGATCCGATTTCGTGCTTCGTGATATTGCCATTATGATTTTTTTGAAAAAAGTCTTTGTGGGACAAAGACTTGAGACATATCCGTTTCCTTTCTGTACAGAACTTTACTGGGAAACGATTTGATTTGTCTCGGTTGGGTTTATGACTCAAAGTCCACCAACTGTCTTTGACCGCGGGAAATGTATCCATATGGATACTTTTGTCAAATTATTGTCACACTTTTTTATTATCCTCATTCCCGCAGAAGCGGGAACCCAGTCCTTTTTTGTCATCCCGACCGAAGCGGAGGGATCCCTTTCCCTAAATTGATAATGGATCCCCCAATTAAATTGGAGGATGAGGGGGTGTTTTTTACAAATATTTATCCACAAACCCCACCCCCGCAATCGTCGCACTTGAGGTTACCGTTTGTGTGTCTGTAAGAAGTTCAACCGCCAAAACCCAGTTCTCTGCCAAAAACACCTCTATTTGCTCAGATGGATCGAGGTCTTGTGCTCCATTAAGTGAACAATCCCGAGCCAAAAAAAAGTGGTATTTCATGCTTGATCCCGTGGGATTAGCGAACACCTCGCCTATCTTCTCAAGCGAACCAACTCTGTATCCGGTCTCTTCCTGTAATTCTCTCTTTGCTGCAATCTCTGGCGTTTCGCCCCCGTCAATGATTCCTGCGCAGAATTCCACGACTTCTTCCCCACCTCCATGTTTATAACTTTTTTGAAGAATAACTTTTCCTTCCGTTGTAATCGGCACAACGATCACCGCATCCGCGGATGTATTCACAAACCATTCCCCTTTTCCCCCATCGGGAAATTCCACCTCGTGCCGCTCCACTGGACAGTATTGTGATTCTATGAGTTTTTCTTTGGAAAGGATTTTAAATTTTTTCATTGTTTAAATTCATCAGCATTTATTTCATATATCTTTTCACTCCACCATTTTTCAAATCGAAAAAATTGATTTTTGTGTTCTCCTATGTATCGAAACCCCATCTTTTCAATAACTTTCTGTGAAGCCGTATTATCTGAAATATGCCCAATAACTACTTTATGGAGTTGTAATTTCTCAAATCCAAATTTTAATAAAGCTTTCCCTGCTTCAGTCATGATTCCTTGATTATGGTACTCTGGATTCAACCAATATCCCATTCCCGATTTATCCAATTTACAGGCATTACGAGTCCTCTTGATATCATCAAAAGAAATCGTTCCAATAAATTCCTCTTTTAAAAAAATCCCCCACCGGATATGTTCCTCAGGAAAAGATTTCTGACTCGCTTCAAAAAACGCTCTGGTTTCTTCTTCTTTTTGAGGTGGATCAAATGTCATAAACTTCGTGATATCTGGATATTTTTGCAAAATCTCAAACATCTTCGGCACATCCCCGTCTTGTAAAGGACGGAGCAACAGTCGCTCTGTTTTGATTTCGTAATTAAGGTTAGTCATTTTGAATTTGGGTCAAGACTAGAACAGCGAGTTATTTTTAAGTATTTCTAACATTTTACCATA
>CAZDZO010000010.1:0-36423 GCA_964509975.1 uncultured Candidatus Peribacteria bacterium
TGTTCGCACTGACATCAACGAAGAAGTCAGTGGCATCTATTTTGAAGTCATCTGCCAAAGTGAGACCACCAGTCGCAGTGAAGTCGGTCCCTGCGGCTCCAATATTTAATATAGCATTATTTGTCATATCCAAATCCCCACTGCCCAAGGACATTTCCCCCTGAACATCAAGGACTCCCGTAATCGTTACATCATCCAAAGTCATGCTATCTCCGAGCCAGACGTCTCCGTCGACTTCTAAGTTTCCTTTGACATACAAATCATCGGCTCCGATAGAATGTGTGGCGAGAGTATCATCTCCGATTGTCAGACCGGCCTTTGGAGAGGTGTCTCCGATACCGACAAATCCAGAAGAATCAATGATCATTCTAGTTGACGCGTTTGTATAAAACTTCATTTCATTATCGACATGGTCATAAATAATTCTTCCAACATTTGCATCTTCAGGATCTCCAAAATCAAAACCAGTTTGCTTATTATTAGGGACCAAGAATTGTAAAAATCCATGGTCATTATTTTCTAATGTTGCAATAGATAAAGAACCCGATGAACCAATAGAATTTCCTTTCATTACATGGAACAATGCCTCAGGACTATCCGTTCCAATTCCCACCTTGCCATCTGATTGAACAATAAATGTGTTCACAGAATCTCCAGTGTCAATTTTTAATAACGCTGAATCAGCGTAAGCTGTCGCGGCTGTGGCGCCGGCAACATGATTGGAATCCAGTGTAAGGTGTGTGGCATCCGCAATGGCGGATACCGTAAATGTTTCACTACCAACTTTAATTGCATCTCCGACAGATAAGGCCGTTGTAAAGGCCGTGCCTGTTCCCACGACAGCCGCTGAGGCGGCCGTAACGGTGACAGTTCCGGTTAAAGCAGTGGAGAGATTTCCTTGTGTGTGAAGTCGAGCCGTTGGATCAAGTGCTCCAATGCTGGTGTTTCCCGCAGAATCAATAATCAATCTTGGTTGATTCCCCGCGGTTCTATCCTGAATAGAGAATCGATCAGGATCATTATCCGCTTGAATCCACCATTCTCGAGCAGAATTTTTCAAACTAAATTGTGCGGATCCATTTCCACTTTGTTCAAGCATGAAGTCAGGAGAACTGGTTCCCAAAACATGAAGTTTTGCATTTGGACTTGAGGTTCCGATACCTGTGTTTCCGGTCACATTCAATGAACCGGTATTTAATTGCCCCGCAATTCCAGCGCCTCCTGCAACTGTAAAGGCTCCAGTCGTTGTGCTGGTAGAAGCGGTCTGTGTCAAAACTTTTACTTTTCCCGAGGTAAGGTTGGCACCAGTTGCTTTCAAAGCAAGATCACCGCCGGAATTAGTTGCTCCTTGAAGGGTTGTAATCGTTGCGGTTCCAACAACCTGAAGGGGAGTACTTGGAGTGACTGTTCCAATACCTACTTTTCCAGAACTCTTCACTGTCAAAAGATCTCCTGCCGTTCCACCATTACTCGTAATTTGCAGGTAATCGCCTGTTTGAGAGGCGGCTCCTATAATTTGCATTCCCGTTCGCGTGGCCGTGTCATTAATGATTTCAAAGACAGACGTTGGTACAGCAGTATCAGTATAAGCATTATTGGTAATAGTGGTGTATTCAGCATTTAATTGTAATCGATTCATTGGTGCATCAGCCCCATAGGTTCCTCCCATGAAACTCATATTGGTATTTGTATTGTTCTTGGTTTGAAAATAGGTGGTCGCTAGGTTGTCAGCCCAAGCATTGGTATTGGATACAATACGCAATTGCCCACCACTGGTATCACCTCGTAGAATGAGTCCATTCCCTGCAGAAGGATTATAAATTGTTGGAGTTGCTCCAGTACTCGAAATATTGAGTTTTCCGGTGGTATTTGTGGTGCCGATACCGACCGTATTCGCACTTACATCTACAAACAGATCCGTAGAATCCACTACTAAATCATCGGCCAAGTTCAGTCCACCTGTAGCGGTGAAGTCTGTTCCTGCCGCTCCAATATTTGTAATAATGTTGTTTTCTAAATTGAGGTCTCCACTCGAGAGTGCCATTTCTCCTTGGATATCTAACGTTCCCGTTACGGTCACATCATCCAAAGTCATGCTGTCTCCGAGCCAGACGTCACCGTCGACTTCCAAGTTTCCTTTGACATACAAATCATCAGCACCAGTTGAGTGTGTGGCAAGAGTGTCATCACCGATAGTGAGACCAGCTTTTGGCGTTGTGTCTCCGATACCGACTTTTCCACCATTGAAGTACGAATCACCAAGGGAATCTATTTTTGCACCAATTACTCCTCCTGCTAATTTATGAAGTTCTAACCATTCATTACCAGAAGAAGTTCCAACAATCCTATTGTTTCCTCTTTTTAATTCACTTTGAAATCGAACAGTCCCATATACATCTAGATCGAATTCTGGGCTATCGGTTCCTATTCCGACATTTCCATCAGCTTGAACAATAAATGTGTTCACGCTGTCTCCTGTGTCAAGTTTGAATATGACTGGATCGGTAAATGCAGCAACTCCCGCAACACCGGTTGTGTGCACAGAGTCAAGGGTTAAGTGTGTCGCATCTGTGATGGCAGAGATGGTAAAAGTTTCTGTTCCGATCTTTATGGCATTGCCTACGGCAAGTTCTTCATCGAACTTTGTGCCGGCTCCCGTGACGGCTGTGTCACTTGCCGTGACAGAAACCGTTCCGGTTAGGGCGGTATTTAGCGTTCCTTTTGTATGAAAGGTAGCGGTTGGCAGGCTTGTTCCAATACCAAATTTTCCATCAATAAAACGCGCCCATTCAGTACCATCGGTTCGTTTGGCAAATCGAATCGAATTGGTTCCAGAGTTTCCATAATAATTTCCATTTGTAGCAATGTTTCCAAGTGTATAAAGATTTTGTCCAACAACAAAGGAGTCATCGGTCTTCAGAGAATTTGCTGATTCTCGGTAAAGAGTCGTATCGCCACCAAAATTAATGCCTCCTACAGCAGTTGTTCCTGCGGGAAGACTGAGTTTTGCAGTAGGAGTGGCAACCCCAAATCCGACGTTTCCATTTAAAATTGTTTTTCCCGTTCCAGAAGGAGTGATAGTTACATTTTGATTCGTTCCACCAGCAGTAAAAGTAAGCGCGGTACTTCCGGTAATCGATCCCGTTGCGGTGCCGGTTCCTCCTTTTGTAAGAGGAAGAATGGTGATATTTGGTTCTTTGCTATCAATCTGTGTTTGAATAGCGGAGGTGACACCATTGAGATATTGAAATTCGGTATTACTTACCGATCCATTCGCCAACTTCGCGGCATCGACTCCGGTTGGAATGTCAGCAGGAACAATTCCCGCATCAATCCACTTCGTTCCATTCCATTTGAGGAAAGCACCAGAAACAGGTGTCGTGATGAGTGTGTCATTGAGATCAGAAAGCGTATTACTAATTCCCGTGAGTCCAGATCCATCTCCAATGAAGGCTGTAGCGGTTACGGTTCCCACAACATCAAGAGGGGTTGCCGGATTTATTTTTCCAATACCCACTTTTCCGGCACTTACATCCACAAATAATTTATTCGTTCCAATGGTGAGGTCGTCAGCGAGAGTGAGTCCACCCGTCGCAGTGAAGTCTGTTCCAGCGGCTCCAATATTGAGAATCGTATTCGTCGTCATATCAAGATCTCCACTTCCCATTGCCATCTCTCCTTGAACATCCAAGACTCCGGTAATCGTTACATCATCCAAGGTCATACTGTCTCCCAGCCAGACGTCGCCGTCGACTTCGAAGTTTCCTTTGACATAGAGATCATCCACACCAGTCGCATTGGCATTCGTCGCATCGTCTCCGATAGTGAGTCCCGCTGTCGGTGTTGCATCGCCGAGACCAACTTTACTTGCGGAGGTATCAATAAAAAGCGCGTCTGTGGCAACCACAAAGTCACCTGTTGTAGAAAGGGCTACATTTAAATCTTCCCCGGCACTTGGCGTTACCGTCAAGGCTCCAGAAGAGGTCAACGTGTTTCCGGCGAGATTTACCGTTCCGCCAAGAGTAGAGTTGCCGGTTACTTCGAGCGTAGATTCAAGTGTTGTAGCACCAGTAGCGTTAACGGTTCCGGCAACATCCAGTGTTTTGGAAGGTGTTTTGGTGCCAATTCCCAAATGACCGAGTTTATTCATAAAGAGTTTTGTCGTATCATTCTTTTGTAAATGAAGAAGGTCTCCCAAATAGGCAAGTGGCGCATTTAATCCCAAATAAGTTCCATGGGCATTTCCTGCAGAAATTCCTCGAGCACCAAGCGTGAGTAGTGCTTTGTCTGTTTCAGCAGCGGGAGTTCCACTTGCGCCTCCACCGAGAATGGCAACTTCGTCCGACAATTCAAATCGTGAAGCAGCTCCACGCCATTCAAGTTTTTCTCCAGCGCCTTGGAAAGATGGAGACAATGTTCCGAAGGCAAGTGTTGAGGTTGAAGTAGAATCAGCAGGATTTTTATGAGCTCCCACGGTCAAGTTTCCGTACACAGTTTGATCTCCGGTATCAAGCAACGGTTGTGGTTGAAAGGCCATGGACATCGACCCTCGAGAAACCGTTACCCCATCATAATAGACGGCTACATTGTTCACGGTAGCATTGTCGGCTCCAGCCCCAGAGGCGCCGAAGAGCTGGAATTCCAATTTCGTTGCGGTTAAACTTACCGGAAATGTAAAACTGTAATTTTGGTAGGTTTCCGTGAGTTCAATGTTTTTTAAACGACGTGTTTCCATTGTGATGCCATCATCAAATCCCATAGAAGCAGTTGCAGTTCCTGTGGCAGCTCGTGCCCAAATAGAAGCGGTCACATTTTTTCCACGGAGTTGAGCAAAATTATCTAAGGCTTGTGTAATTCCTTTTGAAGCGGTCGCACTGTCATCGAGAACGCTCAAGGCTTTGAGTCCAAATTTTGATTTTCCCGTTTCTGAAATAATAGAAGGGGCTCCCGTGGTATAATCAACTTTCATCCAGCCTTCTGGGAAGGCAGATTCAAACGAGGCATTTTTAATAAAGTTTGTTGAGCCTTGATCAAACTTCACCACACTCGTAGTTCCAGAGTTGAAGGAGATCTCATTTGTTTCTGGATCCCAGTCAATGGACGCACTTTTGTTTGGATCGTCTTTGTCAAAGAAAGTAATACCGGTTGGAGAGGAACTTGAGATGTCCATCGGAGCCGAGAATACAAATTTCCCATCAGATCCGAGAAGGGGATCGAATTTAATAAATTCCCAGCCTTCTACAGATCCTCTCGTTTCAGAGTCATTTTTTCCTAATAAAATATATCCTTCAGAAATATCAGCGGAAGAAACATCTTCAGCAATGGCCAGTTGTCCATCAATGGTTACGATTGACACAGGTGCAGTGGTTCCAAATCCTACCTTGCTGGCAGAAGTATCGACATAAATGTCATCGGTATTTACTTTGAAATCGCCTGTTGTTCCGAGCGCAACATTGAAATTATTTCCAGATGCCGGCGTTACTGTTAACGCCCCAGAAGAAGTGAGGGCATTTCCAGAAAGATTTAATGTTCCGGCAATATCATTCGCGGTTCCATTTACATCGAGATCACCCGCCAAAACAAGATCATCGGCCAAGTTCAGCCCACCTGTTGCGGTAAAGTCTGTATTAGCTGATCCAATATTTAAAACTCGACTGGTAGCCATATCAAGATCTCCAGTACTGAAAGAGACTTCTCCTTGTACGTCCAATGTTCCCATGACGGTCACATCATCGAGCACCATGTTGTCTCCCAGTTGAACATCTCCATCCACTTCTAAATTTCCCGCGACATAGAGATCGCCAGCACTCGTTGCATTTGTATTGGTTCCCGTTCCAATAGCAAGTCGAGTATCAACTTGTACAGTTGTCGCATCAATGCTTCCGATCGAGCTACCTGCAATAGAAATCTCTAGTGTATCATCAGCACTCTCATAGATTCCAGAATCCCCATCACCAAAACTGAGAGATGGAGTCGTGGCATCATCTTGTAATGGCAAAACGAAACTTCCCGTGGCGGTACTGAGCTCAATATTTCCGCTTCCAGTGATTCGTGCTTTTTCTGTGGCAAGAGCGCCACCTGTCATTGTCTTGAAGACGAGGGCTCCTGCTTCGGTGGTATCTGTGACATTGGTTGAGATTCCTTCAATGAGTCCAAGGATTTCGTTGTTTCCGTCAGCCGTTTCTACTTCAAATCCAATTCCTGTTCCCAGTCCCGTGGCAGGTGTTCCCGTTGTAGTTCTCGTTAGTCTGAGCCCTGAAACAGCAGAGGAAGTCAAAGCGCCCGTTTCTTCTACATGTAAAAGTCTGTCAGGAGAGGTGGTCCCGATACCTACAGAGCCATCGTTCTTGATGTACATATGCGTTTCACCTCCTTCATTTCCTACAAATGCTAGTGCGTGGTCACTGTAAGGTCCAATGTTCATTCTTTCGGAGGTTCCATAGAATCCCATATTTGAATTTCCATCTTCAAAATACACAATGGGGGTTGCTGCCGTGGTTGAAGTTCCTTTGAAATATCCCACATTTGTGGTGCCTTCAACTTGCAGTTTGTAGGTTGGAGCAATCGTTCCAATTCCTACTTTTCCAGAAGTTTTGTGAATATTGAAGTTCCCCGTATTTAAATTTGCGGCTCCCCCCAGAGAGAGATAGTCATCCTGTGCGATTATATACGTTCCAGTGTCATTATCGGAAAGTGACAAAATAGCTTTGTCATCAGTACTTGAAAATGTCGCTATGGTGTTTGTGCCACCCGAATCAACCGTGAGTGCACCACCTGAAATATCAATGGCCGTTGTCGGACTCACCGTTCCCACACCGAACTTTCCCTCTTTAATTACCATTCCTCGCCAACATTCTCCATTATCAATGGTTTCATCATCGTTATAATCAACATGGATATATCCTGCTGGACAAACCTCTTCTACAGGATCTGTCGTTTCCCCAACATCTAGCTGTGCCTGTGGATCGGCTACCCCGATTCCAATTTTGTCATCGGTAAGATCGCCGGTCGTATCGTTGTCATTGTGGAATAAATTTCGGACAGTATCGACCAACGTATTAAACTCAGAATAGAGCAACCGGTTGCCGGCAGACTTGGTCGAAATTCCGCTGACATCGCTTATAGTCGCGAAACCAGAAGAAAGATACAGAAATCCCATCGCAAGGATGAGACCTTTCGTAAGCCAAAAAAAGGGTCTTTTGGGGGTCATGAAACTGAGTTAAATGGGTTTTTTTTCTACTAGGAATTTTGCCTGAAAAAGCGTTGATCTCCAAAAAAAACCCCTTAAATGCTCCTATTTTGTGTTGCAAAAAAAGGCATTTGTTTTGAAGTGCTTTTTACTTATAGGATACGTATCCGATGAATTTAGTTTTTCCACCCTTCTGGATCGCTGTGAAACCGCTCCAGAGAAGCCTTCCCGGCGTCGTCTATTTTTCCAGAAGCAAAAAGGGTTTCTACGATCTCTTCAAAGTGTGTTAAAGGGTGCAAAATCACATTCGCATTCTTGGCATTTTCATGACTTTGCGGTGTGTCCCAAGAAAAAATGGCAAGGACATGTTCCACTGTTGCTCCTAATTCTTCTCGGAGTGCATTAGTAGACTGGATTGACGAACCGGCTGTTGAGATCGCATCTTCAATCACCAAAATATGTTGTCCGTGTTCGCATCGGCCTTCGACCATTTTTCCAGCGCCATGCCCCTTTGGTTTGCTTCGGACATAGAGGAGGGGAGTGTTGAGTGTTTGTGCGACGAAACTTGCCCAAGGAATGCCTGCTGTAGCGGTTCCTGAAATTACCTCTGTTGGCAACTGTTCCTCGTTAATGAGTTTTAAAAAATTCTCCACGATAATATCGCGCGCTTCAGGAATCGACATGAGTTCTCGGCAGTCACAATAAATCGGAGAAGAGATTCCGCTGGCCCATGTGAAAGGATTTTCGAAATTTATTTTGACTACGTTGTGATCGACGAGAATTTGAGCAATGTGTTTCATTGCAAAAATAATAAGGATCCGGATCCAAAAATCAAATAGGATCCGGATCCCAGTTTATTTTTCCGCTGGCGCCACTTTCTTCGCTGCTTCTGGAATGGCTTTGTCTACATCTTTTATCTGAACCTCTCCAACATGCTCCGCTTCAGGCTTGTCTTTTAAGAGTTCATCATTCACGGTCACGTCTTTTTTGGCGGCTTCAGAAATAGCGGCTAAGTTATCAATTCCCATTCGGGCTTCGATTTCTGCATCTACAAATTCTTTCTTTCGTCCGTATTTCATACGTGAGTACTTCTTGATAATTTCCGCAATCTTGGCGTTCTTTATTGATGGATCGTACAATGTTTCCAAGGAGAACGGTCGTGAAGTCGTATTATCAATGTTCAATTTCAAGTACGCCTTGTAGTTAGAAATCCCGATAATATCTTGCTGTGAAAGTTCTGGTGCATATTCTTTTTCCAAATATTCTCCGTCTTCAGCTCCCACTTTGAAACTCATCATTGTTCCTACATTTCCGAACACGGCATCACGAATCTTTGAGTCTTTTTGTCCGATAGTGATTCCACCACTCCCTTCACTGAGCTGTGCAATATATTGATGTGCCATGATTAAATTCAATCGGTATTTTCGCGCTTCCGATAGAATTGAAGCAAAGGTATCTGTTGCAAAATTCTGAAACTCATCCACGTAAAGATAGAAATCTTTTCGTTGATCACGTGGCATTTCTCCTCGTGCCATCGCGGCCATATTAATCTTTGAAACCAAAATCAATCCCAAGAGTTGGGCGTTAATTCCTCCAATCTTTCCTTTCGACAAATTAATCAAAAGAATTTTCCCCGTATCCATTATCTCCCGAATATCAAACGCAGACTTGGTTTGTCCAATAATGTTACGCATCGTGGTATTCGTCACAAACGGACCAAATTTCGATGTGAAGTATGGAATCATTTCTTGTTTTTCTCGCTGTCCCGTTTGTGCCATTTCATGTTCCCAGAAGGCTCTAACGACGGGGTTCTTCACCTTTGCTACTTTATATCGTTGAAATTCATCATCGATAAATAATCGGGGAATATCAATCAAGGTGGCTCCTTCGTCTTCATCTGCCATCAACGTCAAACATCCATTTCGGAAATAGTGTTGAATACGAGGACCGAAGATTTCATTTCCGAACAGTTTAATAAAAATCTCCATTGCATCGAGTGACGCACGATCTTGATCTTCTGCACTTTTAACATCCAATAAGTTCAACCCCATTGGTCGTTGTTTATCCCCTGGATCAAAAACGATAACATCTTTTGCACGTTCCTTTGGTACGCATGCAACAATGTCCTCAATCAAATCTCCATGAGGATCAATCACACATACTCCTTCCCCATTGGTGATATCTTGAACCGCTTGGTTCCAGAGCAACACCGATTTACCCGATCCGGATTTCCCAACAATATACTGGTGCTTGGTTCGGTCTTCTCGTTTGAATTTCACCATTTTCTCAATTCCTCGATAAACGGATTTCCCAAGTACCACACCTTCTGCAGGTAAATTAATGGGTGGCGCGAGTACTTTGTAATCGAGCCATTTAATCGTTGGGATTTTGTTGTACCTGGCATCTGGGAAGTGGTACATCGTTGCCAATTCACTGGTACTAAAGATGGATGGTTTTTCCAAAAACGCTGGCAATCGGTATTTAAAGTTATGATGAATAATCGGTGCGTTGAGGGCATTAATCGGAATGATTCGGTAGTTTTCAAATCGATTCGTTCCCCTTCCTTCGAACACGTTAAACGCGACAAAGAGTCCATCAAGGATTTCTCGGACACGGTCTTTGCTTGGAGAACTCGCAAGCACTCGAACAGTTGTACGAAATCCCGGTTCCGCTGCTTTTTCTCCAATTGCTTTGGCCGTCTCTTCATCGGTCTGTAACATTCGCACATAGGAATCTCCTCCTGAAGCACCTGGTTGATTGGTTCCTGATCCATCAACGGCGGGATCATATCCTTTTATGAGAATCTTAAACGGAAGCCATAAAATCCGAAGAAGTGGTCCAATGATTGGGATTTTCAAACCTTTACTTTTCGCTTTTCCCTTAAAGAGTTTGGTTCCCTTCTTGTGAGCGGATTTTTGCCATTTGTCTGCTATGGGGTGTAGGACAAATTGAATCACCCCCTTCTCATCGTCTTGAAGTTTTGAGAAGGCATTGGCAACCGGATTGAGGGAATCTTCCTCAATGTTTTTATAGGTTTGAATCGGATAACAAAAATTCTCTTGTGTAAAGAGATGATATCCATTGAGGTGATGTCCTTTCGTCTTGAGTTTGAATTGATCAGCGATAGGGATGGGTTCGATTTCTGCTGATTCATAAAACGATGTGACCTGCTTTTGGATAATATTTTTGTAATATTTATCACACACCACAACAAAACGAAGTTCTCGTTTCTCTATCTGTAATTCGAATGACAATTGTGGTTTATTCCACAGTATGCGTTTGAAAATCATGTTGTAGAGATTCAAATCACGTGTTTCATGAAGTGCTCGGAAGAACTGTTCGGCTTTTCCAATTTGTTCATGAAAGTCTTTTTCGGTTTGCTGTTCTCTATCGAGTTTTGAATCGTTTCTGGGTAAGGTAATACGCAAATGTACGAGTTTATCAGTTCCATATTCACGTCTTCGATCAAAATACCTCAGGAGGAACAGTCCGAATTTGAAAACAAAGTAAATCCCTGCAATCGCAATTACAGAAAGGATTGCAAGCTCCAAAGGAGCCTCCATAAATTTGTCGATGTATTTTTCAAGAAGTTCTTTCATGTCGATTTATTCCCCTTATTATACCTGAAAAACGGGGTTTAAGCAAGTGTTTTAAAAGGATTTTGAAGAAATTGTTTTCTTAAAAAAATATGAATTTTTCAATTTGTGTTTTTCAAAAAAAACACACTCTTTTGTCATCTCGAGCGAAGTCGAGAGATCCCTTCCAATGCTCCAGCGACAGTATTATGTTTACATCATGGCAAGTGACAGTGGGACGTTGTATGTTGGAGTGACCAATAATTTTCTTCGACGAGTGCTGGAACATAAATCAGGAAATATTGAAGGATTTTCTAAAAATTATAATTGTAAAAAGCTCGTGTATTACGAATGGGGGAATGATGTGAGTGGCGCAATAGACAGAGAAAAACAACTCAAGAGATGGAGTCGAAAAAAGAAGGAATTCTTGATCAGAGATATGAATCCTGTGTGGAAAGATTTGACTGAAGAGATTACAGGCTAAGGGATCCCTCCGCTACGGTCGGGATGACAGGGGGGAAGTTTTTATTGAACAAAAAATGTGTTCAACATGTTTTTTCATTATTTACCGTTCTTTTACCTTCAAAACATTCGGCACTTCTTGAAGATCTTTTATCAGTTTCTGTAATTCCACATCCGATCGAACCTCTATTGTAAAATTCCAATTAGAAATACGGTGATTTTTGTTCTGTTTATCAATCGTATGACGGGTTGAAAGTTGATCAACATTCAGTCCGTGGTTGGCGATAGTGGTCATGTAATCACGAGAGAGTCCAATGCGTTCAATGGCTTGAATTTCCAATTTTTTGGGAGTCACAAAATGAGCTTCAAGGAAACGATCCGGACTGAGACGCTTGAGTTGTGCACAATTTTCTTTGTGAATTGTGAAAAAAAGACCTCTCGATTTATACGCGATCACACTTTGGCCCGCTTTTGGTTTACAACAAACAGGAATTTTGAACGGAATATTTCGTTCCCCACCAATAAGAATACGAGTGGGTTGTTCAATCCGTTTACTACTTTTTTGAATAGAAATTTTTTCTCGTACTTTTGATGAAGTTGTTTTTGCTGAGTCTTTTTCATTGGTTTCTTCTTTTCGTTTATTGTTTACAAAGCTTCTGATGCGTTCTTTTGCTTTTACAGATTGAACAAAATCAAGCCATGCGGGATTTGGTTGTCGTCCTTTTTTTGTCAAGATTTCTACAATTTCTCGACTTTGGAGTTTGTAATCAAGGGGTTTTATAACTCCATTTACACGAGCTCCTACACAGCTGTCACCAATGTTTGAATGAACCGCATACGCAAAATCCACTGGCGTTGACCCAGCAGGAAGTGTTTCGACATCCCCCCTCGGCGTAAAGACGTAAATTCGGTCTGCCAAAATGCTCTCGGACATTTCTTGAAATCGTTCGTTTCGAGAACTCTCTCCTTTTTCTGCTTCTTTTGGGAGCCACTGCATTCGTCGGAGGTAGTTTTCATCAAAAGAAGAGTGTCCTGCTTTTTTATAGGCCCAGTGACAAGCTGGTCCACGTTCCGCATCAGAATCCATTTTCGGTGTTCTGATTTGGATTTCGGTTGGGAATTTGTTATTCGCGAGTCCAAGCAACGTTGTGTGTAAACTCTGATACCCATTTGGTTTAGGCACAGAAATATAATCTTTGAATCGATGTGGCATGGGATTCCATCGGGCATGAAGTGCTCCAAGGGATCGGTAACAATCGTCTCCACTTTTCACTAGTACACGAAGTCCAAAGAGATCATAAACTTCAGAACAAGAAGTAAAATTCTTTCGTTTCATCTTCTTGTAAACAGAATAAAAATGTTTTTGACGCCCCATAACTTTCACAACTTTTATTTGTGCAGCTTCAAGTGTTTCAATAATTTCTTTTTCGGCTTGTTTCCAGGAAGCTTTTTGTTCTCTTTTTATTTCTGCAATTTCTTCTTGCAATGTTTTATAAATTTGAGGGTGTAACTGTTTGAAACAGAGGTCTTCAATAGCGACTTTGAATTCATACAACCCCAGTTGATTGGCGACAGGAGCAAAGATTTCACAGGCTTCATTTGCAAGAGATTCTTGCGCAGCCTTGGGGAGACAATCGAGTGTTTGGAGGTTATGAATTCTCGCGGCAAGTTTCAAGAATAAGACTCGGATATCACGAGAAATAACAATGAGAAGTTTTTGAATATTTTTAAATTGTCGTTCGTGGTGATTTTCTTTGAGCAATTGCATTTGAGAAATCTCTTTCATGCATTCACAAATAAATCGCACATCTTTTTCAAATTTTTGTTCAATTTCTTCAATTGGTTCAGCCGAGTACCGAATGACATTGTATAAGAAACACGCCATAATGGTGTCAATGTCGGGTTTAATCGCGAGTAGAATTTTGGCGGTTTCCGTTGCATGTGCGAAATAAGGGTCGCCATTTTTTCGCTTATGTCCGTGAAAAAATCGACGCCCATAGGTAAAGGAATCACAGATGAGTTTTTCTTCTTTCTTTCCAAATTTTGGATAATACCCTCGAACATCGTTCAAGATTTCTTCTAAGGCTATATCGAAATCGTAGCGAAGAGGGGTCATTTTTAGTTAAATAATGAGAATTTTTTGAATTTTGTCTAGTCTTGCGTTTAAGTTCGAAAACTTAACGTTTGAATTATTGTCGGAAGCTCCTTGTGGAAGCCGTTTTTTTGTGTTATAATGAGGAGAAGTATTCGTTTTTCATGAAGCAGAAAATAAGACAAAGTTTCGGAGTACTCTGTGCGTCAGTTTTGACACTGAATGGAATTGCGTACTTTGATATTCCAGAGCATTTTTTGTCAGGAACGCTTTTGAGAGCAGAATCATTTCAGGAGACGCCGTCTTCCAATAAAGAATTTGTTCCCGCGGTTCCACGGATTAAACCATCAGTGTCTCAAAAAGAATTTATTCCAGCAGTTCCACGAAAAGCACCATTTATTTCCATTCGCAAACCTTTGGAAAAAGAATTTATTCCAGCTATGCCACGACGAATAGGAATAAAACCAATTATTAAAGAAACGACAGAAACGACAAAAACGACAGAGACAACAAAAATAGTAGAAGAAAATACGGAAACAAACAGTACAGAATCTTCTTCAACGGAAGAAAAAGAATTTTTACCAGCAACACCAAAATTTGCAAAACAAGCAAAAACGTACAAAAACAGAAATGGATTCGAGGTGTTTCATGGATATCAATATTCCGCTTTAGATACAGAGGATCATCTCCAAATGGTAAAATCAGTACGCACCGATCGTAATTCAAAAATTCATACAGGAGGTGCTGAAAATTATAGAACAACGAATTATCGAAAGTCGACGTATGTCTCGGATATGAAAACTTCAGCAGGTACTCAAAAGCCAGAAAGACGCAATATAACTTTGAAAGAAAAAAATACGGTTGGATATGTTCCAGAGGTAAAACAGCGGACAGATAAAAAGAGTCGTTATTCTCTTCGATATTCGTTTCAAGACACAGGGACTGCTTTGTCTTTTAAACGAGCAAAAGCACAAAAAGAATCTCGGAACATCCATAATAGTGAAGTTTGGGAACATGATCGATTACCTTGGGTTGATCCAAATGTTGAAAAAACACGCGCTCCCATTCAAATTAATAATCCAGATTCTCGAAAAGAATTGATTAAATATTTGAAAAAGAAACTTGCGGAAGAGGAAGCTTTCCAAGCACAACTTGAAAAAGAGTTAGAAGAAGAATTTGGAGACAAAAAAGAAACAGAATCTTCTTCTAATGAGGAAAGTTCAGAGGAAGAGAGTTCATCTTCTTCTACGACAGAATGAAATTTAAAAGAATCGTCATTGTCGCTTGATTTACAAAAGGGAATTTAAATATGTCATTCCGGCTTGTTCGGAATCGGTTAACTCATTGGGAACAGGTTAAAAGCGCTAGCACGGAACGAATGTTGGTTTTTCGTAATACTCTGTGGACAGGAAAATTACTGAAGCGATCCTGGGCAAGCCAAGATGACAAGTGTTTTTTATTCCTTGTAATTCCCCCCTTTTTTTCTACAATTTGGCGGAATGTCTTCTCCTTTTGACATACGACTTCGAGTTTTACGCATTCTTTTTATTGCGGTGTTTGTACTCTTTGCCGGGAGACTTTTTGACTTGCAAGTTTTGCGATACGATGAGTTTTATGCGGAAGCGCGTGCACAACATGAGAAGAGATCGATTCTTCCGGCGCAACGAGGAAATATTATGGTGCGAAAAAACCGACTCACTGACGAAGAAACGCCACTTGCGACTAATAACACGCTTAAAATGCTCTTTGTCGATCCGCTTATTTTGGCGTATCCAGAGTTTAATCCCAAACAAGATCTTGATAAACAAGAACGTGGAAATCCAAATATGGCAGCACAAATTCTTGCGCCACTCCTTATTCACGCACATTGCGAAAAGATTGAAGGATGCTTAATAGAAACAGATCCTGAGAAATGGACTCCGTCGGAAAAAATTGCCATAGAAGCGTACAGCAAAGAACTGGCGGATGTTTTTTCTGAAATAGAACGTCGACGAGTGGTGATTGCCACAGAGGTTTCCGAATCACGCGTACAAACCATCGAAGCACTTCGGATGCCAGGAATTAAAGTTGTCGAAAGTAATGTGATTGCCGACCCGACAGCTATTTATTCTATTGAAGAAGTGACGGATCAATTGGCGCCTTTGCTTAATATTGATAAAAAGAAACTTAAAAAAATACTAGAACGACGGCCTAAGAGATATGTGGAAGTTACACATAAAATCGTACCGGAGGTATCAGAACAGATTCAAGAATTACGCGCAAATCCGCGATACAAAAATATTTTGCGTGGTATTCAATTGAGAGACGAACACTGGCGATATTATCCGGAACGGAGTCTAGCAGCACAAATTCTCGGATTTGTAGATTCTACTGGAGATGGGCAATACGGGATTGAGGGACGATTTGATCATGAATTGTCGGGACAAGAAGGCGTGATCTTTGGAGCTATTAATACACGAGGACAGCGTATTTTGGGGAAAGGGTCAGGGATTCAGCGAGCGACTGATGGATCGGATGTTTTGATTTCTATTGATCGGGTTATACAAGGAGAAGTGGAACGAATTTTGGAAGAAGATACGGTGCGGTTTGATGCGGATTTTGGACAGGTGATTGTCGTTGAACCCAAGACTGGACGAATCCTTGCGATGGCACATGCGCCGACATTTGACCCCAATTCTTTTGGGAAAGCTTTTGTGCGATATGAAATTTCTCCAGAGGAGGAAGTAATTGATCGAGAAGATGAGTTTTTTAATCAGAGAATTCCAACGACAGTGGATAAAGGACGGTATTACCGATACTTCAATAAATGGGGACCGGAGGTCTTTCGAAATAAAGTTGTATCGGATGTGTATGAGCCTGGATCTGTAGTGAAGGCATTGACGATGGCAGCAGCTCTCAATGCTGATGAGATCACTCCACAAACGACGTACATGGATTGGAAACCGGTAGAAGTGGATGAGTTTAAAATTCGAAATGCAGATGAAATTTATGCAGGACGAACAACAATGATTGAGGTACTCAATCGCTCACTCAATACCGGAATTGCTTTTATTGCGCAAAAAATGGGAGCGAAGTTGTTGTACGAATATTTATATAATTTTGGATTTGGACAGTACACAGACATTGAACTTGATGGAGAAGCAGAAGGACAGCTTGAATATTGGCAAGATTGGGAGGCTTCTGAGTTGGTGACTCGAGGATTTGGACAGGGAATGACTTCTTCAGCATTACAAATGGCAATGTCATTTTCTTCTCTCGCTAATGGAGGCTATCTGATGAAACCGCTTTTGGTGGAAGAAGTCAGGTCTCCGGATGGATCAGTACGTAAATTTCAACCAGAAAAAGTGCGTCGAGTAATTTCCGACGAGACGTACAATCAGATCAAAGCGATGCTCCTTAATGCTGTAAACAATGGAATCGCGCGTGGGGCACGGGTATGGGGGTATACTATCATGGGAAAGACGGGAACATCTCAGACCTATAAACACGGAAAGGTTTTGGAAGGGGTGGGAACAACGATTACGAGTTTTGCTGGATTTGGTCCGATCAAAGATCCGGCTTTCGTTATTCTTGTTAAATATGACAAACCGAAAGTTTCGCAATGGGGATCTGAAACTGCTGCGGGAACGTTTCATCGAGTGGCAGAGTTTTTGTTTCAGCACTTCGGGATTCCACCGGATCAATAAGATTTTCCGCCTTCTTCCTTCGGGGTGTGGATATTTTGTAGGCGCGGTCACGTGACCGCGCCTACGGTTGAATTTACATATTCGATATATTTCCAATCTCGGGGTTGGAATTTAAAATTCTATTAACTCTAAACTATTAACTCTTCACTAATTTTGCTACAATCCGCGTGAAATTATTCCCTCATATTTATGGACTACACTCTCCCCAAAGCCACCGACAAACTCGGAAAAGACCGACTTGAATTCTTATCAACCTTCAAGAAAGCGAGCATTCATACAATGCTTCAGATGCTCAAGACGTCCCAATCAGGACATCCAGGGGGATCTTTGTCTTGCTTAGATTTCTTGACAGTACTCTACGCATTCAGACTCTCTGCAACGAATGAGAAGGTGGTGTTCTCCAACGGACACATTTCTCCGGCTGTTTATTCTGTTCTCGCAGAACTGGGCGCCATCGATAAAGACGAACTCATTAAAACATACCGACAATATGGATCACCATTTGAAGGACATGTGACGCGTCATGTTCCTGGGATTTTCTTCGGAACGGGACCATTGGGAGTCGGGATTTCTGCTGCGTGTGGAATGGCATTAGCGAACAAAAAAAGTGACAATGGACAAGTGTTTTGTTCAATAGGGGATGGGGAAATGCAAGAAGGACAAGTACACGAAGCAGCGCTTTTTGCTGCGAAAGAAAAACTGAGTAACTTGACCGTCTTCGTAGACTACAACCGTGTTCAGCTGACCGATACATTAGAAAAAACATGCCCCATTGATGTTGTGTCTTTCTTCACCTCAAAAGGATGGAAGGTAGTCGAGATCGACGGACATAATCTTGAGGCTATTTGGAAAGCGATTCATGCACAATGTAGCAAAGGACGACCACTTGCCATCATTGCCAAAACAATCATGGGAAAAGGCGTTGAAATGATGGAAGTTGATGGCGCTAAATTGAAATCTACCTGGCATGGAAAAACGCCAAAGACTGAGGAAATTGATGCGATGCTCCCAACTTTCTCTTTGTCTGATAGTGAAAGAGAAACATTGAACACATTTATTGCTCAACAGGATTTTCATCCCGACAAAGAAACATTTGAACCATTTGGACAATTGTCTGACATTGAAGGAGGAGAGCCAATTCTTTATCCAACAGACAAACTTACTGACTGTCGATCGGCGTACGGTAACGCGTTGGCAGACCTTGCGAAACGAAACAAAGATATCCTTGGAGGATCAGCCGATCTTTCTGGATCAGTCAAAACAGCCACGATGGAAAAGGAAACGCCGGATCAATATATTGAGTTTGGAATTTGTGAGCAGAATATGGTGTCGGTGGCAGGAGGGTTATCACTTTCTGGATATACGCCATTTGTTTCCACTTTTGGAGCGTTCATGTCTTCTCGAGCGAAGGATCAAGCACGAGTGAATGACTTGAATCACGCGAATGTCAAAATGGTGTCCACGCACTGTGGATTGTCTGTAGGAGAAGACGGACCGACTCATCAAGCGATTGATGATGCGGGAAGTTTTGTAGGAATGTTTAATACCGGAGTCTGCGAACCAGCAGACCCAAATCATTGTGATCGCATTATTCGCTACGTGGCAACACATTACGGAAACTTTTACGTGCGTATGGGACGACACAAATTACCCGTTCTTACAAAAGAAGATGGTTCTGTTTTCTTCGACATAGACTACGTGTACCAATATGGGAAATGTGAGTTGCTTCGAGAGGGAACAGACATCACGATTGTCGCTACAGGTGCGTGTGTCATTGAAGCCTTGAAAGCGCGAGACAAATTTACCAACCCAGAGAAAGTAGAAATCATTATCACGAGTTCAATTAAGAAGTTCGATGAGGTTCTCTTGAAATCAATTAAGAAAACAAAACACGTGATGACGGTGGAAGACCACAATCCGTATTCTGGATTGGGAGCAGCAGTGGTCTTTTATGCACAAACGGAAGGAGTCTCTCTTGAATCATTTCAAACACTCGGTGCGAAACAGTACCAACTTTCTGGAAAACCAGCGGAGCTTTATTCTGCCGCGGGGATTGATAGTGAGGGGATTTTGAAAGCGCTAAATTAATTGTCATCCCAGCGAAGGCTGGGACCCATTATGCTTCAGAAAAGTCAGCAGAAAGATCTTTCCAATACGGATTTTGTTTATTAATAAGATTGATTTTCCATCATCATTGATAACTTTAAATATTTGATAATGGATCCCAAACTAAATTTGGGAAGACTTTTAATGTTTTTTTAACTTCACCAACTTCACACTTCCCGTGTTTCCAGAGATAATCTCGCATTCGGCTTTAAAAAGTTTTCCCAAAAACTTCATAATCTCTTTATTTGCCTTCCCTTGTTCCGGCTTGGCTTTGATTTGAATTTTCACCGTGTGTTCTTCGTCAGCCATGATTTCGGTGATCTTGTTCTCACTCGCATTTGGTGAAATCTTCACTCGCAAAAATACGACACATTTCTTTTGGAGTGTTTTTTTCGTTGCTATGATAAAATCATCGACCATCTACCGGAGAGTTTCAAGCAGTGTTTCAATTGCCTTTTCAAAGGTTTCTTCATCGAGTGATTCAGAAATTGTAATTGTTTGTTCTACCACAAAAGTCGGAATTTCTTTGATATCGTATCGTTTGGCAAAAGATTTATCGCGAAAGATTCGTTCTTTCGTTTCACCTGATTCCAAACAGGCTTCAAAGATTTCTATGTCGAGATTTTTTCGAAGAGCAATCTCAAGCATGGTGTCTTTGTCATAATCTTGAAAATAATTTTCAAAGTATTCATCTAAAAATTCTTCTAGTTTTCCCTGGTTTCGTGCACACTCAGAGGCTTCGTCAGCTGGTAAAGAATCGCGATCTTCCCATGATCGGCGATATTCCATTTCGACCTTGTTTCCAAATTTTTGTTGCATTTTTTCTACTAAAACAGGAACGTTTTTACTGCGTTCAGAACTCAAGCTAAAGAATCCTGTAATATGAAGTGGGCCGGCATTTTCTCCAAAAATACTCGAGGCTTTTTCTTCTTCATAAATTCTTTGTTCTTGCATTTCTTCAACACTTTGACAGCTGAAAACAAATAATGATACGAAGAGTATGAGGAGTGTTTTTTTCATTGAGAAGATGGTTTACGGATAGAATTATGCCAAAAATTTTGAGATTTTGCCAGTAGAAGTGCAAAGACAATCATTACTAGGCAAAGTGCTTGTCCGGTCGTGAAAAACCATACCATGCCACTGGGTTCTCTAAAGAATTCAATAACAAATCGCAAAATGCCGTATCCAGAGAGAAATCCGGTTGTGAGTATGCCCTTATATTCCCCATACCCTCGTTTCAAGAGAAGAAACAAAAATCCACTGAGAAGAACATTCTTACCGGCTTCATAGAGTTGGCTCGGGTGTCTGAGGGCGTTATCAATATGGGGAAAAATCATCCCCCAATCGGTTTGAGTCATGCGCCCAACGAGCTCTCCATTGATAAAGTTTGCGAGGCGTCCAAAGATTAGGGTTACTGCCAAAGGAATTACCACCGCATCCAATATTCTCAATAACGGAACGTTGTGTTTTCGTGTATAAAAAAGTCCAAAGGCGACAGCTCCCAAAATTCCACCGTGAATCGACATGCCCCCATGCCACATTTTCAAAATCTCTAGAGGATTCGTCACAAAGGTTTCTGGAGAGTAAAACAGGAATTCTCCAATCCGTCCCCCCGCAACGCCACAAATAAACATTCCAAAGAGGAGGTTTTCAAATTGGTCTTTGGTGAGTTTTTTATCTTGGAGAAGATTCGCTTGAATGCGATGTCCCCACAATAACGTTAAGAAAAATCCAAAGATATATACGAGTCCATACCATCGGACATCGAGTCCCAAAAGCGAAAATGCCACTGGATCAAAATTCCAAATCATGCAGAAAAGTGGTTACATTTTTTAATACCAATTATTTTGTGAAATATGGTGAGTTTTTTGTTCCAAGTTTCGGCTTCATTGTTATAGACAGTTTGGAGTTGTACGAGTTTCTGATCGATAAATTCCAGATCCTTACCAACGTGCAGAAGAAGGGGATCTTTTTCGAGTATGCCGTCCTGTTCAAGTTTTGAAAAATACTGCACTAAAATCTCTGAGAATCGACGTTCTAGTTCCATGCGTTTTTTGAGATGTTTCTTAATGGAATACTGACGACATTGCATACGAATGTGGAGAAGTTTTTTGAGTGCCTCATCATTAAGGCCTTTATCTCGTTTGGCAAGTGTGTAAATCAGTGGAATCATCATTTGCCTCTTGGATAAAAAGAAGAGAATAAAACGCCAAATCTTCTGAATATTCTGTTCTCGTTGTTTCACATTATTAATAGCAAGTTTAATCAGTCCAAACGTCACCAGCACCAAAAACATCCACGCCATATGTTCGTTCCAAAAATTGCGGATTATTTCGAAGGTCGTCAATGAGGGTTCCTCCAGGCTTGGGATGGGACGAGCAAAAACTTTAATCATGAACTTGGGAGAAATCTAAAGATGTGCGTGTGCTCTGTGGTCCAAGTTGTGCCATAGTTTTGGACAACATTTCGGTATTGAGTTCTTCAAGTAAGGGCTGTGTTTTTCGCTCTAACACGAATCCAAACTGAGGACGAATTTTCCCATTCGCTGTTCTCTGATCTGAACCGAGGACAGGCTTTATAGGAGTAGGTTTGTCGGGGATATGGTTTTGGTTGGACAACATCATTTCCCATTCTACAATGCATGAGCGGAATGAACAAAAAAACTTTAGATGGCGAAAACTTATGGGAGCGAGCAGATGCTCTATTATCTCCCTATGCGCAAAAAAACGGACTTTCATCAGGAAGACAATTTTCAGAAAATGCTGATCCCAACAGACTCCCGTTTCAACGGGATCGAGATCGCATTCTTCATTCAACAGCTTTTCGTCGACTCGCGGGAAAAATGCAAGTAGTGGCACCGCATCATGGTGATCATTTCCGCACACGATTGACGCACACATTAGAAGTTTCTCAAATTGCCAGAGATCTCGCTCGTTGGCTTCATCTAAATGAAGATCTCGCTGAAGCGATTGCACTCGGACATGATTTGGGACATCCGCCGTTTGGACACGCCGGAGAGGAGGCTTTGCGCGCTAAAATGAAATCATTTGATAAAACGTTCGAACACAATGCTCAGTCATTACGAATTGTAGAATTTTTTGAACTGCGTTATTCAGACTTCCCTGGGATTAATCTGACTTCCGAGGTACGGGAAGGACTGCAGAAACACACGACATTCTTCGATCGACCGGGATCAAAAATATTTTCCCCACATCTGGAAGCCCAAGTGGTTGATGTTTCGGATGAGATTGCGTATTTGTCGGCCGATCTGGAAGACGGGATTCGAGGAAAATTTTTCACGATTGAAGATCTTTGTGAAATTCCTATGTGCAAAGAAGTCATTGATTCACTTCCCGCAGAAGAACAATCATTCCGTTCAGCGGTAATGCGAGGAGTGATTCGGCGATTGTTGGCAGAGATTGTGACCTCGACAGAGAGGAATCTTCAAGAATATTCCATTGAAACACTCGAGGACGTACAAAAATCCCAAAAGAAAATTGTAAAATTCTCACCAGAATTCTTTGAACAACTCAAAGAGGTACGTCAGTTTCTTATGGAACGGTATTATTCTTCACCTGTGGTTAAAGCTAACACTGAGAGGGGACAGCAAATTGTGGGAGAAATATTCGACTATCTTATTGCCAATCCAGACAAACTTCCTGATTACCTGCATTCAGACGATCCATTGGAAATTCGGATTTGTGATTATATTGCGGGGATGACAGACCGGTTTGCGGAGAATTTTTCAACGTAGGCGCGGTCACGTGACCGCGCCTGTAGGGAACTCCACGATTAAAGCCAATAGGTTTCATGATGCTTTTAGGGTAGGACATTTCCAATCGTAAGATTGGAAACACGCTAAATGAGTCGGTAGCGTTCTAAATGTCCGACTCTTTTTTTGTATAATTAAATGACAGAATATCAGGGGATGACTGATCGGTTTGCGAAAGACTGCATTGACAGTTTTCGTTGTTTTGTGTAAAGAATAAATAATATAATTTTAAAGATGCTTGAAAATACTTGTATAATGCAAGATGATTGTGAATCAGAAAAAGATTGTAAAACTATAAAAGCGATGGTTGAAGAAGCTATTAAACCTTTTTTTGAAAAAACAAAAAAGAACAATATCCTGACTTTCAAAGAAATCTTTTTGGTCGTGCAAGAAAAATTTGAATTATCAAAAATTCCCGTGTGTTCTGAATTTGAAACTCTTGTTTCAGATAGTATTAATAAAAAAATTAAGATAATTGAAAAAGATTCCAGTTCTAAAAAAGAAAAAGAGAGGAAAGAAGGCATTACGGTAGAGAAAGTATTTATAGATTTGAAGAATTTTAAAGTAGAGCTTCTTTCGGATGGGCATCAAAAATGGTTTTCATTAAAAACAAATGATTCCCCGCAAAGAAGTTGTATTGAATTAGAAAAAATTAATTTAGATTGGCTAGAGGGAGAACTGCCAAATGTTAAAATAAATAATCCGATATTTGTTAATGCGGAACAATGGTATTGTGTAACGTTTGAAACAGAGGTTTTGGACGGAATGAATGAGAGCAAAAAAGATGAATGTTGTTTTCGGTTGAAAAGTGGAAAAAAGTTGAAAATAATGAGTAATAATTCTGCTGTAATGGTAGATGTAGAGGGAAAGAGTAAAAAGATTGATTTTAAAAAATGTGAACAACTCGCTAGAGAGGATGGAATTCTTTGTGACGGGGGAATTGGGATTCAACGATTTACATTAGAAAAGACAAATGAAAAAAAAGTTCAAAAATTTGTTACAAAACGACAAAAAGCTTGGGAAGAATTTTTGAAAGGATACAAGGAAAATTATTATACAGGAGGGGATCGTTCGATTTCGGGATGACAAGGGATGATAGAGATGACGGACCGATTTGCGGAGCAATTCCTTCGTAACAAATAATATCAACAAGGGGTTTAAACCCCTTGTTCAGAAATTGCCTTTCTGCTACAAATACCCCATGAAATTTTTTGAAGTGGAAGGGGGGGCAAAACTCAACGGGAAAGTTAAAATCCCTGGGGCCAAAAACGCTGCATTACCCATGCTCTGCGCCGCGCTTTTGACAGAGGAAAAGTGTACTTTTCATAATGTGCCACATATTTCTGATGTAGAAGTATTGCTTGATATTTTTGAAGAAATTGGGGTTGAAGTAACGCGCAAATGGAAAGCCAAACGTATCGAAGTACAGGCCAAAAAAATCAACGTCAAAAAACTCGCAAAATGTGAAAAAGTAAAACAACTTCGAGCATCTCTTCTTGTTATGGGACCGATATTAGCGCGCATGGGGGAAGTAGAAATCTATCAACCAGGGGGGTGTATTTTGGGCGCTCGTCCCAATTTTATTCATCTGGATGGACTGAAAACATTGGGCGCGAAAATAACACGAGAAGACGAAAAAATTGGACTGACGTTCAATCGTAAAAGTTTAAAAAATAATCGCATTCTTTTGTCGGAGGCGTCTGTAACAGGAACCGAAAATTTAGCCATGTTCTTGGCGGGGCAAGATGAGTTATCGGAAATTTATTTTTCTGCCGCAGAACCACATGTGCAAGGGACACTCAGGATGCTCTGCGGGATGGGGGCGGATGTATATGGTATTGGGACGCATTATCTCAAGATTCAGGGTATGAAACACCTTCACGGAGGGGAATTTACCATTCCACCGGATGGCCTTCTAGTTGGCACTTATGCCATTGCCACTATTCTCACACAGGGGGATGTGCGCATTGAGAATGTAGATCACCGAGAGCTATTTTCCTTTTACGGGATGTTGAAGCGCATTGGTGCAAACTTCGAAATGGAAGAAGATGCACTGCATGTATTTGGTGAACAAAAAATGTGTTCAATACCAAAGATTCAAACCGCGATTTACCCGGGATTCTCCACAGATCTTCAATCTCCGTTTGGAGTCCTTCTCACGCAGTGTAAAGGCGAAAGTTTGATCTTCGAAACACTCTTCGAAAACAGACTGACCTATCTCACCGAACTCGAAAAAATGGGAGCCGATATTGAGATGCTCAATCCTCATCAAGCGAGAGTTACTGGTCCCGTTGAACTAAAGGGGACAGAGGTGCAGAGTTGGGACTTGCGAGCGGGAGCGGCTATGGTGCTTGCAGGCCTTATTGCCAAAGGGAAAACACGAATTTCAAATGTGAGTTATATTGATCGGGGATATGAGAATTTTCCAGAAAATCTCGCCAAATTGGGAGCGAAAATTAAGCGAATAGAGGAGTAGGAAAAAGTGATCCTTGGGGTATTGACTTTTGCTGATAAATTTGTATAAAGAGCCGACACTTTCCTGGTTACCTCGGGAGTTTTTTGTGAATATAAAAAATTCACCGAAAATCGGAAGTGTAAAAGTTCTTTTACATCTCGGGAATAATAAAAGGATCTAATGGACTTCGTTAGAATCAGAGAGAGACTTAACACGGTCTTTGCCTGATTTTAACGAATGAAATTATGAACCTAAATATTAAAATTATGAAAAGTAGAAGTCCTTAAAAAATGAATAGTAAGAAATGAGTAAAAAAAGAAATGTTCAACAAATTTACAAAAATGAAGCGGAATAAAAGCAGTCCTTCGAAAGAAGCAGCGAAAAAATTAAATTATTTACTAACAACAAAAATCAGTGTTTTATGAAACAAAAAAATGTGCCCCGAACGGGCAAGCTTTTAGCCATACAAGACTCTCTTGTACAGGCTGTTTACGATACATATGTGGTCGTGGGCGAAATTGCATGGATCACAATTACCGATCAAAAGAGAGGCGCCATTAAATTGAAGTCAGAAGTTTCACAGGTGCTCACGAAGAAACAGATTCGTACTGTTCTTCTTGAAAATAGCATTGAAGCATCTGTAATTGAGAATAAAAAAGTTGTTGAATTACAAGTTTTTGAAGATCTCACAGATGCAAAAGTAGGGGATAAGGTCGAATTTACTGATAATTTATTATCAGCAACCGTTGGACCAGGTCTCCTTGGTGAAATTTATGATGGCAATCAAAGTCGTCTTTCTGAGCAATTGAAAACAGGAGAGTTTATGGAAAGGGGAAATCATTTTCCATCTCTTGATGAAGAAAAGCTATGGGATTTTACTCCACTTGTAAAAGTTGGAGATAAAGTTTCAGGTGGTGCTACTCTCGGATGGGTTCCGGAATACAAAATTCAACACAAAATATTTGTTCCTTTTGATATAACAGACGATCTTACGATTGAATCGATTGTAGAAAAAAGTGAAAGAAATGTTGTTGAAACTATTGCTACAGCCATAGACGAATCAGGACAAAAGCGAGAATTTGTTATGTCTTTCAAATGGTCTGTAAAAATTCCTATTCCTTACGTGAAGAGAACTATCCCGACACAACCCTTTAGTACTGGTGTTCGTATTTTGGATGGACAACATCCTATTATGCATGGTGGTACAGCAGGGTGTCCTGGTGGATTTGGAACTGGAAAAACGGTTATTCTGCAGGGTATTTTTAAAAATGCTAATGTAGACATCCTCATCGGTGGTTTCTGTGGTGAACGTGCCAACGAAATTGTTGAAGTTCTGAAAGAATACACAGCCTTGATTGATATTTATGGAAACCCACTGAAAGAAAGAATGTGTTTGTTTGCAAATACATCTAGTATGCCGGTTGTTTCGAGAGAAGCTTCTGTATATATTTCTTTAACAGTCGGAGAATATTATCGAAGACAAGGATTAAAAGTAGCGGTAATGGTTGACTCTTTTTCTCGTTTTGCACAGGCTCGTCGAGAGCAATCTGGAAAACGAGGTGATATCCCAGGAGAGGAATCTTTCCCAATGAATATCAAGGAAGAGATTAGAGCGATATTTAATCGTCCTGGTTGTGATCAAGTTAATGATAAAGAAACGGGTGCACTTACATTTATTGCAACCGTGAGTCCCGCAGGGGCAAATTTATCAGAACCGATTACAAGAGCTATAAAAACCACTACAGGGGCTTTTTGGGCGCTTGATCGTTCTTTATCAGAGCGGAGTTGGTATCCAGCGGTAAGAAGAACAGATATTTCATTTTCAAAGTATGAAGGATTTATTCCAGCAGATATTCGAAAAGCTGTTCATAAAAGCTTAGAAATACGTCAGGATGTGGCGGATTCAATTGCACTTGAAGGAGAAGAAAAAGTAGATCTGTCCTTATTTGTGGATTATCACAAGGGATTGTTGCTTGAATTTTTCTTAATGCAGCAGGATGCATTTTGTGAGCTGAAAATTGATAATCAAACATCATCAGAAAGATTAAAAGTGATGTATGAAGTGTCAATGCAGATTATAAATGCCGACCTAAGCTTTCCTACTCATAAGTCCGCGAATAAGTATTTTCAAGGATTATTACGTCAACTGAAAAGTTGGAACCGTGAAAAATTTGAAACCGATGGTTTCGAAGAAATGAAACAAAAAATAGAACAAACTCTAAAAGATTAAATATGGAATTATTAAATAAAATCCCTGAGATCAGTGAGATCAAAAAGGGAATAATTACCTTAACAGGGAATACAGGTTTTGGTTTGAATCATGTTGTAGATATTCAATCCAAAAAAGGATCCATGAAGGGGATTGTTCTTACTGTTTCAAATGAAGAAACGGTAATAATTCCTCTTGGAAATACACTTGGTTTACCTACGAATTGCGAGATTTCTTCAACAGGAAGGCCTTTAACAATGGGTTTTTCTAAAAAGGTGCAGGGACGAATTTTTAATGGAATTGGAATGGCTATTGATAACAAAGGATCACTGTTTTCTGCTACAGAAATTTTAGCTTCTGTGCAGACAATGAATCCTTTAGCAAGAGCAATTCCTTCTACATTGGTTCGTACAGGACTTACTCCTATCGATGTTTATAATAGTGCAGTACAAGGACAAAAACTGCCTATTGTTGCGTATGAGGGAGAAGATCCAACACCCGCAATCCTGAATTTGATGGGCTCAATACATTCAGATGCCATTATTTATGGTGGTATTGGAATGCAATTTGATGCGTATCACAATTTAAGAAATGGCTTACTTGAAGCTGGTCAAATGAATAAAACAACACTTTTTATGCATCAGGATGGTGATCCTATTGCACATGGTCTTTTAGTTCCGGAGCATTGTCTTGCAACAGCACGACAGTTTATGGAACAGGGAAAAGATGTTGTTTGTGTATTGGATGATATGACAACTTGGGCTGAAATTTTACGTTCGAATGCAAATGCTCAGGATATGATTCCTTCGAAAGAGGGATTCCCTGGGGATTTATATTCACAGCTAGCTCGTGTATATGAGATGGCAACACAACGTGAAAAAGGCGGTTCAATAACGTTAATTCCGGTGCATTCAATGGAATCCATTGAAGGAGCTGTAATTGATAATGCATTGTATATCACTGAAGGACAGTTGATATACAAGGGAGATAAAATCATTTTGAGAGGAAGTCTATCACGCTTAAAACAAAGTGTGAATAACGGAAAACAAACGCGTC
The DNA here is from genome assembly GCA_964509975.1 of uncultured Candidatus Peribacteria bacterium. Taxonomy (GTDB): domain Bacteria; phylum Patescibacteriota; class Gracilibacteria; order UBA4473; family UBA4473; genus CAZVBV01. The sequence goes on from CAZDZO010000010.1 coordinate 28,603, forward strand.
GAGATCACAGAGCAATTATTGCAGCAATGCATCAATTACTTGGTGATGCAGAAGATGCGTTTGAAAACTCAAAAATGGGAAGTGCGAAAGATGAGAAGTCACAACGGCTTATCAAATTCCGTACGGATGCACATGATGTGCTCCAAAATATCCACACGCCTCGTACGATTGAAGAGGGGTTGAATGTCTGTTGGACATTGTTTGCGAGTTATTTCTCAAAAAGTGAAGTTAATATCCCCCAAGACATGATCGAAGAGTTTTGGCCGGAAGGAAAAAGAAGTCATTAATTGTAAAAAATCAGAATAATATGAAAAAAGAAAAAGATCCTAATAATAAGGATCATGTACAACTTGTAATTGATCAGATAAAAAAAGAAGCGATCGATGAGAAAAATCGTATTCTGAAGGAAGCTGAGGAGGAGAAGAAGCGTATTCTCAAAGAAGCTCAACAGGAAGCTGAAAAAGAAAAAGCTCTTATTCTCCAAAAGGCAAAATCAGACGCTAAAAAAATTGTTGCACAAGGAAAATCCGAATTGCAGTTAGCAAGTCGAGATAGTCTGCAAATATTCAAAACAAATCTTTATGGATTGTTTGAAAATTTACTTCGAAATGATGCAAAAAAAATCGCTTCAAACGAGGAATATCTTGCAGAATTATTTCTTCTTGTGAAATCACAATTTGCTGATCAAAATATTGAAGTTTCCAGTGTTTCTAAGGTTATTGATGTTTTGCAGTCAAAAATATCAGATAATGAAATAACCCTTACAATTGATGAAGATTTAGATCGAAAGATTTTAATCAAATCGGGTGATAAGGATTTTGGTATTTCAGAAGATGATATGTTTAAAATTCTGATAAATCTTTGTTCTCCTGAAATTAAATCTATTTTAACAGAAAAGAAGGAGGACTAGGTATGCTATCAGGATATGAATATTTAATAACTTCACTTCCTGCTTTGTATTTTGATAATCCTCCGGGAATATCTTTGGATGAATTAGATGAAAGAGTTCGAACAAATACATCAAAAAATGCTTTTGAGGAATTTGGCGCAATGTCATTGTGGAATTTGGAAAACACTCCAACACAAACAATTCAGACATTTTCCGATTTTTCGAACAATCTATTTGGAGAAATTTCTCGATTTAGAAAAGCAAAACGTGATGGAAAATTATTTACTTTTTCACTTCTACCAATCAATTTTTCTGAACAAAATCCGCTTGAAGCGGAAATTGAAATTATGAAACGCCTTTGGAAAGAAATTGAAGATTTGTCTTTTGGACATCATTTTGATTTCACAGAGGTTTTGTTTTATAAATTAAAGTTTCAGATCCTTTCTCGTAAATATTCATTTGATGGAGAAAAGGGGAAAGCGATTGTTCAGAAAGTTATTTTTTCACTAAACACTGAGGAGGAATAACTATGGCTGATGGAATAAAAAAAGTTTATCCACTTTCAAAAGTAGGAAAGGCCAGAGCAAAAACAGATTTAGCACTGGCACAGAAACGCGGCGACTATTTCGAAAAACGAAAAAATTTGTTATTCGGAGCAGTCAATACAGTAAAAGATGATATCAGAAAATTAGAAATATCCATTCAAGAAGAATATGAAAGGAATGCTAATTGGTTTGGTGTTTTTGCTGACTCCCTTTTTGATATTTCAACATTTGTACAAATAAAAGCCGTTCATACAGAGTCACTTACTATTGCAGGAGTGCGTGTTGAACGATTTGAAAAAGTCGAATTTGAAAATATTGAAATAGACATTTCAGAAACCCCATTATGGGCAGACGAAGGAATTCAATTTATTAAGGATCAATCAATTCGAGAAATAATGATTGCGTGCAAACGTAAAAAATTAGAACTTCTTGATGAAGCGTTATCAGAAGCGCGGTCAAAGGAAACCTTGTATAAGGAAATCTTGCCACCGCATATTGAGAACCAGTTACAAAAAATAACAGGACAACTTGCTGATGAAGAACGTTTAAGCATTGGAACTTCAAAAATTATCGTTAGGAACAGAAAGGAAGCCATATGATAGTAAAACTAAAAGAAGCCCGAATTTTCTTTCCTCGGAAAGGAAAATTTTGGGATGAAGTCGTTCGACGACTTGGAAACTTACTGGGCGATGGCATCCATATAGAACACATAAAGATACCTGAAGGCGAATCGATTGATCGCTCGAAAGAACGTATTAATCGTGTCACACAGGCTCTTAAGATTCTAGAAGAAGTCGTTCCCATTGAGAACGAGTCACGCCGTGAAGAGTTACTTCGTTGGTCAACAAATGATCCGACACGAATTATTAGAAATGTGCTACAAGCACATGCCGTGAAGGTGAAAGCCAAAGAGGAACTCAAAAAGTGCAAAAAACAGTTTGCTTGGTATGAGAAATGGAACACATCGTTCCGTCTCAAAGATTTAGAAAAATTGGCAAAATCAAGCATTTTTCTCACATTTTATTCAGCGACCCAAAAGTCACTGGAAAAAATCCCTGAAGAAGAATGTGTACAGATTTATCCGGTTGGAAAGAATCAATATCAGGTCATTCTTATTTCTCGCGATTCGAATGCTACATTGGAAATGCTTTCGCAAGATGCTCCACCACCTATTTCTTTTGGACAGCTTAAAAACTGTATAACCAGAAGAAAACGTCAGATTGAAAAATCAGATGAAGTGCTTAGCACGTTAGTGATAGAAGCTAATTTGTTGAAAGAGTACCTAATAAAGCATGAGAATAACTTGAAAGAACGAGAGGCTCGTCAAGGTATGGAGCAGATTGAAGATCAGATTCCTTACATGAAATGTTATGTTCCAAAAGAGCAACTTCCAGAACTAGAAGAACTAGTGAAAGAATACTCTCTGGGGCTAATGATCATGGAAGTGGAAGATGATGATGAAGATGTTCCAACATTGATTAAGCGGCCAAAGTGGTTAGATACTGTGGATCCAATAATGAATTTCATGGGATTGATTCCAGGGTACAGAGAAACAGATGTCTCTTTGGTATTCTTGGTTTTCTTCCTTATGTTCTCTTCTATAATAGTAGGAGATGCTGGATACGGTTTAATTTTTGTATTAGGAACATTTATCTTTCATGCAAAGAAAAAGTTTATTCAGTCTAATGACATGAATTTTCTGTATGCTTTAAGTGGAGGTATTTGTTTGTGGGGTGTTTTAACGGGAACATATTTTGGATCGGAAGTTATTGCAGAAATTCCATTTTTAAAATCGTTAAGTATTTCGCATTTCACATCAGATAATCCAAATGCAGCTAATGCTTTGATGAAGTTTGGTTTTTTTATTGGTGCTTTACACTTAACTTTTGCGAGAATAATTAAGGGACTTACCATTGGTAAGTCGCTAAAAGCTGTCGCAGAGTTGGGGTGGATTAGTATCGTATGGGGACTTTTCTTTGTTGTGAATATGTTAATTATTAAAGAGGAGCTACCTTCGTTCTTGCCATCTTTGTTTATTGGCGGAGTGTTGGTGGTTGCGTTATTTTCTGCAGTAGGGGAGAGGAACTATGTAAAGAGCTTTGCAGTTTCTTTATCTAGTGCTGTGCTTGGTATAATAAATGGGTTTTCAGATGTATTGTCTTATATTCGTTTGTATGCCGTTAGTCTTGCAACATCGCTTATCGCGCAATGCTTTAATAATTTAGCAATAGGAGAGGGAATTGATTCCGTCTTTTCTGCAATAGCCGCCGTTCTTATCCTTGTCGTAGGACATGTTTTAAATATAGGACTAGCAGCTCTAGCAGTAATAATTCATTCTGGACGTTTGAAGATTCTAGAGTTTGGAAATCATTCAAATGTTTCCTATTCAGGAACTTCCTTCAACAAGTTTAAATTTAATAATCAATTAATAACAAAATTATAAATATTTTATATTATGGATAACGTTTTAAAAGTAATTACAGAATTCGCAGGATTTGGAGATTTCCTTATTGCAGCAGGTATCAGTTCTATTGGAGTAGCAATGGGGTTAGGTAAGGCTGGAATGGCCGCAGTTGGTTCCTACTTTAAGTTGGAAAAGGACAATAAAAAGGTGCCGACAGTGATGATTATTGCCTCACTTGCGGCATTCTCACAGTTTGTATATGCGTTTGTATATACGCTTCAGATTCCTAAAGGGCTACCAGTAGAAGCCTACAATGGTATAATGCTGATGTCTTTGATGGTTGGTTTTGGGTTTGCTCTTGTGGGGTTTTTCCAAGGGAGCATTGCGGCAGCAATCGTTAAGGGCCTAGGTGACAATCCTAAAGCCAAAACAGTGTTTTTGTATATGATGATTGGTGGTATTGAGGCAGTTGCAATTTTTATGTTAGTTGCTGCGTTGATGAATATGCCAACAGTCGCATAATTATTCCCGAAAACGAAAATGTTCACTGAATGAAGTTTACATGTGAAAAACACATTCGGAACAATTCGTTAAATGTAAAAAAAGGTTACCGTTTACGGTGACCTTTTTTCTTATACGAAAAGGGATTGACGAAGAATAAATTTGACAAAAAAAACTCCCTTCTTACAATTCCCGCGCTTTATAGAAACAAATGGCACACAAAAAAGCTGGTGGTAGTTCCAAAAATGGTAGAGATTCCAACGCCAAACGACGTGGCGTAAAACGATTTGGTGGACAAGTGGTCTCTGCTGGAGAAATTATTGTGCGTCAGAAAGGAACGAAATTCCGAGCAGGGAACAACGTTGGAATGGGACGAGACTTTACTTTGTTTGCTGAGAAAGAAGGAATCGTGAAATTCACAGAAAAAGCGATCATCCGATTCGACGGACGACGATACGAGAAAAAGTTTGTGAATATTGTCTAAAAGATAACCAGCACAAAAGAGAGGGTATTTTTTATCGTGTCCTTGATGTATTGACATTCTGGGGTTTTTTGCTAAAATACCTTGGTCTTTTTGATGAATTTTTTTAAAAAATAACGTCAAGGAGCAGTTCTTTGACACAATCGGACAATTGATTGTCCTAGACGGGATGCTTGAAAAACTCGCTTTTGGAGGGGTTTTTTTGATGTCTTGTTTAGGGCAAAAAAAAATTAATTTAATTATTCATTTATCAATTAACAAAGTCCTGTGAGTAAAGTAGCAGGCAATTTTGTATGAAACGAAAATTGATGGCACTACTCGTGCTTTTCATTGCACCAGTTCTTGCTTTTGCAGGTGAGGCTGATCTAATCGTTCCCGATCTAAAGGGAGCGACTTTTTTTAACGGAGCCGTTACCGGTTGGCAATTGCTTTTTTACGGAATGGTTATCGTATTGTTTGGCCTTTACTTTGGCTATCGGCAGTATGTTCAGATCAAAAAACTACCGGCGCACAAATCAATGTTGGATGTTTCCAAAATCATCTTTGAGACCTGTAAGACGTATCTTCTCCAACAAGGACGTTTTCTGATTATCTTGTTCCTAATTATTGGAACAGCGATAACCTATTATTTCCTTGGATTAAGTGGAATGAAGGTGTCGAAAGTTCTCTTAATTCTCTTTTGGTCAGTTCTCGGAATCTTAGGGTCGTACGGTGTGGCTTGGTTTGGTATTCGAATCAACACTCTTGCCAATAGCCGAACATCCTTTGCATCATTGAAAGGAAGACCATTTGATGTGGTTTCCATTCCTTTACAATCAGGGATGAGCATTGGATTGCTCCTGATCTGTGTGGAGCTGTTCATGATGTTAGCAATTTTATTATTCGTTCCTGGTGAAGCTGCCGGAGCGTGTTTTATTGGTTTTGCTATCGGAGAATCTCTTGGGGCTTCTGCACTGAGAATCGCTGGTGGCATTTTCACCAAAATTGCTGATATCGGAGCTGACCTTATGAAGATCGTTTGTAAGATTCCTGAGGATGACCCTCGAAACCCTGGTGTTATTGCTGACTGTACAGGAGACAATGCTGGAGATAGCGTTGGCCCTACAGCTGACGGTTTTGAAACCTACGGAGTGACTGGTGTTGCCTTGATTTCTTTTATCGTACTCGGTGTATTGAAAGTTGAATTCCAGGCTTCTTTAATTGTTTGGATATTCGTTATGCGTCTATTGATGGTAGTTACTTCGATGTTGGCGTATTGGATTAATCAAAAATACAATGAGAAAAAGTATGGAAACTCGAAGGGATTTAACTTTGAAAATCCATTAAGTTCTCTGGTATGGATAACTTCAATTATTTCCATCATTGTGACGTATGTAGCTACTTGGTTATTGCTTGGCAATGATATGGCAGAAGGTTTGTGGTGGAAATTAGCGACTATTATTAGTTGTGGAACTTTTGCTGCAGCCATTATTCCAGAACTTACTAAGGCCTTTACTAGTTCAAAATCAAGACATGTAGAGGAAATAGTTACGGCAAGTCGTGAGGGAGGAGCTTCATTGAATATATTGTCAGGACTTGTTGCCGGAAATTTCTCGGCATTCTGGAAAGGTATTGTGATGGTGGCACTTATGTTAGGAGCTTTTGCTATTTCAACGTTTCAATTGGATGCCATTATGAATTATCCAAGCATATTTGCGTTTGGATTGGTGGCTTTTGGATTCCTTGGTATGGGACCAGTGACTATCGCTGTTGATAGCTATGGGCCGGTGACTGACAATGCACAGAGTGTATTTGAACTCAGCCAGATCCAAAATATTGATGGTATTAAAGCAGAAATCGAAAAAGAGTACGGATTTATTCCCGACTTCAAACAAGGAAAACAGTATCTAGAAGAAAATGATTCTGCGGGAAACACTTTCAAGGCGACTGCAAAACCGGTTTTGATTGGAACGGCCGTGATTGGTGCAACAACCATGATTTTCTCAATCATCTTGATTTTGGAAAAGATGGGAATGTTGAGTATTTCACTTACTGATGCACCTGTACTCCTTGGATTTATTACCGGTGGAGCTGTGATTTACTGGTTCTCTGGAGCGTCTATTCAGGCAGTAACGACAGGAGCGTATCGTGCAGTTCAATTTATCAAAGAGAAGATTAATCTGGATAAAGAAAAAGCCGATATTGAAGATTCGAAAGCGGTGGTGAAAATTTGTACAAAATATGCACAAAAAGGAATGTGGAACATTTTTATCGTTCTGCTTTCATTCACACTTGCTTTTGCGTTCTTCGATCCGAACTTCTTTGTAGCGTACTTGGTTTCAATTGCGGTATTTGGATTGTTTCAGGCGATGTTTATGGCGAATGCCGGTGGAGCTTGGGATAATGCCAAAAAGGTAGTGGAAGTAGACCTGAAAGAAAAGGATACTCCATTGCACGAAGCCGCTGTTGTGGGGGATACTGTTGGGGATCCATTCAAGGATACTTCATCGGTATCATTGAATCCTATTATCAAATTTTCAACACTGTTTGGACTTTTGGCAGCAGAAATTTCTATTGAAATGTCTCTGCGTGCTTCAGAAGTAGGAATTGCAAATAAAGCACCCTATATTGGAATTGTATTCCTAATAGTGGGATTAGTATTTGTATACCGTTCTTTCTACGGTATGCGAATAAAAAAAGAAAAAGTGTAATTAATTAAAAACTGAAGATAAGAGGGTGTGCCAGACTTGTCTGGCCCCCTTGAATCTTTTATCAATTGTCCGATTGTGCTTTTTTTGTATACAATCCAGCTTAGTATGCAACAAGTTTGGCTATTTCTCGGAATATACTTCGCGATATTACTCGGGATTTCTTTTTGGGGACGTCGGAAATCATCGGGTGAATTCATCTTAGCGGAGCGCAAACTTGGCAACTGGGCAGCGGCTAATTCACTTGCTGCGACTGCTATTGGTGGGGGACTCCTTCTTGTCGGTGGGGCGTATATCTACCAGTTTGGGATTGG
>CAZDZO010000011.1:0-6215 GCA_964509975.1 uncultured Candidatus Peribacteria bacterium
CCTCGGACCTCTTCCTTATCAGAGAAGCGCTCTAACCAGCTGAGCTACACGCCCGTAATGTTTGGAGAACGGGGGGATAGTATAAATTTCTCGTTTTCTGTCAAAATTTTGTAAATTGCAAATTGAAAATGGACAATTGAAAATCCCCCCCTTCATTCACTCACGATCTCAATGGGGGCAACCGATGCGACGATCTTTTGAATACCTCGACCAGAAAACGCCACCGACAATACATCTCCTGCGATTTGAATAATCGTTCCTTCCCCCCACTCGGCGTGACGGATGCGCGTGCCAATTTGATATTCGGTTTCGTTTTCCGAAACACCAAACAACGCTTCTTTTCTATTTTTTGGAGGCGCAGAGAGAATCGATTCACGCGCTTTTTGCAATCCTTTATCTGGTACTCGTCGGCTGTACGGAGAAATTCCCATCGAACGATTCTGCTTGGCTATTCTATTGTGTTTTGTGCACTCATCATCAAGTTCTGAGATAAATTTCGAAGGGGCTCCGTATTCTGTTTTTCCAAAGAGCATCCTTTGTTGTGCATGCAGAATCGTGCATTTTTTCTCAGAACGTGTGATGGCTACATATCCCAGTCGCCGTTCTTCTTCTAATTGCTCAGGAGAAAATTGAGAACTGGAACTGGGAAATATTCCATCCTCCCATCCAGGAAGAAAAACCACTGGAAACTCAAGTCCCTTCGATGCGTGAATCGTCATCATGGTAACCGAATCAGCGTCTTTGTTGAGATTGTCTAGATCAGAAATCAACGCCACTCCTTCCAAAAATGCCGCGAGCGAATCGTCTGCACTATCGTACCGAGTCGCGACCGAAAATAATTCTTGGACATTTTGAATTCGCGCTTCTCCTTCCGACGATCCGTCATCGAGATATTTTACGTATTCGATTTTTTCAATCAGTCGATCAAGCAAGATTGATATCGGTTCTTTTTCTGCCACTTTTTGCAATGCCTGAATCTGTGTATAAAACTTCTTCAAAACATCTTTCTTTGAATCGGAAAGTTCTTCCATTCCATCCGCACTTCCTAACACTTCCAAAAGTGACATCGTATAATTTTCGGAGTATTTTTTTATGATCTCAATCGTTGCTGGTCCAATCTTTCGTGCCGGCACATTGATAACACGAAGAAAAGCAATATCATCTCGTGGATTAAAAATCAGTCGCAAATAGGCAATTATGTCTTTAATCTCTTTTCGATCGAAGAATCGTGTTCCGCCTACAATCTGGTACGGAATTTGTCGCCGCATAAACGCTTCTTCGAGCGCTCGACTCTGCGCATTCATCCGATAAAGGATGGCGCAATCAGAAAATTTAACCGCATTCGCTTCAAGTAATTTCACAACTTCTTCAGCGATAAATTCTCCTTCTGCTTTTTCATTGTGCAGTTCGTGAATATTAATTTTTTCTCCCGCCTCGTTTTCAGTCCAAAGGTTTTTTGGGTGTCCCGTCTGATTACAACCAATGAGCGCATTCGCGTTTGCGAGGATATTGGAAGATGACCTGTAGTTTTGTTCAAGAGTAATAACTTTAGCGCTTGGGAAATCCTTTTCGAAGTTGAGAATATTAGTGTAGTCAGCCCCCCGGAAACTATAAATTGATTGATGATCATCGCCGATCACACACAAGTTCTGATGTTCGTCAGCGAGGAGTCGGACAAGACGGTACTGGGCGAAGTTCGTATCTTGATACTCATCCACAAGCAGGTGATTCCATCTCTTTCTATATTTTTTCAACACCTCAGGACATTGTTCAAAGAGTTCAACTGTCTTTTGAAGCAAATCATCAAAATCCAACGCATTATGTTCGATAAGACGTTTTTTGTAGAGTGGGAAGAGCGTTTTAACCGCTTTAGTAAACCGATTCTCTCCCATTCCCACTTCATCAAAATATTCCTCAGGACCCATGAGAAGATTCTTGGCAGAAGAAATATGGGACAGCACCGCTCTGAATTTTATTTCCTTCTCATCAAATCCTGTTTCTTTGAGTAATAATTTCATCAAACTCTGAGAATCAGCCGTATCGAAGATCACAAAACTCTTCGTCAAATTGCACTGAAGGTTCTCAATGTCTGCCCGAAGAATACGCACACACACTGCATGAAAAGTCCCCACCGTCGGCATCTGGGATCCGGATCCCAGCAATTTCTCAATTCTCGTTTTCATCTCGTTCGCGGCTTTATTAGTAAAGGTAACCGCGAGAATTTTGTTTCCTGCCACTCCATGCGCAATGATGTTGGCAATCCTGTGAGTAAGGCATTTCGTCTTCCCAGACCCTGCCCCAGCCAAGATTAAAAGTGGTCCAGAAAGGACTTCCACAGCTTCCTTTTGATGGTCGTTGAGTGTGTCGAGAATGGGGTTCGTCATTTTTTCGGGGGGAGTGTAGGGGAAAAATTTCTCCTTTGCGAATCTTTGACAAAAGAGGGAGAACCATGTTAAAAGTATCTCAATATGAAAATTTCTCCTGAGGCAGAAGTACCTGATTCGCTCTATTCTTCTTTTGAATACAAGTTGGTTCGATCTTGTTTGGAAAACGACGAAGAAGCACAAAACAAACTTTTCAAACACTATTATCAGCCATTATATGATTACTGGCTTAACAAAACTGAAGACAAGTTAATGACCGAAGCTATTTTACAGGAAGGATTTATCAAGGTCTTTCAAAAGCTTCACACTCTGAGTTATAAAAAATCTTTGGAAAAGTGGATTTGGGTAATCATGAGAAATGTTAAAAATAGCATGGATAGATGCGCCAAAAGAGAAAATCCACTCCCTTCTCCAGAAGAAATTCTCTTTGATGAAATGTCTATTGAAAACGATTTTACGGACTTTCCGCTGGTACCCGAATGCTCCTCTATTCAGGATGGTCCCTATGAAAAAGATCCTTCTTATTCTCCTGTGCGTTCCATCGAAGAAATAAGAGACCGTGTGTTCGAGGTCTTTCTTTGTGGATTATCGAAAACGTACCAAGAAATCGTAGAACTCCATATTTTAAATGAAATGCCTCATGGCGAAATAGCTCAAGAATTAGGAATATCTAAGGAAGCTGCTCGGACGCGATACTGTCGAGCCCTTGTAGAACTTCGCAAACAGATCATGAATGAAAATTGTGAAGAAAAATAACATGTTGACAGGATGGCAAAATAACAAACTTCTGCCGAAGTTTTTCTACGCCCTCATTTCATCTTGATCTCACAACTCCACCGCAGAAGAGATGACGCCGTCTCTTCTCCAATAAAACCCAAGGGGCATTCGTTCCAAAAACCCTCTTCTGTTAATTACGTAATCAAAATTGTTTTGTTGAGAAAAATGAGTCAAGGAGCGCAACATCTCTTGTTTTATATCATAACAAGCAATGATACATTACTCCTACTTAAAATATTAAGGAGAAGAACCTGCAACGCTCCATATGATTGTCTCCAAGCGATAATAACAAAAAACTTTTCATTATTAATTCTTCATTATTTCAAATTTCCCCTTGAAACAGGGGTTAAAATATGTCCTTATATACACAAAAACAAGCCAAAAACACCTATTATTAGCTTTTTCTGAAAAATAAAGTTGACAAACCCCCTTTAGAAACTAGAATCCGCCAGCTTTTTGAGTTGAATTTATGGCAAACGATGACTTGATTGAGGTCGAAGGAACGGTTAGCGAGACCTACCCAGGGTCTCAGTTTCTTATCACTCTCACGACAGAAGGATTTAAAGGTCATCAGGTAAAAGCCAGATTGTCAGGAAAAATGCGTATGCACTACATTCGCATCGTCCCTGGAGACCGAGTTCAGCTTGAACTTTCCCCTTATAACCTAGAGGAAGGACGCATAACGTTTCGACACAGATAAACATGAAAGTAAGATCATCCGTAAAAAAAATTTGTAAGGATTGCCGAATCATTCGGAGAAAAAGCGTTGTACGCGTCATTTGCAAAAACCCAACCACGGCTGGTAAACATAAACAACGACAAGGCTAATGCGAATTGCTAATACTTCGATTCCGACAGAAAAAAGACTCGTGATTGCTCTCACCTATGTTCACGGTGTAGGTCCAACCAGGTCGAAACTGCTTTGTAAAAAAGCAAAAATCGATGAAAGCATCCGAATAAAAGACCTTTCTACTGAACAAGAACAAAAACTTCGTGACACACTCACGGGATTTGGATTTACTTTGGAATCCGATCTTCGTCGAGAACGGTCACTTGATATTAAACGTCTTCAAGACATCGGTTCATACCGAGGGTTCCGACACCGAAAAAGACTTCCTGTTCGGGGACAGAAGACAAAAACTAATTGTCGAACCAGAAAGGGGCGAGCTGTCGCTATTGCTGGTAAGAAAAAAGCAACGAAATAAACATGGCTATTAAAAAACGAATCCGAAAATCATTTGAACATGGAGTAGTGCACGTCCGTGCACTCTACAATAATACTATTGTGACATTAACCGATCCTGAAGGAAACGTACTCGCTTGGAGTAGTCCAGGAGCGAATGGATACAAAGGAGCACGACAAGCCACTCCATACGCTGGACAAGTGTCAGCGGAACGAGTTGCTGAGAAAGCTCAATCATTTGGAATGAAAACCGTAGATGTTTACGTCAAAGGCATGGGGCCAGGACGAGACCAAACCATTCGAGGACTCATGAATGGAGGCCTTGATATTCTTTCTATTGCCGACTGCACACGTGTTCCACACGGTGGATGCCGAGCAAAACGAACTCGAAAAAACTAATTAATATATGAGATACACAGGACCAAAAACACGACTTTGTAGACGAGAAGGGATTAATCTCTTCGGATCACCAAAATACCAAAAACTCTTGGCACGAAACCCAAACATTCCTGGAATGCATGGGGCAAAACGGCAAGGAAAAATGACTGAATACGCCAAACAACTTCGGGAAAAGCAAAAAGCAAAACGAATGTTTGGATTGTCAGAGTCTCAATTCAAAAAATACTACGACAAAGCTGATCGTTCAAAAGACATTACCGGAGATGCTCTCTTAGGATTGTTGGAACGACGGCTGGATAACATCCTTTATCGATCTGGATTTGCACTCACTCGAATGCAGGGGCGACAGTTTTCTTCTCACGGAATCTTTCGTGTAAATGGAAAACGAATTAATGTTCCTTCTTGTGAGCTTCGCGTTGGAGATATTATCGAAGTACGAGAATCCAAAAAAGGATCTGCTGTTTTCACAAAAAACCAAGAAGCTTTGGGAGAAGCGCATGATGTTCCATCATGGCTTAAAGTTGACCCAAAAAAGCTGACTATCGAAGTGTTAGAACTTCCTTCTAAACAGCACTTCGAATCTATTATTGAACCTCAACTTATTGTAGAGTTTTACTCACGATAATTCTTAAAACCAACAAAAATGCATATCTTGCATGAACAGATCGGCGCTCCCCACATTAAGATTGAAGCAGAATCAAAAAATTCTGCCGTCTTGACTCTTAGTCCCCTTCCTTCTGGATATGGACTCACGATTGGAAATGCTTTGCGCCGAGTTCTTCTTTCGAGCTTGCCTGGAACAGCGGTAACGGCTGTCAAAGTCGATGGCGTTGCTCACGAATATTCCACTGTTGCTGGACTTAAAGAATCTGTTTTTGATATCACTTTGAACCTCAGACAATTGAAATTAAAAAAGCACACAAAAGGAGTGGAACTTGTTGAACTCCCTCTTATGAAATCTGGAAAATTGATGGCAAAGAATTTGAAAGTTTCAAGTGATATTGAAATTCTTGATCCAGCACAACTTATCACAACATGTGATGGAGCAGATAATAAAAAGAAAATCACACTCCGTGTTGAGAAAGGGGTCGGCTACCAACTCATTTCAAACCTTGACAATGCTGCCGAAGAAAACCCTGAGTTTATGCTTGTAGATGCAAACTTCTCGCCAGTAACAAAGGTGAAATACGATGTTGTTCCTGCTCGTGTAGGAGAGCAGACGAATCTTGACCAACTTCGAGTTGAAGTTGAAACAACCGGTGCCATTGATGCAAAAGATGCTATCAAATTGGCTTCAGGAATTTTGCAAAACTATTTTGAACTCTTCAGCAAAGACGATGCGTACACTGATGAAGAATTCACGACAAGCTTCGAACAAATTAAAGCGCAAAAAGCTTCTGAAGAAGCTGCTGCTGCTGCGGTTGCCGAAACTGCCTTCACGCCGATTGATATCTTGGGGCTTTCTCAACGAA
>CAZDZO010000011.1:6225-36123 GCA_964509975.1 uncultured Candidatus Peribacteria bacterium
CACTTGTGAACGGAGATATTACTTCTATTGAACAACTTGTCGCTACTCCAATGACACAATTGTCTCAACTTCGAGGATTCGGACAAAAAGCCAAGACCGAGCTTGAGCAAGTATTGGCAGAACGTGGATATACATTACAAGCTTCAAAACAACCTACTGAAAAATGAGACACCGAAATACTAAAGCAACCCTCAATAAACCAGCCGATCAACGTCGAGCCATGATTCGAAGCCTAGTGGATTCACTCTTTTTGTACGGAAAAATACAAACAACAAATGCTCGTGCAAAGGCATTGGCATCAGAAGCTGAAAAATTGATCACGAAAGCAAAACGACAAAAAGAAGCATTTAATTCTATCCGTGTTCTCGAACAAGTGTTGTACCAAGAAGCGTCTTCCAAAAAAGCAATGCAATACATTGGAAAAACAAAAAAAACTTCTGGATTCACACGAAGTACGAAGATTAAAAATCGTGCTGGAGACAACGCCCTTCTTGTACAAGTAGAACTTATTACTGAATAATGAAAAAAACACCTTTGCGACAAAACGTAACAAACGCAGATCGAACCTGGTTCGTGGTCGATGCAACTGATCAAGTTCTCGGAAAAATGGCTACTGCACTTTCAAATACACTTCGTGGAAAAAACCGTGTAGATTTCACTCCTCATGTTGACGGAGGTGACTACGTAGTTGTGCTTAATGCAGAGAAAATTAAAGTTTCTGGAAATAAAGAAGAAGATAAGACTTACCACCGACACTCTCGATACCTTGGACAACTCAAAACAGAAACAGTGAAAGAAGTCCGCGAAAAGAACCCAACACGAATTTTGGAGCTAGCTGTAAAAGGAATGTTGACGAAAACAAAACTTCGAAATTCACAAATGAAACGTCTTTTTCTCGTTGTGGGAGACAAAAATCCACATGAAGCACAACAATGTAAACCCTTAGAATTGAACTAAAATGGTACAAAAAGCTTATTTTTACGCTATCGGAAAACGAAAAACTTCACGAGCAACTGTGAAACTTTTCCCAGGAGGAAAGGGAGAAATAAAAATTAACGATCTCTCTCCACGAGAATGGGCTGATAGTGATAATATTTTAAAAGCAGTCATGCAACCGCTCGAACTTTTGGGGATGAAGAAAAATTTTGATTTTGAGATCAGAACTTCAGGAGGCGGAAAAAGTGCACAAGGAGACGCAATCCGATTGGGAATTTCTCGGGTACTTGTAAAAAAAGAAGCAAAACTACGAGAACAACTCAAAGAAGCCGGTTTTCTTACTCGTGATCCACGAAAAAAAGAAAGAAAGAAACCAGGACTCAAGAAGGCACGACGAGCGCCTCAGTTCTCAAAACGGTAAATCCATTGGCGATTTCGGATTTTCGATTGCCGATTTTTAACTTTTAGACTCTTTAACTTTTAGACTTTTCGACTCTTTTAAAAAAAGCACCCTAAACCCTAATTATACCATACTTTCAAAAGAAATGCAAGTGTTTTTGTTTCTATAACAGGGAATAGTCAATTTCATATTACGGATTCCGAATTTTTTGCTTGTCGACTCGTAAGCTCGTAGACTCGTCGACTACTCCGCCTCTAGGCAGAATCTTTTTCCTGTTGTATATTCCAGCGTGATACAAAAAACCTGCACCGTCTCTGGGAAATCATTTGAAGTCACGGAAGATGATTTGAAGTTTTATGAGAAGATGGGCGTTCCAGCACCCTCTCTTTGTCCTGAAGAACGACAACGAAAGCGTTTGGTATGGAGAAACGAACGAACGCTCTATCGTCGAACTTGTGATTTGTGTAAGAAATCAATGATTGCTACTCACGATAAAAACGTCCCTTTTTCTGTTTATTGCAAAGATTGTTGGTTTGGTGACAAATGGAATGCGAAGAAATTTGGACGAGACTTTGATTTTTCTCGCCCTTTCTTCGAGCAATTTGCAGATCTCATGCGAGCCGTTCCAAGGCGTTCAATCCTCAATGAACGAAGTGAAAATTGCGAATTCACTCATTACTCTATTCAGAATAAGAATTGTTTTTTCCTTGTTGGCACCGCTTTATGCGAGGATTCGATGTTTGGGTATCGATCATTTCACACCAAGGATTGTGTCGATTTTTCTTTTTTGCTCAAAGGAGAACTTTGTTATCAGTGTCTTGAATGCGAAAACCTCTATGATTCCGTCTACTGTATTCGGTGCAAAAACTCACAAAATCTCTCCGTCTGTCACGACTGTCAAAACTGCAATCATTGCTTTGGCTGTACGAATTTAAGAAATAAAGAGTTTTGTTGGGGAAACAAGCAACTCACCTCTGAAGAATTTTTCAAAAAATTAAAGAAACAAACGAGTTCTTGGAAAAACTTCGATGCCCTTCGGAAATCCGGAATCTTTAGAGCAACTCGACAGATCCAATGTGAAAACTGTGTCGGTGACAACATTGAAAAGTCAAAGAACTGCCGACAATGTTATGATTTCTCTGAAGGAGAAGATTGTAGTTACTGTATGTCAGGAACAAAGAATACAAATTGTTCGGACACAGAGTTCATTGATAATAGCCATTGGTGCTGGAATGGAGCCTCTCAAGAACTTAACAATAATTGTGTTTGTTGTGCCGTTGTATGGTATGCAAATGATGTTTTTTATTCCGAAGATAGCTCCTCTTCTCATGATTTGTTTGGATGCATTGGAATACGCCAGGCTGAGTATTGCATTCTCAATAAAGAGTATTCCCGAGATGAGTATTTCGCATTGCGGGACAAAATTATCAAACACATGAAAAAGACTGGAGAATGGGGAGAGTTCTTTCCAATGGAGATTGCCCCTTTTGCTTATAATGAAACTGTGGCACAGGAGTATTTCCCTCTCACGAAAAAAGAAGTCTTGTCTCGCGGATGGAAATGGCGTGATCCCGAAAAGAAGGATTATCAATCTGCAACAATAAAAGAGATTCCCCCTTTCGTTAAAGACGTAAAAGCCTCTCTTTGTGAAGAGATTTTGGCATGTAAGACCTGTTCCAAGAATTACCAAATCCAAAAACAAGAACTGAAGTTTTACAAAAAAATGGAACTCCCTATTCCGCTTAAGTGCCCTGCCTGTCGACATACTGAACGCACTAAATTACGGAATCCACGAACTTTGTACGAGCGAAAATGTGATAAATGTTCTACTGAAATAAAAACAACTTTCTCGCCTGATAGAGAAGAAAAAGTGTATTGTGAGAAGTGTTATTTATCTTCTGTCCAATGAAGAAAACCTGCACCGTCTCTGGGAAATCATTTGAAGTCACGGAAGATGATTTGAAGTTTTATAAAAAGATGGGAGTGCCGGTTCCGACATTGTGTCCCGAAGAACGACAACGGCGAAAATCTGTCTGGCGAAATGAGAAAAAATTCTATCGACGCAAATGTGATCTCACTCAAAAAAATATTATTTCGATGTATTCTCAAGATTCTCCTTTTAAGGTGTATGATCAGGAGTCCTGGTGGTCTGACAAATGGAATGCACTTGATTTTGGACGCGATTTTGATTTTTCTCGCCCATTTTTTGAACAATTTCAAGAGCTGCAATTAAAAGTCCCTCGACTCTCTCTTGTGAACAAAAAAAGCCAGAATTGCCAATATACAAATCACGCAGCTGGTAATAAAAACTGCTACCTCGCAACAGTAACTTTTGACTCTGAAGATATTTATTACAGTAACTGGGTCGTCGACCACGGTGTAAATTGCGTCGATTGTTCTTATTTATTCGAGGGCTCCCAACTTTGTTATGAAGTTTATTATGCTTGGGGCGGATATCAGTCATTCTTCTGTGAACTCATAAGGCGATGTAGTGATTCCTGGTTTTGCTATGACTGCATTAATTGCAACAACTGTTTTATGTGTTCCAATCTCCGGAATAAAGAATTTTGTATTAAAAATAAACAATACGAAAAGAAAGATTATCAAAAAATAATGGCTGATATTTTTCCAATGACCTATTCGAAGTTAGAAGAGTTTAAAAATCTTTTTACCGAATTCAAGGAATCTTCCATTCATCGAGCAACCTATTGCTTACAAACTGAAAATTCTTCTGGAAATATGCTTTTTAACACGAAAAACTGCCAACAATGTTTCGATTGTGTAGACATAGAGGACTCAAGCTATTGCACAGATGTGCTCAGTCTTAAGGATGTGCGAGATGCTTATCATATGGGCTGGAGCCAGCTCATTTACGATTGCCATGCTATGTCCAACGGATTTGATGCCATGTTTTGCCACTTTTCCTACGACAATAAAAATATTACCTACTGTGATTCTGTTCACAACAGTCATGATCTTTTTGGATGTGTTGGTCTTAATCACAGGAAATATTGCATCTTGAATAAAGAATATTCAAAAGATGAATACGAGAAATTGCGAGAGAAGATTATTGAACATATGAAACAAAACCCCGGATCGGAGTCCGGGGCAGGCTCCGAATGGGGAGAATTTTTTCCTCTGAATCTTGCTCCCTTCGCTTATAACGAAAGCATCGCCATGGAGTTTTTCCCGCTTTCAGAAGAGGAGGCCCTTTCTCGTAGTTGTCGCTGGAAAGAGGAGGCGGAAACCGACTACAGACCTGCTACCCTTTCTACTCTTCCTGAGACCATCTCGGAAGTTCCCGACAGTATCCTGAAAGAAGTTCTTGCCTGCAAGAAATGTACAAGAAACTATCAAATTCAAAGCGAAGAATTAAAATTTTATCAAAAAATGGGACTTCCTCTTCCGAGGCAATGCCCTGAATGTCGCCACAAAAGACGAGTTGCATTGCGTCCCCCAAGAGAACTCTGGAAACGGAAATGCGAAAAATGTTCTACTGAAATAAAAACAACTTTCTCGCCTGATAGAGAAGAAAAAGTGTATTGCGAAAAGTGTTATCTTGAGTGCGTAAATTGAAAATCCCCTACCGATTCCCCCAAAACAACCACTTCCATTTATCAAGAACCGGTACATCTTCACGAACTACTTGGTCGAGTTTTCGTTGTTCGGTTTGAGTGGGCAGGATTTCTAATTTTTCTTCAATGAAAACGAGTACATTTTCTCCAA
The DNA here is from genome assembly GCA_964509975.1 of uncultured Candidatus Peribacteria bacterium. Classification (GTDB taxonomy): domain Bacteria; phylum Patescibacteriota; class Gracilibacteria; order UBA4473; family UBA4473; genus CAZVBV01. The sequence goes on from CAZDZO010000011.1 coordinate 11,288, forward strand.
ATTGTTTTTTTCCCATTTGCATCTTCGCTTCTTTATCGACGTGTTGAGGAGTTTTGAGATATTCCAATCGTTTTTTCTTTTCTTCTATTTCCAATAAATTCTCTTCATTCTGTACACGAATCGCTTCAATTTCATCATTAATCTTTTTGCTTTCGTGCAGGAAGCTTGCCAAACTGTAAAGCAGGTAGAAGATCACCAGGAAGATCCCGACTAGCCAAAACACGTTTTGTGAATGATGAATATTATTTCCTCTCATGCGTAAGGGGATTGAAACAAATTCCGGAACAAATTACAATCAAAAAGATGAAACTTTTAGTGGGCCTCGGAAATTATCCAGCAAAGTATAACCAAACAAGACATAATCTTGGATTTTTGACAGTAGAATACATTGCAAAGAAATATGAGTGTGAGCCATTCAAAGACGACAAAAAGTTCTTTGGACAAGTTACGCAAGGACAGGTGGGAAAAGAAAAGGTAGTCCTTCTCAAACCCGCAACCTACATGAATCTTAGTGGAAAATCCGTTCAGGCAGTGGCTCATTTTTACAAAATCAAACCTGAAAACATCGTGCTTTTCTTTGATGATGCCGATTTAGAATTTGGAACAGTGCGTTTTCGCAATGATAGCAGTGCCGGTGGGCATAATGGCGTGAAGTCAGTGATTGAGGTACTCGGCACCAATAAATTTCCACGAATAAAGATGGGGATTGCAACAGAAGAAAAAAAGAAAATGCCCACTGAAGCCTTTGTGTTGCAGAAATTTTCTGAGAAAGAATGGGCGGATGTTCCGAATGTTATTGAGAAAGGAGTACAACTATTTCTTGAAAAAAATTCATGTTAACGGATTTCGTTTCGAGCCAAAGAACTTGGATCTTCTCTAAAAACGGAGGATCGAGGTCTCCTGTAGGAAAATTGGTAGACTTTGTCGTCAACCCCGACACCGGTGTTTTTGAAGCCTTCTGGGTAGAAACCACGCAAGGATTGAAACTTCTTTCCCGTAAAGATGTTCTTCGGTGGCATCGTGGAAAAATTCTTGTTGCCGATAGTGGAGATTTTTCTGATCCCGAACAACTTCCACGACTAAAAAAAATAATGGAACGAGAAATTCCTATTCTCAATGCCAAAGTGTTTTCTGTGCGAACAACGGTTCAAGATCTTGCACAAAAAAAAACAGGTGAAAAAACCTATATCGGACGTGTGAAAAATTTTTCATTCGACACACTCTCTCCTCGTCTGATAACAATAATCGTGCAGTCTGGGTTTCTTTTTTGGGAGAAACGAAGAATTATTCCACGCACTCGTATCTTGAAGATGGAGAACGAAGGAATTCTTGTTTCTGAAAATCAGATTATTGCTGATGAAAAACCAATAATTGAAGGGAAAAAAAGGGTCTCGGAAGTGGAGTAATCTTTTTATTTCTCTCTCCCTTTGGGAGAGAGATTAAGAGAGAGGGTTTTTTTCACTCCCTCTCCCCACCCCTCCCCCACAGGGGGAGGGAGCATGTCTTCTTTTTTTAAAATTCACGAGTATACTCACACTACTTTCTTACTTTTTCCTTATGCAATTTTTCAATCACTTTCTTCGGGAAAATGGTGTTTCAAACGAACTGAGGTCTCTTCTCTACCACATCGCTCGATCAATTAAATATATTAACTTCTCACTTCGTGCAGGAAATACGGTTGGAGCAAGTACGATGAATGCCTCCGGAGAGGATCAATTGAAATTAGATGTTCTTTCTAATGAAATTATTTGTAAGGAACTTGAGAAATCAGAACTGGCCGCCATCATTGCCAGTGAGGAAGAAGACGATTGTCGATTCTTCAATGCTCCTCGTGGAAAATTCGGGGTTTCTTTCGACCCACTGGATGGAAGTTCTCTTGTCGATGCGAACTTAGCGATTGGCTCTATTTTTGGAATCTGGGATTGTGACAAGTTCATTGGAACCACTGGAAGAAAAAACATGGTCGCCGCTTGCTACGCGGTTTATGGACCACGTATTTCTTTTGTTATTGCGGTAAAAGGAAAAGGTGTGCATGAATTCGAACTCAACGACGTCGGAGAATTTGTTTTGGTTCGGGAGAATATAACCCTTAAACCTGATTCAAAATATTTTGCTCCCGGAAATCTCCGATCAACCTGTGGAAATGAAAAATATCTCGAACTCATTCAAAGCTGGATTGCTGACTGTCGAACACTAAGATACTCCGGAGGAATGGTTCCTGATCTTCATCATATTCTTTCCAAGGGAGAAGGGATTTTTAGTTATCCACGAGATGAAAAATATACGAGTGGAAAACTCCGGCTACTTTTTGAATGCGCCCCTTTTGGAATGATCTTTGAAGAAGCTGGTGGACTAGCACTCGATCAAGACGGAAAACCAGTCATGGAAATCGAAGTGACCGAAACACATCAACGAACGCCTATCTTCATCGGATCGAAGAACGAAGTTCAAAAATGTGTTGACACCCTGAATGAGTGACATCGCCATTATTGGTCTCGTCTTCTGCTTGTGCTTCTGTGTGCAGAGCGTCTTTGGATTTGCTGGGAATGTGCTCTCTATTGCGATTTTAAGTTTCTTTTTTGATATCAAAGAAATAATTGCACTGGCCGTCCTCATTGGGGGAATCGCAAGTTTGCTTATCCTCCTCTCTGATCGGAAATCTTTTTCTTGGAAACTTTTATTTGAAATCCTTATCCCTGCCGTTCCAGGAGTTTTGTTGGGAATCTTCTTTCTCAGAAAATATGACTCCGAGATCATTCTCTATCTCTTTTCGATATTCCTGATTATCTATGCTCTGTGGACACTCGCTCTCCCAAAAACACGTATTCCAAATATTCTAAAACCCACGATGAACTTTGTGAGTGGAGTTTTTGGTGGTATTTTTGGTGGATCAGGACCTTTCCTCATCGCCGCCATGAGAGAGAAATTTAAAAACAAGGCAACCCTTCGTGGAACATTCGCCGTTCTTTCGGTCATCTTCACTGTAATACGAATTCCACTTTATTTTCATGGAAATGTTTCCAGTTTTGAGAATGTTGTTCCTTTTTGGTGGGTTGTTTTTCCCCTCATTTTTTGTATTTGGATTGGACACCGTATCCACGTCAAAAGATCAGAACGGTATTTTCGCATTGGAATATCGGTATTGCTTTTGGTCGCCGGAATCTCGTTTTTGGTGTAGTCTGCGCGTGATTATGAATATTTCAGAAGCGGTTGAACGCTATCTCAAAAACCTGAAGCATATCAAAAATGCTTCTCCTTTTACGTTGAGGAACTACAAACGAAGTTTGAATTTGTTTATGGAAACGGTGGGAACTGATCGCAAGTTGTCGAAAATTGAGATGAACGATATCGATGATTTTCGCGATCATATTTTTTCGCTCAAGAGCCGTGACGGAGAATCTCTCGCGCGCGCTACGCAGAATATCTATCTCACTCCCGTACGAGCTTTTTTGAAGTTCTGCATTATTCGAGAACTCGATGAAAACATTCTTTCTCCGGATAAGATTGAACTCCTCAAGCTCGATCCACGCGATGTCTCTGGATTAAATATGGATGAGCTCGACCGACTGAGGAATTGGAACGCAGGAAAAAACGCTCTTATTTCAGCACGAGATCGAGCCATTGTGGAGATCTTGTTTTCTACAGGATTGCGAATCTCTGAGTTGTGTAAATTGAATAAGGAAAACGTAAATCTCAAGACTCGAGAATTTACCGTAATGGGAAAAGGGAAGAAAATCAGAACCGTGTACCTTACTTCTCGAGCAGTAGAAATGCTGGAGAATTATTTGAAAGAACGCACTGACAACTTCCGTCCAATGTTTATCAATGCTCGAGAAAGAAAAGATGAAATGGAAAATTTTGGGGAATCTAGACGACTCACTCGAACCGCCATCGAAGTCATGGTGCGCGATCGCGGAAGAAAATCTGGAATTACCAAGCCCGTCACCCCTCACATTCTGCGTCATACATTTGCTACAGCGTTGCTCAAAAATGGAGCTGACCTCCGATCAGTCCAAGAACTTTTGGGGCATTCCAACATTTCGACAACGCAAATTTACACGCACTTCGCAAATGCGGATTTGAAACGAACACATGAGAAATTCTTAGAAGATTAGATAGCATTTTAACAAGGGGTTTAAACCTCTTGTTCTCAAAAAGCAGATTACTCTTTTGGGGGGACTATTGAACACATTGTTTGTTCAATCTTTTTAGCAAAACTTTTCTGCAATTTTATCAATCAATCGCTCCATTTCTTTATTCAATTTATACACTTTCTCTGGAATTGCATCGAGTGTTTTTTCGTCCATAAAGATCTTTCGATTAAATTCAATCTGAATTCCCGGAACCCCGTCTCGGTGACAGTGATATCCCACGTTATATTTTCCAAAGTAGGGATTATTAATCTTTACGGAATATCCACAATCAAGGAAAAAATCACGAATAAATTCTGTTTGATCTCCTGTACAGGTTGTAAATTCTCTATTTCCCAGGCACACATCGGCCCTTTCTTCTCCGTTTCCATACATAATTTTGGGACGTGTGGACCACATAGAATGTCCATCTATAAAGAATTTTATTTTCCGTTCTTTCATAATCGATTTAATCCCTCGGTGAAACGGATGATGATATTTTTTAATCAACCAGGACACTTCATCCGGCGTGAGTGGTCGCTTAAAAATCTTCTGTCCGTCTGGTGCCACCATTGTTGTCACTCGATGTTCGTGTTCTTCTTCAATTCCATCAGGTGAACGATTCAAATTAAGAACCAATCGAGAAATTTCTCCAATAAGAATATGTGCATTTGGCACTTCAAAAATTCGATCAGTGTAGGTATCAGAAATGTTTTTGAGATCGTATTCCGTTAGTAAAAAATTGGGCTTAATCTTCTGTGGAACAAAGACCGAAGCGTGTGGAATGGAGACCAAAATAGATTTCTTTCTCATTTTTGCGTGAGCAAAGGATAAAGAAAAGTTGCATTTCTGCAAAAAATTTTTAAGATTCCTCCGTTCTTTTGAAAAATAGTGGACGATGCAGTAAAGTTGTCGTTGTCTGCGTGCCCCCCTTCTGGGCCCCAAAAAATCGAAGATTTTTAGGGAGAGGAGGAGATGACGGAATAAACGAAGTCATCGACGACGAGCCACCTTAGCTCAGCTGGCTAGAGCAGCGGATTTGTAACCCGCAGGTCGCCGGTTCGATTCCGGCAGGTGGCTCCACCTAAAAACCAAAATGCACCCCTTGTGGGTGCTTTTTTGTTTTTAAATGTGCAACATTGGCCGGAATTGAACCGGAGGTTCGTATTGTTTCCCATGACCCCGCAGTGCGAGGGAATGGCTTGAAACAATTCTCGAGCAAAGCGAGAGATTCCGGCAGAGTCCAATTACTCTTCTTCCCTTGCATAAAAAGCAACTTCTACCATTTTTTCTTGATCATCAGAAAAGACTATTCCTTTTAAGTACGATGAATCAAAAAAACATTTATTGCCTGTTAGTACACAAATTCCATCTTTTAAGTTTTTACAACAAGTCTCTATATATTGTTGAATGGGAAATACGTCACTATTCCATTCATAGTTATCAATTGCTTTAAAAACTAAATTTTTATAACAAGGACATTCTTTTTCTGTCGGCCCACTTCCTTCTAAATCAATATTAGATGAAGCAAAAACTGTTTCTGGTTTCACAGTGTCTAATCTCTGCGAAGGAATATCTTTCTTGTTTTCGTAGTCTCTCCCTCCCTCTGTAAATTTTATACCAAAATCTTCTGCCGTTAACTGTTTCACTTCACTCATAACTATTCCTTAGTATTTTACACGAAAAAGTCAACAAATTTGCCCCCTCCCCCAATCTATGCCACAATCCGCCGGCATGAAAAAGATCGTCTTAGGGTTGGCACTTTTGGTGGGTATGTGGGGCGGAACAACGCTCGCACAACAGATTCCGACCATGGAGTTTTTTTACGGTGCAGAATGTCCACATTGTCACGATGAGATGAAATGGTTTCCGGAACTGAAAAAAATGCACCCTGATCTCGAAATTCAAAAATTCGAGGTTTGGCATGATAAAGCAAATAAAGTGATCTTTGATTCTCAAATGAAAAAGTTGGGACAAAGGGCTGGTGGCGTTCCTACAAACATTATTGGAACTGATCTCATTGTAGGATTTGATCCAGATGCCATATTAACTGCCTTGAAAAAGAATTACGGCCCACCCGCCGTAGAAAGTAACAATCTCCCAAAAGGCGAAAACAAGGCTTGGAAAAAATATCTGGAATATTCTTGGCCAGCGATGAGTGTAATGCTTGGGTTGCTCGACGGATTCAATCCGTGTGCCATGTGGACCTTATTAATTCTGATTGGATTTCTGCTCACTATGGAGAGCAAGAAAAAGCGTTGGATGGTGGGAGGTATTTTTGTACTGAGTTCTGCGATCATTTATTTCGCGGCACTGTTGGCTTATCTTCTAGGATTTGCTGAAATCTCTGCCCTTGTAACCGGTCCAGTAATGGATTGGATATTTAGAATTGTCGGAGTATTGGCCGTGGGAACCGGCGCTTTAGCGTTCAAGAATGCCTTCAAAAAAGGCATTGATTGTGAGGTGCGAGACATGGCCAGCAAAAAAAGATTCCGTGATCGACTCTCTGCCATTTTGGAACATGAAAAGATTGTCTTTGTTCTCGTTGGAGTGATTGGGTTAGCATTCTCTGTGAATGCAATTGAACTACTTTGTAGCTTTGCGATTCCGACCGCTTTCACCGCAACATTGGTTTCCCTCGATATGGGACTAGCGAAACAACTCCTGGCGATTTCACTCTACGATTTGGCATATATTTTCGATGATGTTTTGGTGCTCACGATTGCATTACTGACAATGAGCTTAAAAATTCTGTCTCCAAAACTTGTACAAGTTTCTCACTTTATAGGCGGAATACTCCTCCTTATTTTGGGAGGATTCCTAATTTATGATCCAAGTGTGTTGGCGAGTTTTATTGGGTAAAAAATTCCCCGTCATTGCGAGGAGTTCCGCCATGCGGAACGACGTGGCAATCTTCTTTTTTATGAAAAAAACAACTCCCCCCGCCCCCCGCTGAGCGGGGGATTTCCCCCCTCCTGGAGGGGGGTTAGGGGGGAGTTAATCCTGAATTTGCACCTCCCCAATTTTCTCCTCAGCGATAGTTTTAAACGTGGCCAATTCTTTCTTTGTGAACCCGTTGAATTTCTTGAATCCTTGGTCGAGCACTTTTTGCGGACGGAAGTTTTGAATCGTGTACTTTTTTGCCCCCCGGCAAAATTGCGCAATCTTTTTCATTTCCTCCTCATCGTGAAATCCTTTGATCACGGTTGTACGAAATTCGTAATCAATGCCTGCGTTTTTAATAAGGTCTCGGGAATGCTTGATCGATGCAAAGTTATTCTTCACCCCTGTGAGCTCATCATATTTCTCCTTAGACGATTTCACGTCCATAGCGATATAGTCGACCAGTTTTTCTTCCAGAAGCTTCTGAACCACCACAGGGTTCGTTCCGTTGGTATCTAATTTTACGAGGAATCCTTTCCCTTTAATCTTGCGAATAAAGTCCACAAGATCCGGATGCATGGTTGGCTCTCCTCCAGAAACCACAACTCCGTCCAATTTCTCTTTTCGTTTGTCGAGGAAGTTCATAATCTTCTCTTCTGGAATCATGTCGTGCATGCGTTCTCTGATTTTTTCTGGCAAAACCATTTCTGGGTTATGACAAAATCCACACCGCATGTTGCATCCGGCCGTGAAGATGATGCAGGCTACTTTGCCCGGATAATCAAGGAGTGTGAGTGTGTGAATTCCGCCTATTAACATTTTATTTATATTACACCTTTCCTTCTTGTCTTCCTACTTTCCCCCTCATTCCCGCTTTTTTTCTTGTCACCCCCTCCAATCTCTTTGTCATTCCCTCGAAGGAGGGAACCTAGGACTCTTGTATTAGAAGAGGTCTGAAACGTCATATTATTACCAATCTCAAAAATGGAGAGAACTGGGTCCCCGTCTACACGGGGATGACACTAGAAAATATTACAGTGTTTTCAAAAACCCCTCCACCTCGTACACCTCCGATCCTCTGAAGATTTCCTTTTCGTCTTCAAAGATAATAATTGTTGGCGCATTTGCCACGCCGTACTCCGCAATCTTGTCATGGAACCCGGGTTGGGTTTCATCAAGAATCACACCGTCAAATTTTACATTCTCTGCCACAAATTCTTTGAATTCTGGACACTTCGGACATCGGGTTGTGGTGAAGAGGAGGTAGTTCATGATTTGTTTTTTAAATTATATTTTGAGGGTTTTCTTCATCTTGCTCCCATTTATCAACATTATAATAAATATATTCTCGGATTTTTCGAAGTGCCTTTTCGTCACGAATGATATGATCATAAAAGGATTTTTGCCACTGAAATAAAAATTCTTCTTGAGATTTGTTTATTTTGCGAGTAACTGCCGCTTTGTAGGTTCCAATTATTTTCGACAATTTCATTGTGTTTTTTGGTAGGGAACAGATATATCTGTTCCCTACGGATGCAACACAATCTTTCTGTTCAATTACAACAATCCCGTGAATATGATTCGGCATTACAATAAATTCATCTAATTCGCACCCATAAAAATGGTCCCTAATTTCTTCCCAACATTGTTTTGCGATTTTCCCACATTCACTTAAAACCATTTCTCCATCTATAATTTCCCCAAAATGCTCTTCCCTATTTTGCGTACAGATGGTGATAAAATACCAACCATCGCTTGAATAATTCCAATCTTTCAATCTATTCTGTTTTCGTTCTTTTGAACGAACCATTTTTTAATTCTTTGCACAAAACTGCGAATTCGCAGATGCCCCCTCGCTAAAGTGCTGACGAGAATAGTGCTCTGACTTCTTCCCAATATTAAAGTGGGAAGTTGGTCGGTGATACCCCATCACTCGTGTCCAGACTTCGCATCGTGTGCGTTTATCTTGTAAGTTTTCGGTTGCGGCTACTGCTGTTGTCATTTTGGTAAATGAAATAAAAAATAAAAAATGGGGTCTAACACTTTGCTGTGGGGCAGGTTTTACAAGGTTTCTTTTCTGGTGTAATCGTTTTTTGTCGACGAGAATCATGTCGATCTCGAAGTGCTTCATCTCGCCCTCCTTCAATATATCCGATTTCTTTATCACAGGTCGGACAAAAGTCGTGTTCTCCCGTTAAATATCCGTGTTTCGGACAAATCGAGAAGGTTGGTGTAATCGTGATGTAGGGCAATCGAAAATTCGTCAGTGCTTTTTTAACCAACATTTTACAAGCCTCAGGGCTGGAAATCCGTTCTCCCATGTAGAGGTGCAATACGGTTCCTCCTGTATATTTTGTTTGGAGTCGATCTTGAAGTTCAAGCGCTTCAAACGCATCCGCTGTAATCTCCACCGGAAGCTGAGAAGAGTTGGAATAGTACGGTGCTTCTGGAAGTCCTGCTTGGATAATTCCTTTGAATCGTTTTTGATCTTCTTTCGCAAACCGATACGTCGTTCCTTCTGCTGGAGTTGCTTCAAGGTTGTAAAGATTTCCTGTTTCCTTCTGAAATTCTGCCAATTTATTTCTCATAAAAATAAGAGTTTCTTCCGCAAAGTTCTGTCCCCACTCGTCTGCAATGGAGTGTTTATCATCGGTGAAATTTCGGATTGCTTCATTAAGTCCATTAATTCCAATAGTAGAGAAGTGGCTATTCAGTGTTCCCAAATACCGCTTTGTGTACGGAAAAAGTCCGCGATCAATCCACGTCTGCACTTCTTTTCGTTTGAGCTCGAGAGAGATTTTTGCCAATTCCATCAGGTGTCCAATTCTTTCCAGGAAGGCCTCTTTGTCACCTTTGTGTTGGAATCCAATTCGCGGAGTACTGACCGTCACCACTCCAATTGATCCTGTCATTTCCGCTGACCCAAAGAGCCCCCCTCCACGTTTGAGGAGTTCATTCAAATCGAGTTGTAATCGACAACACATGGATCGGACATGACCGGGATCAAGATCTGAATTGATGAAATTTTGGAAATACGGCATTCCATATTTTGCCGTCATTTCAAATAATGATTTCGTGTTTTCATTCTCCCAATCAAAATCCTTGGTAATATTGTAGGTCGGAATCGGAAACGTAAACACTCGCCCCTTCGAGTCTCCTGCCGTCATCACTTCGATGTAGGCTTTGTTAATAATGTCCATCTCTGGTTGCAATTCTCCGAACGTATAGTCGAAGTATTTCCCCCCTAACTTGAGTCGTTTTGATTGCAAGTCTTCTGGACATACCCAGTCGAGAGTGATGTTAGTAAAGGGAGTTTGTGTTCCCCATCGTGAAGGCACGTTGAGATTAAAAACAAATGACTGCATGTTTTGCAATACGTAGTCGTAAGTTTTGTCAGCAATGTACGCTGTTTTCTTTTTTTCTGTTGGGAAAATCATCTTGTATTCATCTACCTCTTTTTCCATTTTCAATTCATACTTCTTTACGAATGGTGCCATATAGGTATCAAAACTTGAAAATGCTTGAGCTCCTGCCCACTCATTTTGCAAAGTTCCGAGAAAATTCACCATTTGACTCACCGCTGTTGAAAGGTGCTTCGGAGGGTCTGATTCTGTTTTATCTGGCACTCCGTTAAAACCTTCCTCAAGAAGAACTCGCAAACTCCATCCTGCACAATATCCAGAGAACATATCTAAATCGTGGATATGCATATCTCCGTTTCGATGAGCATCTCCTACCGCTTGTGGGTAAATGTGTGAGAGCCAGTAATTGGCCGTCACCTTTCCGGACGTATTGAGAATCATTCCTCCGAGGGAATAGCCTTGGTTTGAGTTCGCGTTTACCCGCCAATCGAGTTTATTCAAATATTCTTTAATCGTATTTTCTACAGACACCACAACTTGTTTGTCGCTTCGTGATTGGGCTCGTTTTTCTCGGTAAAGAATGTATGACTTCGCCGTTACGGCGTGCCCTCCTTCAATCAAAACTTTTTCCACGGTATCTTGAATTTCTTCAACCGTAGGAATCTTGTCTTTAAACAATTTATCCAAAAGCTTAATCACATCTTGTGCAATTTTATGGGCCAACACTTCATCTGTTCCTCCAATTTCTTTGGCAGCGGCAAATATCGCTTTACCAATTTTTTCTGGTTTAAAGTCTACAATCTCACCCGTACGTTTTTGAACCTTGAAAATCATCGTGTTAAAAAAGTTTTTAAAAAATAAGAAACAAAAATACCGATTCCACCCTTCTTTTTTTCATATATCGCTTTTGAATTCACTCACAAAGCCATTTCCCTGAAACCACAACATATTGTGGGTGGACGACCACCATATGCCCTATATATTGTGGAGTCAACAAAAATACTAAAAAAGAAGTTGTGGGGAATTGGGAAAGATTTTGTTGTAATATTTCTTCTGTAATTGCAATGTTATTGCAGTTTCTTTTTTACAATACTTTCAACCAAACACCGTCGTTCTGGACTTGATCCAGAATCCATTATGGAAGTTGCTAATGGATCCCAAAATAAACTTGCCTACCGGCAGGCAGGTTCGGGAAGACGGGATAAAAAAATCCCAAATCGAAAATCGGCAATCGAAAATAAAATAGGAAATTTTCAATTTCCTATTTGACTGTCACACTCTTCGCCAAATTCCTCGGCATATCGGGATCGAGTCCTCGCAAAATAGCGAGATGGTACGCAAGAATTTGCACCGGAATAATGGAGGCGATAGCTTGCGCACCATTACAATCAGGAACTTTTAACCATTGATCGAAGACATCTTTTCTTTCGCTCGATATTCCAATAATAACAGCTCCTCTCGCTTTTAATTCTGTCGCATTTGAAATTGTTTCTTGGTCATCTCCGAGCACGAGACATGGTGTCCCTTCTTCAATAAGGGCAATCGGACCGTGCTTCAATTCCCCTGCTGCAAACCCTTGTGCATGAATGTAAGAAACTTCCTGAATCTTAATTGCCGCTTCGAGCGCCATTGGAAAAAGTGCCCCCCGTCCAATAATAAAAAGGTTGTCTTTTTTAACAATTGTCTGAGCCACCTCTCTAATACGATCTTCATATCGAGGATTGAGCATATCGTTAATACTCGCCGCAGTTGAGCGTAGAATGTGTCGTCCAATGTTTATGGAATTAATATCCGCATGTGCAAGGAGAAAGAGGAGCGCCATTTGCGCTGTTGCGGCTTTCGTTGAAGCCACTGCTTTTTCTGGTCCAGCATTAATTGGTAGGTGAACATCTGCCATTCGGGCAATTGAGGAACTTTCGACATTCGTGAGGGCCAGGATTTTGGCACCTTGTTTCTGTCCACGCTCGAGAATTTCAAGCACGTCCGCCGTTTCTCCTGATTGAGAAACAGCAATAATGGCTGTCTTCTCATTTACGAATCGCTCAAAGCTCGGCATCTCGGATGCCGGTACGACATTGATTTTTCGTCCACGAATTTCTGCAAAGAAATATTCCGCTGCCATCGCTGCCTTGTGTGCCGTTCCGCACGCTACAAAGTAGGCTCCGTTTGCTTCTTGGAGTAATTGAGCTGCCTTCAAGAGTTTCCCATCTTCATGATTTATGGCTCTGGTGATCGTATCTTTTTGGTCAAAGATTTCTTTAATCATAAAGTGTGGCCATTCTCCTTTTTCCGCTTCTTCTACTTTCCAAGACACTTCAATATTTCGTTTTTCAATTTTCTCGCCTGTTCGGAGATTGGAAAATTCTGCTTTTCCATCTTGGATGTACACCATTTCATCGTCGTCGAGATAATTCACGACGTTTGTTTTTTCAAGGAATGCGGGAATATCTGAAGCAATAAATGTTTCATGTTCTCCTCGTCCGACAATCAGTGGTGATCCTCGACGCGCAGCAAAAACCCCTTCCACGCCCTCGATCATGACAAGGATTCCAAATCGTCCTTCGATATTTTTGCAAGTATGACGAATCGCCTCTTCTACATCTTTTCTCTTTAATTCTTCGACTCTTTGACTCTTTAACTTGTCGTTGATCATAACAGCAATCACTTCCGTATCCGTTTCTGATTTAAAATTTCCTCCTACTTTTTTCTTCCAGTCAGAATAATTTTCAAAAATTCCGTTATGCACTAGTGTCACTTTGCCCACTTGATGCGGGTGCGCATTTTCTTTTGTTACACCACCATGGGTCGCCCATCGAGAATGTCCCATGGCTTCTATTCCATCAGGAAAATCTCGCGTGACATCAGAAATTTTCCCGACTTCTTTGTCGACAAAGACCCTTCCGTTTTCGGCTGTTCGAACTGCGATCCCCCAAGAATCATATCCGCGATATTCAAGTTTCTTCAGTCCCTTGAGCACAAAAGATCCTGCATTTTGAGACTCCCCGGAAACGGCAAAAATGCCACACATCGGGGGCGATTATTAATGAAAAATGAAGAATTTACAACCATTCAATTTGCGATTTTCGATTGCCGATTTTACAACTCACTTCCCGCTCTTTTTGCAATTATTCCATAAATACACAGATACTTCGCTGGTTTCTCTCTTTTTCAAAGAGAGAAACCTTCCGAGTATGAATTGTGAATTTTATCAAAGATACCGAGAGGATATGAGTTGTTTTTAATCTTTTTAACTCGTTAACTTGTAGACTCGTAGACTTATCGACTTATAAATGAATTTGACAGAAAATCGGTTTTCACTACACTCGCTCCGCTTTATACCTGACTAACAAGGAATAATATGTTAATGATTCGATTCGTTCGTGTGGGACGCAAAAACCAAGCGTACTTCCACCTCGTTGTAGCTGAAAAGGCTCGTGCTGTTCAGAAAAAAATTATTGAAAAACTTGGACACCTCTCTCCCCATGTAAACAAGGGTGAAGGAGAATTCATATTTGATGCTGATCGTATCAAACACTACATCTCAAACGGAGCACAAATGTCTCAAACAGCTGCTCGAATTTTGACAAAAAATGGTTTTAAGGAAGCGGGCGCATTTGTGGTTGCACGTGCAACAAAACCAAAACGAACACCTGCTCCAACCGAAGCTCCAGTGACTGAAGAAACGCCAGCTGAAGAAGTTGCTGAAACTTCAGTAGAAGAAACAACAAAATCCCCTACTGAAGAGAGTGAAAAAGAGGTTACAGATAAAGAAGAAAAAACCGAAGAAGCTCCAGCCGAAACTGAAGCACCTGCAGAAGAAGAGAAAAAAGACGAAGAAGTGAAAGAAGGGGAACCAAAAGAAGAAACTCCTGAAGAAACAAAAGAGGAAGAAAAAGCTGAATAATCAGCGTTATTCGTAACTTTTTACTTATGTCTACAGACTCAAACACTCTCGATTTTGTTCGATACGTTCTCGAACAAGTTTGTCAGCACAAATCAGATATTGCTGTTGAGCAAACCGAAGACTCCATTGGAACATTAATCTCCGTATCTGTTCACGAAGAAGATATGGGAAAATTAATTGGAAAAGGAGGGAAAACAATTTCAGCTCTTCGTCTTCTTGTTAGAGCGATGGGAGCTCGGGATAACGCGAAAATTAATTTGAAAGTTCTCGAACCTGTGGCAGAATAATCACATGGGAGATGATTATGTCGTACCTCCGGTTCACTATGAAGGAGCTCTACAAGCTGTAGACCCTGTCACTATTCCCGCTACAACAGGCATTCCTGCCCCTTATCCAATAGAGGCCGTTGATCTTGGTTTGCGTGCAAATGAGTTTGGTGGCGCACTCATAACGATGAATAATTTCACGGTTTTAGAACTCGTGCAAATGTTTATTGTCTACGCGTTTATCATCGCAGGAGCACTTTCTGCAATCTTTATTTTTGTCGGTGGAGTTTCCTTTATCCTCTCGGGAGGAAATGATGAAAAAATTAAAAGCGCGGTCAATACAATCCGATATTCTATCGTAGGGTTGATTGTAACAGTGCTTAGCTTCACCTTTATTATGATTGTGGGACGAATCTTCGGACTGAATCTCCTTGATTACATTTCTTACGATCAGATCAAATGTTCGATTAATAGACTCGTAGAATTTGGGGAAGATCCGACAGACAATTCTTGTAATCAAATTAATCTCTCTCCTCAAAATTTTCGTCGATAAACGATGATTAATTCTTTTTTTGAAGAACTTCGAATCCGGCGACGGGAAGGTTTGTCTATGTTTTTCCCCCAAAAATGTCTTGCTTGTCGAAAGGAGGGACACTATCTCTGTGCGAAACATGATGCCCTTCCCTCAGCTCCAAGGAATGAGGTTGTTTTTTCACACATTGATCACGTGCAAGCCTGTACTGCCTACTATCACGTCATGAGCAAGAAGGTTGTGGAATACTTAAAGTTCCGAGGATTTCAGTCAGTAGGGACACTTATGGCAAAGAAAATGATTGCAGAAATTCCCTATTCTTTTTGGCACAATGCGGTACTCATCCCAGTACCACTTCATTGGACAAGGAAATTTTGGCGAGGTTTTAATCAGGCAGATATTTTGGCTCGAGAAATACAAAAACTCGTCCCCGAAATCACCCTTTCCCACGATCTCAAGAGAATAAAAAGAACGAGTCAGCAGGCAAAACTTTCAAAAACAGATCGCGTAAAAAATATGCAAGATGTTTTTATATGGAAATCAAAAAAATCTGTCCCGGCAAGGGTTATTCTTATTGATGACGTGGTCGCGAGTGGATCAACGCTGGATTCTGCGGGAGAGGTTTTGAAAAAAGCGGGCGTCAAAACTGTTGACGCAGTGGTGTTTGCAAGAGGGGGAGGGAGAACAATGAATAATTAAAAATTAAGAATGAATGATGCAACCCACAGCTTTAGCCGTGGGCCCTTTAAAACCTCGCCTCTTTTTCCCGTTCTGAAAATATTGCTCATTAATCATTAATCATTAATAATTATAAACACATGAAACTAGAATTTTTTGGTGCAGCGCGAAATGTAACAGGATCAAAACACTTATTACACGTAAACGGAAAAAAGGTCCTGCTTGATTGCGGACTTTTTCAAGGGCGTCGCCGAGAAGCAATTGAAGCCAATCTTCACTTTCCTTTTGATCCAGCGGAATTGGATTGCGTAGTACTTTCTCATGCTCACATTGATCACTCTGGAGCATTACCATTATTGGTAAAAAAAGGATTTACGGGGAAAATTTACTGCACAAAGGTTACGAAAGATTTGTGTGAGATTATGCTTCGAGACTCAGCATACATCCAAGAAAAAGATGCCGATTGGTTGAGAAAAAAACTCAAAAATCCAGACGCTGAACCACTTTATACGATCCCTGATGCCGAAAAGACACTCACGCTTTTCCATCCAATCGAATACGATGAAATGTTTTCCCCCATTGAAAACGTAAAAGTAAAATTCCATGACGCAGGACACATTCTTGGAGCCGCTGTGGAGGAATGGATTATTGAAGACAAAGATATTGGAAAAACGGTTCGACTTGGATTTACGGGGGATTTGGGTCGTAATCATTTACCAATTCTCAAAGATCCGGTGCAACTCGAAGACCTCGATCTCCTTATTACTGAATCAACCTATGGATCGCGACTTCATGACGAGATTGCAAATGTCGAGGATAAATTAGGAACGGAACTCAGCGAGGCCATTGCTCGTGGTGGAAAAATTGTGATTCCCTCTTTTGCCGTCGGACGAACACAAGAAGTACTGTTTATTATTAGAAAACTCGTACACGAAAAAAAAATACCTCCCGTTCCAATTTTCGTAGATTCTCCTTTGGCAATCAAGGCAACCGAGGTGTTTGATAAACATCCTGAATGCTATGATACCGCTCTTCTGGAAATGATTGATCGAGGGGA
This sequence comes from uncultured Candidatus Peribacteria bacterium, assembly GCA_964509975.1. Lineage (GTDB taxonomy): Bacteria > Patescibacteriota > Gracilibacteria > UBA4473 > UBA4473 > CAZVBV01. The sequence goes on from CAZDZO010000011.1 coordinate 28,100, forward strand.
AAATCCTTTTAGTGCGAATCAACACGGCGTACAATTCACAGCAAGTGTGGATGAATCCAAGGCTATTAATCATTTTCCCGGCCCAGCTATTATTATCTCTGCCAGTGGAATGTGCGAAGCAGGTCGTATCCGACATCATTTAATAAACACTCTCACCGATGAGAAAAACCTTCTCCTCGTTGTAGGATTTATGGCACAAAACACCTTGGGACGAAAACTCGTAGAAGGCGAAAATCCGGTAAATATTTTTGGAGAACCATACGAAGTAAATGCTGAAGTAAAGATTTACAATGCATTTTCTGCCCACGCCGATCAGCATGAACTTCTTGAGTTTGCACAACATATTGGAAAAGCTAAATCCGTTTTTCTTGTGCACGGCGAAGATGATGCCCTTCTCACTTATCAGGAAGAATTACGCAAACTCGACAATCTTCGAGCAGCAGATATTCACATTCCAACGCCTGGAGATGTTTTTGAAATCACAAATACGAAGACATGGAAAAAAGTAGATGAAAATCCTGACGGTCGAAACATTCTTGGAGGAGACTGGGTAGATTTAGGATAATGAATAGTTAAGAATGGATAATTAAAGAAGAACTATAAACTCTAAACTATTAACTCTTAACTTTCCCAAAAATCTTGACAGGAATCCGCTTTTTCGTACTATCGCGCAGCAGTTTTTTAGTAAATGCTCATCATGTCACGAACCTGTAAGCTTACCGGCAAAAAACCTTCAAGTGGAAATAACCGTCCATTCTCTCTTAAGGCAACGAAACGTGTATTTCGACCAAATCTCTTTGTAAAAAAGATGATTAATCCGGAAACAGGAAAGATGGAACGAATGAAGCTTTCAGCTAAAGCGATTAAAACCATTAAGAAATGGATGAAAGAAAAAGGAATTGAAACAGATATGGAAAAGAACGCAAAATTGGCGATGGCAAAAGCGAAAGAAGTAGTTGCGAACGAAAAGAAAACAACAAACGTAGAAAAGGGACGAGTAAAAAAGACAAAACTCACTCCGAAACAAAAAAAGGAACTCGAAGCAAAGGAAGCTGAAGCTGCAAAAGAAACTGCTCCCACTGAGGTGGCTGAAGAAGAAAAAAAGGTTGAAAAGAAAACGGAAAAGGAAGAAAAATCGGCGTAGCCGTCCTGAGTGAGTTCGAACTTTGCGAAAACGAATCGAAGGAATCCTTATTAAAAAATGAAAAAAGTCGTGATCCTAGAAAACATCCGATCCCTGCACAATGTAGGATCTGTTTTGCGTACGGCGGATGGTTCCGGATGGGACAAGGTTTATCTCTGCGGTTACACAGGTTGTCCTCCTGACCGGAGGATTGAGAAGGTATCCTTGGGCGCAGAAGAGTTTGTTGAATGGGAACAGCGCGATTCTGTAGTTGATTTAATAGGAGAGCTAAAGAAAGGAGAATTTGAGGTCTGTGCATTGGAACAAACGACAAATGCAGAGGATCTTTTCAAAGCATCGTTCGAAAAAGATGTCGCCCTTGTCGTAGGGAACGAGGTGGATGGTGTGGAAAAAGAAACCCTCAAGATTTGCGACCGACATTTAGAAATCCCCATGCACGGAGAGAAGGCTTCCCTCAATGTTTCTATCGCCACAGGGATTGCGATGTACGAGATTGGAAGGAAGTGATATTGACTTTTATTCGAAGAAAAATAAACTCTCATCGCTCTTTTGGGGTCCCCAAAAAAACAAAGTTTTTGTGGGGAGAGGAGAAGACGACGAAATAAACGAAATCCCGCAATGCGGGATGAAGTAATGGAGTCGACGGCGACGATGGGTCGGTAGCGAAGCGGTCAAACGCGGCAGACTGTAAATCTGTTGGCTCAGCCTTCGCAGGTTCGAATCCTGCCCGGCCCACCAGGAAAAACATGATGTATCTTCATGACACAGCGTGTTTTTGCTATGCGGAGCATGGCAAAGGAGGAGAACCGACCAAGGTTCGTGAAATAGAGGAGCGTCATCCTGTCCGGCCCACCATAAAAAATTTAATTTTGGATCCGGATCCCCTTAGGGATCCGGATCCTTTTTTTACCCCTCCAAAAACCCCCAAAAATCCCCCTTTTTTACTTTGAGTTTTCCCTTTGTTTCCCTATAATTCATGGGAATTATTCACTACTCAAATGACTGACGAAAACAAGAACAAATTACCCCTCGATGAACCAAATGAAAACGAGGAAAATGCACCCGAATTTACCTCTAAAAAAATAGACGATTCTGCCGAAACGGAAGACAAAAAAACAGAAAAATCTACGGAAGAAACGCCTGCCGAAACAACCGAAGAAGTTGTTGAGCCAGAGGAGAAAACCAGTGAAGAATCTGACACAAAAAACGGCGAAGAACCAGTTGAGCCTTCTGATGAAGTCGATCCTGCGACACTTTTTTATAATCCCATTGGATGTGCTCGAGAACTCTTACACAAAGAAATCACAGCTGACATGGAAGAATCGTATCTTTCTTATGCGATGTCGGTGATTGTTTCTCGTGCCCTGCCGGATGTACGAGATGGATTGAAGCCGGTGCACCGAAGAATTTTGTACGCCATGCACGAGAACGGACTCCGTCCGAGTGCTAAATACCGAAAGTCGGCCACCGTCGTGGGGGCTGTGCTTGGGAAATACCACCCACATGGAGATAGCGCTGTATACATGTCTATGGTGCGAATGGCACAGGAATTCTCTCTCCGGTATCCACTGGTGGATGGGCAAGGTAACTTTGGATCAATTGATGGAGACAACCCCGCTGCGATGCGTTACACCGAGGCAAAGATGTCCAAGGTAGCAGAGCTGATGCTCGCTGATATCGAAAAAGAAACCGTAGATTTTCGACCAAACTATGATGCGACAGCGCATGAGCCAAGCGTATTGCCAAATGTGGTTCCACAATTGCTTCTCAATGGAACGATGGGAATTGCTGTGGGAATGGCGACAAATATTCCGCCACACAACTTAAATGAAATTATCGATGGAACACTTCATCTTCTGAAGACCCCTGAAGCAACGATTGAAGATCTTCTGACATTTATCAAAGGACCTGACTTTCCAACTGCTGCTGAAATCTATGACGGAGGCGCTATTAAAGAAATGTATACCACAGGGCGAGGGGGAATCATGATGCGAGCAAAAGCGCAAATTGAAGAAATGAAAAATGGAAAGAATGCCATTATCATTACTGAGATTCCATACCAAGTGAATAAAGCTGATCTTATTGTAAAGATTGCAGATTTGGTACGAGACAAAAAACTCCTTGGAATTTCTGATCTCCGAGATGAATCCAATCGAGAGGGAATTCGAATTATGATCGAGTTAAAACGAGATGCGTATCCAAAGAAAACGCTCAACAAACTCTTTAAAATGACCGTACTCCAAAAGTCATTTAACCTTAATATGATTGCGTTGGTGGATGGAATTCATCCGCGACTTTTAAATTTGAAAGAGGTGCTTCAATACTTCCTAGATCATCGATTTATTGTTATCCGACGACGAACGGAATACGAGTTGAGAATCGCAACTGCACGAGCACATATTTTGGAAGGTCTCAAAATTGCACTCGATCACATTGATGAAGTGATTGCGATTATTAAGAAATCTGAAACAAAGGAACTCGCTTCTGAAGCCTTGATGAAGAAATTTGGATTGACGGAGATTCAGACAAAAGCGATTTTGGAAATGCGTTTGCAAACGCTCGCGGGACTAGAACGAAAGAAAATCGAAGACGAACTTGCGGAAAAACTCGCACTCATGATGGAACTAGAAGGAATCTTGGCGGACAAGAAAAAACAATCAAAAATTATCGAAGACGAACTCAAGGAAGCGAAGGCGAAATTTGGAGATGTGCGCCAAACCAAAGTACATCCAAATGCACTCGGAGAATTCTGTGCCAAAGACACAATTCCAGACGAAGAAATGATCGTCGTGCTCACAGAACAAAACTACATCAAACGACTGAACCCATCTGTCTTCCGTGCTCAACGCCGAGGAGGTGTGGGCGTTGTCGGAGCCAAAACCAAGGAAGAAGATATGATTGCAAAGGCGCGATTTGGAAGTAATCACAACGAACTCTTATTCTTTACAAGTAAGGGACGAGTGTTCCAATTGCCAATGTATGAAATCCCTGAAGCGTCACGAACCGCGAAGGGGACGCCTATTGTAAATTTGTTACAACTTCAACCAGACGAGAAAGTAACTGAAATCTTGAACCTCAGTCGAAGTGAAGGAAAATATATTTTCATGTGTTCAACGGGAGGAACCATTAAGAAAACTGATCTTGAACAATTCAAAAACGTTCGACGTTCTGGATTGATTGCGTGTGGACTCCGACCAGGAGAGCTCCTTCAGTGGACCAAAATGTCAACCGGAGAAGATGCTGTCTTCATCGTGACACGAGAAGGAAAATCAATTCGATTTAGTGAAAAAGATGTCCGACCAATGGGGCGATCTGCCGCCGGTGTACGAGGAATTAAACTCGCCAAGGGGGACGAGGTTGTTGAGATGGATCTCTTGAAAGATGAGAATGCAAAACTTCTCGTTGTGATGCAAAACGGACTCGGAAAGATGTCAAAAGTAGGTCTTTATCGTTCACAAGGACGAGGGGGAACCGGAATTAAAGTAGCAAACCTCACGAAAAAGACCGGAAAAGTTGCCGGCGCACGAGTGATTGAAGTTGGAAAGAAGTACGATCTCTTGATCGTTACGAAGCAAGGGCAAACACTCAGAACACCGCTTAATACTGTGAAAACTGCAGGACGATCTACGCAGGGAGTAATCCTGATGCGACCATCCAAAGGTGATTTGATCTCCTCTATTTCCCTCCTAGAAAACACAAATGGAGATGAAAATGGAAACGAGGACGGTGATGAAAAAAAGCCGGCCACTAAAGTGAAATGAAAACACTCTCTGTCCACATAGATCCGAAAGAAACTCATTGCGAGATCCAATTCCCGCAAGACTTTGACGCCTTGGAAAAAGACATAAGAAATCAGATTGGGAAAAGAAAATTTCTTGTGATAACAGACGAAAATGTGGCGAAATTCTCAACCTTTCCAAAGCGATTTAAAGAGAACCTTCTTATTCTTCCGGGCGGAGAGGTGAATAAAAACTGGAAAGCGGTAAACCACATTTTGACCGAATGTTTTGAGCGAGAGTTTGATCGTCAATCTGTACTTGTGGCTGTTGGGGGTGGCGTTATTGGCGACATGGTAGGATTTACTGCCGCGATTTTCTTTCGAGGAATTCCTTTTCTCCAAGTGCCAACGTCTCTTCTCGCACAAGTCGATGCCTCAATCGGAGGTAAGACGGGAATTGATTATGAATATGGGAAAAACACCGTTGGCGCGATTCATCAACCGGAGAAAATTTATAATTGTCCTGAATTTTTGAAAACATTGCCAGGAGCGGAAATTAAAAACGGTCTCGCCGAAATGATTAAGCACGGCATTATTGCTTCGGAAAAACACTTTAAAGATTTAGAAAAAATAGCCTCCCCCGAGCCAAAAATTGAAGACGTCATTCCACTCATTCGTGACTCAATTGAGATTAAGGCAAAGATTGTTGAGCAAGACGAACGTGAGCACGGAGTACGGATTTTTCTCAATCTAGGACACACCTCCGGTCACGCAATTGAACTTTTGAGTAACTACTCCATTCCTCATGGACGCGCCGTAGCCATTGGAATTATGATGGCTTCTCAGTATTCCCTTGAACAAAAAATGTGTTCAATGGAATTGGTTGATCGGATTGAAAATCTTTTTAATCAATTCGATATTGATCTGATGTGTGATTTCGATGAGAAAGAAATCTGGGAGGCAATGAAACACGACAAGAAAAAGAAAGACGGAAAGATTCGTCTGGTTTTGCCGAAGAAGATTGGAGAAGTGGAGGTGGTGAGTGTTTAGTAATTTTAAAGGATCCGGATCCCTGGGGGGATCCGGATCCTGAATTTTTAAATGGTGGGTGAGGCGGGGGTCGAACCCGCGGCCAATTGATTAAGAGTCAACTGCTCTACCACTGAGCTACTCACCCTCGTCGTCGATGACTCCGTTTATTTCGTCCCACAATGCGGGACTTTCTTTACTTTGTCATCTCCTCCTCTCCCTATAAAATCTTCGATTTTCCAGGGCCCCGAAGGGTTCTGAAAGATTACTATGTATAAAAGAAAAGCGGGGGGATTGTATTGCCCGACGGGGTTTTGTCAAACACTCCTAACTCCTCATTCCCGCGAAGGCGGGAACCCAGTCGTCAAAAAATTCCTTATTCTTTTTTTCAATGGAACCTCCTGATTGACTGGGTTCCCCTTTTCAGGGAAATGAGGGGGAATTATTTCGAAGATGCAACATCCACCACCCTCAACTGCACCCTCTTTTTCCCTTTCCACACATTCTCCGAAATTGTGAACAGCACGTCCACTTTTTCTCCAATTTTTAATTGATCCTTCATTGCGTCAGCAAAGAATGCCATAAATGTTAAATCCGTTCCTTCGTATTTTCCAATGAGTCGAAGATGATTCCGCTCTTTTCCCATAGTTTGAACATCGGTAATTTTTAAATTATGCAATCCAAAAATCGGTTCTCGATTCCCCGCTCCAAACGGAGAAAGTGCATGCAGAAATTCTATGAGCTCCTCATTAATGAGCGATGGAGAAATGAACGCTTCGACGGGTATGTCTTTTCGTTCTTGTTTGTGCGAGGCAAAGTGTGTTTCGAGCGCCGTGTGTATTGCGTCTTTGTTTTTAATGTCGGCAACGAACCCAGCTGCTCCTCTGTGTCCTCCATATTGAGCCAAGAGGCTTTCGCAACTCCCAAGTCCCTCAATCATGTTATATCCCTCTGGCGCACGGCAGGAGGACGTCAAAGTACCATCCTCACGGATCGTACACACCGCCACCGGCACTTGAAGATCTTCTGATTGACGAGAGGCCACGAGCCCCAGAATTCCTGGCTCCCATTTCTCATGAAAGAAAAGCTGAAACGGAGCCTCTGATTTGATCTGTGATTTACTCTCATTTAAAAATTGTTGAGTAAGTTCTTTCCGTTGTTCATTGAATTGGTCAAGTGTTTGTAATCGCTGTGAGTGTTTGGCTCCATCGCCCAAGAAAAGCTGCACTGCCCAATACACATCCCCCATTCGCGAAGAAGCATTGATACGAGGCGCGACGACAAAACCAATTGTTTGTTCGTCGATGTGCTGAAGTCCTCCATTGTTTTCTTCGAGGAGCAACCGAAGCCCATCCCAATCCGTTGTCTTGAGTTTCTCCAATCCGAACTTTGCAATCGTTCTATTTTCTCCTGTTAAATTCACACAATCCGCAATTGAACCAATCGCGGCGAGTTCTAGAAATTTAGGCAAAAAATTTCCAATTGATTCAACGTCATCAAAGTTTTTTTCTGCCAACGCGGAAATTAATTTAAAGGCTACTCCCGCTCCCGCTAAATCTTTATCGGGATACGGACAATTTTTTTGACGAGGATTTACAACGGCAATAGCTTTATCTGGGAACTGGTTTGGTTTCGGTTCATGGTGATCAGTAATGACAACATCTATACCAAGTCCAGACGCATGAGAAACCTCTTCTCGGTCATTCATTCCACAATCACACGTGATGATAAGTTTTACGTCTTGCTCCGCGATTTTATCCAAGATGTGTTTTTTGAGTCCATGAGAATCAGTGGCACGACTCGGAATACGATAGGAAACTTGTGCTCCTAATTCTTGAAGTCCCGCGACCAAGATAACTGTTGACGTCACTCCATCAACATCGAAGTCACCAAACACCACAATGCGTTCTTGATTTTCAATGGCAGAAAGTATTCTTTCGACCGCCTTCTTTATATCTTTTAATTCCCATGGTGAATGAAGATTGGCTAAACTGGGAGCAAGAAATGATTGAATTTCTTCGTCTTTCCGAAGGTCCCTGCTCTGAAGCAGTACTTTTTGCAACTCATCGAATTGATCAATTTCTGGCCCTATTGTCCACGTCTTTTTTAAAAATGACAGTTGCTTTTTCATCG
>CAZDZO010000012.1:0-33604 GCA_964509975.1 uncultured Candidatus Peribacteria bacterium
AACTTTCTCTCATTCCGATACGCCATCAAATGAGCCATCCGACACCGCGGACAGTGAGTCGGTTCTGGAACTTCCATCTTTGTATAAAAAGCTTTGTCGCCATCATAGATCTTGAATTCGTCTTTACAGAGGACACAATTTTTCATCGGCGGAATAATACCATAACTCGTTAAAATACCCGCCCCCCTCTGTCATCCTGAGCGAAGCCGAAGGATCCCTTAGTCTGAAAGTGTGTTAATAAATATCGTTCACAAATGATTCATATTTTTTGTTGCACCTTAATTCAAGCTGAAGTGTTGGAAGGGATTCCTCCACTTCGGTCGGAATGACAAAAAGAAGACTACTTCCGCAACTCCTCTACATAATATTCCAACGTCTCACAAAAATTCTCCACTGCGCTGTCGGTCAAGAATTTATGAAGAGAAATACGAATCGGATACTGGTACTCTGGATCGCTTTCAATATGCGCAATCGTTTTGGTCGGAGTGAGAATGTCGCTCGTACACGCTGATCCTGTCGACACACAAATCCCTTCTTTTTCTGAAAGCACTGACATCAATTCCGCTCCACGAAGCCCCTTGAAGGCTACTGAAATAGTTCCCGGCACTCGATCAAAATCGCTACTGTGAATTTTGGTGTCCGGAATGTTTTTTACGCAGGTTTCGATTTGTTCAGTCCATTTTACAAGGTTGGCAACGGTCTTTTGTTCTTCTTCGAACACAATGCGAAACGCTTCGGCCATTCCCGCCACCAGCCAACAATTTTTAGTGTGGCGATCTTTAGAGAGTTCTGGCCAGGCTTCTGGGTCTCGAAGATAAATGAGTCCTACCATTTTTGGTCCGTAGATTTTTTGCGGTGCAAAGCTCACCGCGTCCACATGATCTGTATCAAATTTAAGTCCTTTTCCAATTGCTTGTGCCCAATCTTCAAGAATAAGGGCGTCAGGAAATTTTTCACGCAATACGCGCGAATCAAATATTTCGCCGGTTTCCGCATTCGCTTTCATTTGCGCCAACACTTTTGGTGGATTTTTTTCTAATTCCGCACACGCCCCCCGTGGACAGAAGTGATTTTTTTCATCTATTTCATTGAGAATTGAAGAATGTTCCACGCGAGAACAAGCAATATTTTCCCATCCAAATCGCTTGGAGCCCGCCCACAGAAAGCGACGATTGCTGTCTGTGCCGGAATACGTGACCGCAAGTTGTGCCGCTGTAACGCCCAACAAGTCCGCAATAGTAGCCAAGGCCTCATCTATAACTTTTTGCGCCTCAAATCCACGCACGTGTCGAGAATTATTGTTTCCAAACTTATCGAAATGCTTCTTCATCACCGCAATAACGCGCGGATCGAGAGGTGTGGTGGCAGCGGCATCAAAATAGTTTTCCATTGTGTTTCTTCCCCACGATAACGTAGTTACGATCGCGCAGAAGCTGGCAGAAGGTAACCTCAAATCCCGCTCGACGCAAGAGTTTTTTTAAATCCTTGTCCGTTACGTTTCGATATGTCCGTGGGTGTTTTTCTGCTCCAAAAGGAATGACCCAGTTTTTTCCATTCCCCGCCCAAAAGTTTGCCCAGAAATGCTTTCTCGGTAGTTTCCACGTCGTTAGAAAGAGTGTTCCCCCTGGCTTCAATGTTCTGCAACATTCTTGCAAAAACTTCTTTTGCTCGGTTTCCGACAAGACATGATGAAAGCTCGCTACACCAGAAACAATGTCAAAATTCTCATCCCCAAAAGGCAGGGGACGTGTAAAATCTTTGTGAAAAAAATGATCTCTTGGAAAGGCTAATCGTGCCAAATCAAGTAACCTTTCAGAAAGATCGAGTCCAAAATAGTCTCCATCACGCACGAGTTTTGTCGGAAGAGACTGGCGCAACCGCCCATTCCCACAACCCAAATCCAGAACCCTGTCTCCGCGCTTTATTTCTTTGAGCAAGATATCGAATTCCGGCCACGCATTTTTGCGTGTTTGATCAAAATCATGCGCGAACAGATCATATTGCGAGTTCATTTCATTTTGAACCTACCCTATGTTTTTTCTTTCTGCAAGAATATTTTGTATTCATTTTCACAAAAAACTAAGAAGATTTCTTGCCATTTTGCTCGAAAAGTTTTAAATAGATGATTATGAAAGGATCTCTCCCAGAGATATTGTCAAAGGGAACTCCACTCTCGGTGGAAGAACCCACTTCTGATGCCTCTTTGGAGGCATGGATTTCTTGGTTAGAAGAAAACGAGATCGAAGAGCCCGAGTTTATTGAAAAATGCAAGGAACAGTTCAAAAAAGAAGGCGACTCCTCTTCTTCTGTTTTGAAATTTTTTAGCGTGATGAGTGCATACGATCACGGACTTATTCCTGTTATTGACGCCCTAACCTTGTATAAATTTGTTGACGAAGGAATGCTGGCTGGCCTTTTGTTATCGGCGAAACTTGTTGGGCTCAAAAAGGCCTTTGCCTACCTTCTCACACGCGGACTTATGAAGACGGTGTGTTCTGAAATTGGTGTAACCGGAAAGCAGGCTACGCGCGTAATGGTCCCGTGGGCAGGAACCGTTCTTTTGTCGCAATTTGCGCTTCGCCAGTCTCCCGAACTTCACAAAATAACTCGAAACTACTGGCTTCATCGAAAGAAGTTTCGAAAAATGATGCAGGAAAAGTTGCCTGAAGAAACACTTCGGGATGATCTCCTTTGGGAAAAGAACTTCAATCGAGCCACTTTCTTAAAAGAGATTCTTTCTGCTCAAGGATTTGGATCCTCTCCATATTCGTTCGAACCAATTCCAGAAGAACAACTCTGTGAAATAAAAAGCGATTAATTCACTTCGTCGACAAAACATTTCTCACACCAAATCTTTTCCTTTCTGTCGGGAGCGAAAACTGTTTTCATTTTAGTTGAGCAATGTGGGCACGTTCGCTCGTAGAGCTCTCGCCCTGGGCGCAGTTTCATGCGTTCAATGTGTCTTTGGTCGGGACAGAGCCTCGGCAACGCGACATTCATTTTCCGGTAAAAGGCGAGTTCTTGGGGAATTATTTTGTAATTTTTTCCGGTTTTTTCACACACCAAGACTTCGTCGCACACCGTGTCATCCGCTTCCTTCAGTGTGTCAGGAAGCACAAATGATTGTGCTTTGAATTCTCGCTTATCCGGTTCTTTCCACCGAAGACCTCGCGCTAATACTTCTTCTTTTGTCAGTGGGAAGTATTCCTGTGCGACCGTTTCGTTGTAGGCATGAGGAGAAATACTGGCCGGAAAAAACTCCCCCCATTCGGAGATTTGCTCCGACCCTGAGCGATCCCGACTTGTCGGAAGAGTCGAATGGGCCCCTTTCATGTGCTCTACAATCTTTTCACGAAGCGCCTTGTACTCTTCTTCTGTGTACTGCTTGTTGAGAATACAAAATTTCCCTTGATTAATACCAACACACCCAAACATATCGTGTGAGTTTTCACAGTGATCACAATACGCCAGTTCATGAGAAAAGTGGGTTGCCATAGAGCAGAGGCAAAACTTCATATTAAGCGTACTAATCAGTTCTACACTCGCTTCTGGTTTGTAGAGAGAGTAATTGAGATCTCGACAGTCGGTGGCTTCTAGCACGTCGTAGAGGAAGGAGGCATCTTCGCAGTGGCTGACGTTGAACGCAAAATGCGTATTTTTACAATGATTCATATTGTTCCCTTCACAATTTTCCGAATTGAGAATCATCATGTTTTTGTGTAAAGCGTCGTTTTTAAGCATTTCGAAAAATTTTTCACGGTACATTTCAAAGTGCTTGTGCGAATCCAGTCGCAGTTCTTTTTTCTTCTTTTCAAATTCTTCTTTGGAAAATTGTTCGTTAAAAATGCAGTTTGTTTTTCGCCGCAAATTCCAGCAAAAAACACTATCCGCGCATCCTTTGCAGTCATAGCAAAAGTCGCATCCGTTGCAGTTCTCAAGGTACATTGAACTACGAACATCAAAGCAGTTGTAACAATTGATTGATTCAAAAACGAGTTCGGAATTGTAGACAAATGTGTTGTCCGCACAGTTTTTTGAGTACTTGGTAAATAGATTGTAATAACAATCTTCGTTCGCCTCCCCTGCAATATCGAGGTAACAATTCTTATCGTCTCCACAGAAATTGGAATAATCTGAGTTTTCACAGTTTGTCAGGTCCATACTTCGTCGTGGAACTTTATTCATAAGTTCTTGAAACTGTTCGAAGAACGGGCGAGAAAAATCAAAGTCCACACCATAGTCCATTGCATCCCATTTATCCCCCCACCAGGCCTTGTGTTCATAAACTGGAAAAGGGGTGTTCTCTTGGTAGATAGAAACAATTGATTGTCCTGTGAGATCGCACTTCCGTTTGTAAAACACGCGATCATTTCGCCAGCACATTCGTCGGCGATTCCGTTCATCTGGACACAACGTTGGTGTTGGCAACCCAAGGCGATCGTAGACTTTAATATCTGCCTCCGTGATTTCAAATTCTTGTCCCGAAATCGTACATATTTTTTTCATGAGAAATTGACAATGATGGGGCGATAATAAATAATTGTTACGAGTGGTAAATATCACCACATGGTGATAAACACCACCACACATAACAAAAAACCAATGTACGAGAAGATATTCGAGCAATTCGGGTTTTCCAAAAATGAGTCGATTCTCTATGAGGTACTTCTAAAAGAAGGGGAATTATCTGTCGGAGATTTGGCAAAAAAATCGGAAGTGCATCGGCGAAGTGTGTACGACTCTCTTGATCGATTGATTGAAAAAGGGGTTGTTTTTGAAATTTATAATCAGAAAGAAAACCACTACCAAGCCGTTGATCCTCACAAATTTCGTGAGTTTGTACAAGAAAAAGAAGACATGCTTGATCGTGTCATGCCTTCTCTGCAAAAGCTTTACAAAGCGGTTCCTCACAAAGATGACGTCTTTGTATATCGAGGGCCAGAGGGCTGGAAAAACTATATGCATGACATGCTGGAAACCGGAGAACCAGCGTACTTCATCGGTGCCAAGGGACTGTGGCTCGATGAACGCGTGAAACATTTTTTCCCACAATTTTCAAAATCATTCAAAAAGCAGGGATTAAAGTTTTACCACCTGTTTGATCACGAGGTAAAAGAGCAGTGCCCAGAGATTCTGCCCTTTGTCGGAAAAGACTATAAATTTCTTCCTCCTGAATATTCTTCTTTGGGAGCCATTGATATCTTCGGAGATCATGTGAACATTCTCTCGAACGGAAAGATTGGAGGGTTTGGGGAGGACTTTTCCTTCACGGTGATTGTAAACAAGGACATCGCCGACTCCTTCCGAAAATGGTTCCATCTCATGTGGGATTTGTGTCCTGAGGAGAAACCAAAAAAGAAAAAATCCACTGCCTCGGGGCGAGTGTAATTTTTGTCATCCCCGTGAAGACGGGGACCCAGGGCTTCCAGAGAATGTTCTTTGCAATAGTGTGACATTCTATCGCCGTGAAACCAGAGAGTCCTAGATTCCCTCCTGAGCCTGCCCTCGACCTGACCGGGGGCTCTTCCAACAGTTGCCATCCTTGCAAGATTCTGGGCAAGCCAGAATGACGGATGTTTTTTTATTCCCTAAAAATTGACACTTTCCCCTCAATTTGTACAGTATGCCCGATTTTTAACTTATTCACATGGCCGGAAAAACTTACACATTAGACAAGGTCCGAAACATCGGAATTATTGCTCATATTGATGCGGGAAAGACAACCGTTACGGAGCGAGTACTTTTTTATACTGGAAAATCTCATAAAATCGGAGAGGTGCACGAAGGCGAGGCGACCATGGACTGGATGGAACAAGAGCAAGAACGAGGAATTACAATTACCTCCGCGGCAACGACTTGTTTCTGGAAAGATTGCCAAATTAATATCATCGACACACCAGGACACGTTGACTTCACGGTTGAAGTAGAACGTTCTTTGCGAGTACTCGATGGGGCGGTAACCGTGTTTGATGGAGTAGCAGGTGTGGAGCCACAATCAGAAACTGTATGGAGACAGGCGGACAAATACAGCGTTCCGCGAGTTTGTTTTATCAATAAATTAGACCGAACAGGAGCGTCTTTTTGGCGTTCATACGATTCTATCATTGCGCGATTGACGAAGCTCGCATTCCCCATTCAAATTCCCATCGGAATCGAACAAGGGTTTAGTGGGATCATCGATTTGATCGAAATGAAAGCGACTATCTACAAAGACGACATGGGAAAAGAACTTGAAGTCGTTGATATTCCAAACGATGAACTCGACCTCGCACGAGAATGGCGAGAAAAAATGCTCGAGGCCGTGGCTTCAACGGATGAAGAATTAATGGAACGATATCTCGATGGGAAAGAATTAACAACCGAAGAGATTCTCAAGGCAATGCGAAAAGCAGTTATTGCGAATGAGTTTATTCCCGTGTTAACAGGAACAGCGCTTAAAAACAAAGGAGTGCAACCGATGCTTGATATGGTTGTGGCGTTGTTGCCCTCTCCTCTCGACATTCCTTCGACTCCAGGAACAGATCCAAAAACTGATGAACCCACTGAACGACATGCTGATCCAAAAGAACCTTTGGCAGCCTTGGCATTCAAAATTGCAACCGATCCATTTGTGGGACGTTTGTCATTTGTGCGGGTGTATTCAGGGGTGCTCGAAGCAGGAAGTTATGTATATAACCCTACGAGTGGACAAAAAGAACGAATTGGACGACTGCTTTTGATGCATGCGAACTCACGAGAAGACGTGAAGCAAATCAGTGCCGGACACATTGGTGCGGTGGTTGGTTTGAAAAAAACACGAACAGGAGACACGCTCTGTGATGAAAGCCAGCAAATCATGCTCGAAAACATTGAGTTCCCAGAGCCAGTGATTTCGATTTCTATTGAACCAAAGACAAAGGCCGATCAAGAAAAAATGGGGATTGCGCTTCAGAAATTGGCAGAGGAAGATCCAACATTCCGAGTGTCTACAAACGAAGAAACAAACCAGACTATTATTTCCGGAATGGGAGAACTTCACCTGGATATTATCGTGGATCGTATGAAACGAGAATTCACTGTTGAAGCGAATATCGGAGCACCACAAGTGGCCTACCGAGAAACGATTCAGGAAGAAGTACAGGCAGAATACCAACACAAAAAACAATCTGGAGGACGGGGACAATTTGGACACGTGCAATGTCGGATTCGTCCAGCAGAAGTTGGGTCTGGATTTAAATTTATCAATAAAATTAAAGGAGCTTCTATTCCAAATGAATACATCCCCGGATGTGAGAAAGGATTCAAAGAAGCGATTACTCGTGGAATCTTGGCAGGATATCCAGTGGTGGATGTTGAGGTTGAGCTTTACGATGGTTCTTATCATGACGTAGATTCTTCTGAGTTGGCATTTAAGATCGCTTCCGCTCAAGCCTTCAAAGAAGGCGCAATCCGGGCAAACCCCGTGATTCTCGAACCAATTATGAACGTAGAAATTGTTTCTCCGGAAGACTACTTGGGAGACGTGATGGGGGATGTTTCTTCTCGTCGTGGATTGATCCAGGAAACAGGAGATCGAGGAATGGCGAAGTTTGTGAAGGCGAAAATTCCTCTAGCAGCCATGTTCGGATATGCGACAGACCTCCGGTCCGTTACACAAGGACGAGCGAGTTACTCAATGGAATTTGCCAACTACGACAAAGTGCCGAAGAGCGTTGCCGAAAAGATTATCGAAGAACGAAAAGGGTAAACTTTATTACAGAAAACTAACGGCCTCCCCGCTCAGCGGGGGGGTCTTTTTTTATACCCCCTCCAACTCCCCCTGCAAGGGGGAGAATTTATAGGAATTCCCTTTCTTCTGGGATTCCTTCTTTTGGTTCCTCCCCTTGCAGGGGAGGCTAGGTGGGGTATTAAATTAAATCCGATCTAGCACTCGCAAAAGCTCATCAATGCATCCCTCGCAATTCTTCATAACATCGTTATTCATAAAGAGAAGCACCTTGATCCCTTGGTTCTCCAGAAATTTTGTTCGTACCGCGTCTTTCTTGATGAGTTCGTCTGAAAGGAAATGACTATCCCCATCCACCTCAATGACAAGCTTCTTCTCAAAAGAATAAAAATCAACAATGTATTTTCCAATTGAACACTGGCGTCGAAACCTAATCCCCTCTATTTGCCTGTTTCGAAGATAATACCAAAGTTTCTGTTCTGGCTTGGGCATGTCGTTTCGGAGTTTTCGCCGTAGTTCTTTATATTCTGGACGGTTTATTATATTTTTCACAAAAGGAAAATACCCCCTCTAGCTCCCCCTGCAAGGGGGAGAATTTAGATATTTTTAATATTTTAGGTAGTACAATTCCTCCCCTTTGGGGGGAGATTAGGTGGGGTGATTCATTTCCTCTCAAACAAGATTCCAGCGTCCCCAACCTTGTCCTTGTCGCCAAGCATCGCCTTCATCTTTGGTGCACTCTGGGGAAGAAGCACCTCCGCCATTTGAGCGAGAAGTTCGAGTTTTTGCAAGAGTGTTGCGAAAACTTTGCTAGCCCCCTCTAAATCAGTTTTTGCCATCGTCCACACTTGAGTCTCATTCAGTAATTCGTTCGCCGATGCCACCACTGAGAAGTAATGATCTATCGCTGTTTTGAGCTTGTTCTGTTCCATAAGATCTTCAAACTCTTTCGTTTCGCCCCCCGTCAGAGCTGATCCTTCCGGCTTCTGTCCGTCGAGAAACTTGTGAATCAAAACCACAACACGGTTAAAGAGATTTCCCACGCCCCCCGCAAGCTTCGTACGATAAAAGTCATCGAAGTGTTCGAGGGAAAAATCTCCATCATTTCCAAATTCGAAACTTGAAAGCAGTCCGAGCCGAAGAGCATCGTTTCCGTATTTCTCAGAGAGTTCTAATGGTGAAATTACATTTCCCAAAGACTTACTCATCTTTTCTCCATTCACAGTAAAAAACCCGTGCGCAAACACCTCTTGTGCTGGATCCATGCCTGCAGATAAAAGCATTGCTGGCCAGATAACACAGTGAAACCGTGTAATATCTTTCCCAACAATATGAACTGCTGACTTCCAGAAGTCTCGCCTGTCGTCGGTGTCAATTCCTGAGTAGTAATTAATCAATGCGTCGAACCACACATAAATCTTGTGCTCGTCGTCCCACGGAAGAGGGATT
This sequence comes from uncultured Candidatus Peribacteria bacterium, assembly GCA_964509975.1. Lineage (GTDB taxonomy): Bacteria > Patescibacteriota > Gracilibacteria > UBA4473 > UBA4473 > CAZVBV01. The sequence continues at coordinate 9,155 of CAZDZO010000012.1, forward strand.
CCTACCTCAGCACTTTCCCGAGAGATGGAAACATCTTCGAGTCCGGATTTAATGAAGCTAATCACTTCGTTTTTTCGTGTCTCAGGAAGTAAAAGTTTTGGATTCTTTTCATAGAGCGCTAAGAGCTGGTCTCCGTATTCTGATAATTTGAAGAAATAGTTTTCTTCCTCAAGGATGTCCGGCTTTTTTTTGTGATCGGGACAGTTTCCATTTTCATCCAGGTCTATTTCTTTCAAAAAAGTTTCACACCCCGTACAGTATTTTCCTTCATATTTTCCTTTATAAATATCGCCTTTGTCATGGATTTTTGTGAGAATAGTGTTGACCGTTTTTTGATGCCTTGGCTCGGTGGTACGGATGAAATCATCGAACTGGATGCCTGTTTTTTCCCACGTTTCTTTCCAAGTTTTCGCCATCTCTTCCAAATATTCTGGGATTGGTTTCCCTGACACTTTTGCGGCATCAACGGTTTTTTGCGAATTCTCGTCTGTCCCCGTTAAGAAAAACACATTCTCTTTCCCCAGCTTCATTCGCCAATAGCGCGCCAATGTGTCAGTCGCGAGAGTGCAGTAAGCATGCCCAATGTGTGGCACGTCGTTCACGTAATAAATGGGGGTAGTGAGGTACTTCTTCATGATCGGATTTATAGCGGAATTCTGGAGGATTTTCAATTGTGGATTTCAGAAATTTTCGATCCCCGCCTTCTCGGGGACATGTTTTCGATTTAATAACAACCAGTCCTCCTGGCTTGCCCAGGATCGGATCAAAACCATGTCCTCGACTTTGCTCGGGGATTGGAAGCGGCTCCTAAGCGCTAGCGCTATGCTTATGTCTTCTCTTCGGCTCCCTCTGTAAACAGTTGCCATATTCTCAGGATTCTGGGCAAGCCAGAATGACAAAAAGAAGGATTTTCTTTTTTTAACTTTTCGACTCAGGAAAAAACCCTACAATAAAATTACAATGCTTCCCAAAAAGCCTGATTTCACGACCAACAAATTCGCATTCATGCGAAAAAACTTTCGAACGCTGTCATTTGAAATGCGGATTATTTTTGTAGCACACGCCCTCACTGTTCTCTTTTGCTTCCTTCCTTGGATTTCTGTGGAACCACTTTACGATGCGCCCTATTGGAACTCTGGATTCTTTGGTCCCAGCGGACTCATCGGGCTCTTTATTTTTTTATTCTCTTTGTCTGTTGTGGCTGTTTTTCTCGACAAGCTCTGGGAAACAAGACGCATCAAGCTTCCTTTTTCAGAAAAACAGTTTTTTCTAGGAATAGGAATTGAGCAGGTACTTCTCATTGTTCTCGCTTGGTCCGTACTTATTTCAATCAGTCGTGACTTTGAGGTTTCAGAGGTTCGTTTTGGAATTTTTGTTACACTTCTTTCACAAGTCGTTGGACTTGTTGCCGCACAACTTCATGCCCAAAAGGACAAAAAACAACAGGCCATGGCTTTTTTTCAACACCCACACAAACATCCTCCCAAGAAAACTGAAAAACCAGAAAAACTCGGGGGGCTTTTTAACAAGGAAGAACAAGAAGATAACGCACTCGAAGAATGACAAAAGACTCAAAACCCGATGCCTCATTTTTGGATGAATCCCAGCAAGCAGGACGCGCTTCGGGAAAGGTAAAAATTTCTGATCTTGATGCCGCCATTGCTTCGGTAAATGCGATCATGCATGAGGATGTCGCTAAAAATGTCCGCGACACAAAAGAAGACGAACTCCCGACAACAAAAATTGCCGTCTATTGTCACGACTGTCGAGAACTAGTTGCTGCTGGATTTGGAAAAACCCTGCGCGGGAACGCGCGAACTATATGTGGTGCTTGTAATTCAAAGAAAATTTCAATGGGTCGAGAAGAAGCGCTGACACGTTTTTATCATCTCAATGATCGACCAAAAAATCCTGTGCAAAAGAAAGGTTCCCCCGCTGACAAAGCAGCTCCTGTCAAACCTTCCCCAAAAAAAAGAATATTTAAAAAATAACAATTTACAAAGGGGGTCAATTCGTTTTCCTTGTGTTTTGTATACACGTGTATACATTGTGTATGCAAAACAAAAAATATGAAAACACAATTTACGCCAAAAGAACTCGCTACAGTTAAGGTCGTTCGAAACGAAATAATGAGAACCGGCAAGGTCCCTTCTATTCGACAAGTAATGAGCGCCATGGAATACCGATCCCCACAATCTGTCTCTCGTATCTTTGATGAGTTGATTAAGAAGGGGGTACTTTCCCGAACAGTAGAGGGAAAGTATTTATTTAACGAGGGGGTTGCTACAAGCAACACCAATCCCGGAACCGTTGATGTTCCCTTGATTGGTACAGCCAGCTGTGGGACACCTGTCTTTGCTGAAGAAAACATTGAGGGCTATTTTCCAATTTCAGAACGTATTGCACCTCCGTCTCAAAAACATTTTCTCCTGCGAGCCGAGGGAGATTCAATGAATAAAAAGAATATTTATGATGGTGATTTGGTTTTGGTTCAGAAGAAAAACACAGCTCACAACGGAGATCTTGTGGTGGCACTTATTGACGACGAGGCAACGATTAAAGAGTTTCAACGGCACGGAGACATGGTGGCGCTTCGCCCTCATTCTACAAACCTGATGCACAAACCGATTATTCTCAGTGAAGAATTTCAAATTCAGGGAGTGGTTGTCAAAGCTATCCCAGCCTCTTTTTTTAATCCTTAATTATAAAATTTTTATGAAACACGAATTTGCTTTCAAACAAACTTAACCACACACTCACCCCCGCTCTAAGATACTTATTAAAAAACACATTATCATGGCAGAAGATGTAAAAAAATCAGCTCTCGCGTCAGCTCTCGCGCAAATCGAAAAAGACTTTGGAAAGGGCTCAATCATGAAACTCGGGGACCACGAAAAGGCGAAAATTGAAACCGTCAGTTCTGGTTCTATCTCTATTGATCTCGCCCTTGGGGGCGGATACCCAAAGGGACGAATTATCGAAGTCTATGGTCCAGAAAGTTCTGGAAAAACAACTATTTGTTTACACGCCGTAGCGGAATTTCAAAAAGCCGGAGGAACCGTTGCCTTTATTGATGCAGAGCATGCACTTGACCCTACGTACGCGGGAAAGCTTGGGGTGAATACTGACGAACTTCTTCTTTCTCAGCCCGATTCTGGAGAACAGGCGCTCGAAATTGTCGAAGCTCTCGTTCGCTCTGGTGGAGTAGATCTTATCGTCATCGACTCGGTCGCCGCACTCACTCCACGAGCAGAAATTGAGGGGGCGATGGGGGATGCTCAAATGGGATTGCAGGCTCGGCTCATGAGCCAGGCATTGCGAAAACTAACGGCTGTCTCTTCAAAAATGGGAACGACCATTATTTTCGTCAATCAGATACGAATGAAGATCGGCGTAATGTTCGGCAACCCCGAAACTACTACTGGTGGGAATGCATTGAAGTTCTATTCTTCACTTCGAGTTGAAGTGCGAAAAGGCGCCAAGATCGAATCGGGGACCGGCGATGCAAAAGAGGCAAACGGAAACGAGGCACGAATCAAGATTGTAAAAAACAAAGTCGCTCCGCCATTCAGAACCGCAACGGTTGATATTATGTTCAACGAAGGAATTTCAAAAATGGGAGACTTGCTTGAGACGGCTACGAAGATGGAAATTGTGGAGAAGGCGGGGGCCTTTTACAGCTTCAAAGAAGTAAAACTTGGACAAGGAAAACAGAAGTCTGTAGATTTCCTGAAGGAAGCAAAAAACAAGAAAGTTGTGACGGACATCGAGAAACTTGTCCTCGCAAAAGCCGCACTCAAATAATATTATGCTAACTGAAAAGAACCGTGGGCAATTGTTCGCGGTTTTTTCAAGAAAGCGTTCTGAGAAATTCTGCCATGGCTTTGGCCGAAGAGCCTCGATGGGAAGCTGCGTTTTTTTCTTCTTTTGTCATGGCTGAATATACGACATCGTACCCGTCAGGAATAAAGACGGCTGAAACAGGAATCCCTGGTTCCATTTCGGTTTCAGATTGTTCGGTGATAACTCCTGAACATTCCCCAATGCAAATGAACTCCTTTTCCGTTTGTGGGTCGAAATAAGCCATGGAGGAATAGAATGTCGCCTTTCTATTTGTCTCGCCTTCTAGGAGCGTTAAAAACGCGTCCAGCCATGCTTTGTCTTCCTTCTCTGGGATCTCTCGGCGCGTCCTGAGTCCGAATTTTTCCGGATACGTATCCAAAATCAATCCTGAATCTTCTCCAATCGAAGGCAGTCCCGTAAGACCTGCAAAAAACTTCGCCTTCAAAAGAGCGTTTTCTTCAAATGTCATTCCTGTTTCTTCTGGGTCCTCTGTTCGCCCAAGGTCTTTGAGTGATGCAAATACAATGTCTTCGGTCAGTCCGTGCACACGAAAAGCTTCTACCATTTCATTTCTCTTTCCTTCGTTCCCAGTAGCGAGCAATATTTTCATGATAAAAGATCTCTTATCTTCCCCGTTGCTTGTGCCGACTTATCAAGCTTGAATCGAATTTTCATTGGTCGTCGTAATTGCACTTGTTGAGATACTTCATATTCCATCTTCGGCCCTACCCGCTGAATAGCTTTGATAAAATCTTTTGGCCCCCCTATTGAGCGCACATACACATCCGCCATTCCTAAGTCTCCTGCCACTTCGATTTCGGTTACCGTCACAAACCCAACCTGGTTGGGAGAAAGAAATTGTTGAAAAAGTGGGGGAATTTTTTCCTTTAATACGCTCGCCACTCGTTTGCTTCGTTCCGACATTTTCATCGCCCGCATAGTGTCTGTTTTCCTTGAAAAATCAAGGGATTTTCGGGATACTGCACACAATGAAGTATTGCTTTTTGGACCTCGAAACAACTGGACTGGATCATGAAAAAGATTCAATTCTTGAGATATCATTTTTTTTACAAGATGAAGACGGAACAAAGGGGGCGATAATGGATGAAGTCGTCATCCCTACAAAGACCCCGCTCATCCCGTATGTAACACATCTCACCGGAATCACCCCTGAAGAAGTGCAAACAAAAGGGGTTGAGCTCTCTTTGATTGTCGCAAAAGCGGCGGAACTCATCGGAGATGCCGTGATCGTGGGACACAATATTGATTTTGATATTCGATTTCTTGTCGAAAACGGAATCGATGTTTCAAAAAATCAGCGCATCGATACACACGAGTTGGCGCGAATTTCACTTCTCAATGAAGAAAGTTATGCCCTTGAAATCTTGGCAGAAAAATATAGATTCGCACATCATTCTGCTCACCGGGCGATGTCTGACGTAGAAGCGTCTGCCGAACTTTTCGTGTTTTTGAAAGAAAAAATTGCAGAACTGCCGATCGGATTTTTTGAAAAAGTAAAACCATTCCTCGAAACAAAAACCAAATGGGCGGCAAAAGACATTTTTCTTGAAATCGCGGGGAGTCCGTCATTTGCTCTTCCGAAGAAAGAACCCTCAACCCCTGCCGATTTTCCAATCCCTGAAGATTTCTGGAATTCCTTCGGTGCGAACAAGGAAGGGGAAACCCTGTTTGTCGAACAAGGGGAATCCGTTCCTTCAAGTGCGTTTCTTCGCTCGGTCGCACAGAAGTTGGACAAACCTTCTCTCATTGTTTCCCCAAAACTCGACTTCTTTCCTGGTATCATGCAATTCCCGACGCCCGAGGTCATCTTTGCCCCTGATCGGTTTGAAGAATATATTACGAGCAAAAAAGAATTCAATAATTCTGAAACCGCCTTTATTGTGAAGTGCTTTTTGCGACATTTTTTGAAGTTCCGAGGCGTCGACAAGTATCATCTTTTTGCCGGAGAACGAGACTTGTGGACACATGTGTGTATTGAAAAAGAAGAACATCCGGTGTTTCAAGATATTTTAAAAGAACGCACAGAAGAAAAAATTATTTCTATCACGCCTGATGCGTATTTTCGATTCCGTCACACCGATTGTCTCGCAAGTCGAGTATTATTAGTGGACGAGGCCGAAGTATTTGCCGAAAAACTCCTCTTCGCACCAGCGCAAAATTTCTCGTTGTTCCGCGCTCTCAAGAACGAGGAAACAAGCATCGCCGCTCAATTCTTAGTAACGGGCGTGTGTAGAGACATCATCGAACCAACCCTGCAACATAGCATGTCTCCTTTTCCACAAAAAGTTCTCCTCCCTCCTCACGCGAAATATCCTGAGTTCTCTCAGCGTCTTCGAGAACTTTCGGCCGACTTTGCCCCTCTTGCAGAAGCATTGGAAAATCCTGCTGAAGGGCTTGAGCGCTGGGTAAATTATTTTCCACAAAGTGGAAGTCTGTCCTTTGGGCTCTGGCATCCTGACGGGTGGAAAGACCTCAAAAAAGAACTTCAATCTTCTTCCTCTCTTTTTCTCTATCGTCATCCACAGTTGCGAACAAACAACTTTGCGCGCATTTTTCTCGCTCGAGACAAAGAGCAACAATTTAAGATTCCCGAACTTCTCCTCGATAAAATAATTACCGTTCCTGAAAAATTGGAGTCTGCCAATTCCCCCGAATTTAATCATTTCTGTGCGGGGAAAATTCAAGAACTTTTGGGTGACGTGGACGAAGACAACAACCTTCTCGTCAATATTTCAAGCCAAGAAACATTGAAGAAAATCTTTTCTGAAGTTTCAGAAAACACGACAAACAAAGAGATAAAGCTCGTCGGGGAAAGCGCCTCTGGCGGTCTTGGGAAGGTATTCCAGTTTATTAAACAAAACAAATCAAAGGTCTTTTTCTCTCAGAAATTCATCGCTCCCGATCTTGTCAACGAGCCTTTTGTAAAAATTGTCGTACTCAGGTTTCCGTTCTCCCCTCCTCATCCGTTGTTCGAAGCACTCAAAACAATCCTCGCTACCTCGAATGTCGGTTCTTGGGATGCATGGACGGTGCCTCAAGTGACGGCCAATCTTTCTCGTCGACTTTCTACGTTTCCAAAGGCAAAGGAAATTCTCTGGCTCGATCCCAGACAAAATGCAAACTGGGGACGTGGGATTTTGAAAGAATTGTTTTCTAACTCAAAGAAAAATGCTCAATCGGGTTCCTAAAAATAGTCCTTCTGGCGAAAAAGGTTTTGTCTCTCCGGACTTGGCACAACTAAAAGAGACTATTGGGCAAGATCAGGACAAAGAAATTTTGGCATCTCGAAAAAAAATAGACGCACTCCTTTCGGAGGCCTTCCGCGAAAACGGGTGGGAAAACGTATTTAAAGAAGTCTTTGCTAGGCAGTCCATGGGAGGAGAGAGTCTAAAGGGACTTTTTGTTCTCAACGAGAGTGGCCTCAATAATGTTCCCATTGCCTCTTTGTGGTATTCCCCAAAGACCGACACCTGGGGGGTTGGTTTTTCTAAAAAGCCCGTCACCCGGAATCTTTCTGCTTCTACGGCAAAAAAAATGCTGATCGATGGTCTCGAAAAAGACTGGAGCCAACTTAAAGAACGCGCCCTTCGAAAAGATACAATAGGAGTCGCCTCCCCGCTTAAAAAAGAACAATACCTTGCTCTACAAAAAAAGATTATTTCTACCGCAGAGATAAATATAAAACCCAGTGCGTGGGAAAAAATAAAAAACCTCACGGTTGCTGATTTTGAGGATCTTGTGGCTGCAATGGATAACTGGAAAGATCCATCCGAAAGAGAAAAACATCCTCGCGGGCTTTCTCTCGGAGGGATGCGAACCTGGGTTCGACACGAAAACTACATTGGAAATCGCGCTTTTGGGAATCTTCTTGAGTGGCTTCGAGGAGAAAATGGAACCCTTGGGGCCGTGTTCCTTTCTCGGGATAAAAATTTATCTCTTGTGAATTTCGTAAAACAAGAAACCCTTGAATAGACCGCGGGAGGGATTTTGCCGAAAACACTCTTGCTGTTTTTGGTTTTTTATGGTAAGATATCCTGATTTTAAAAAATATATGGATACAAAATCACTTCTCGCTCTCGCTGATGAATGCATTCTCTTGTCTTCAGAGACACGCATCAAAATCACAGAATCTGTTGACCGTCTTTCTCCTGAAGGGCTCGACGCACTTTCTAACGCCCTTCTTCGTGCCAAAGAAAAACAAGAAGAATTGTTAAAGTCTGTTTTTGAAGCACATCCTGAATTCTTGCAAACCGTGAAACAGCATCTTCAAAAAGCTGTTACCGACAGCTTGAAAGAGCGAGAACAAGAAAGCATCGCCCAAGAGGCCGATACACTTACAGATCTTGAAAACGAAATAAACCAACTTACATCATGAGTGATACCCCCTCCCCGTCTCCGGCCGATAATTTCGATGCAAAACAAGCCGAAATTAAAAATGAACTGCAACCAGTGCTCTATGGACAATCCGGAAAAGAGGCCAAAGAGTTTCAAGAAATTCTTGATACAAAACTCGGGAACGCAAAACTTACCGATGCTGGAAAATTGCAATTTTTTGATCGCATTCTCGCTGATCTCAAAAACTTTTCAACAATGGATTCTAATCAAAACAAGCGACTTGACTCGCTAGACATTGCGGATTATCAAGTAAGGCTTAATGACGAAGTTTTACAACTTCTTTCAAAACACAAAATGGAGAAGGGGAATTTTAATGGAGAAGCAAGTATTAATCAGGCTGTTAACTTTATAAAAGAACAAAATATCGATGTTGAATGGGATGATAAAGATGGAGACGTTTTTTACGCCGACAACAAGGGCAATATTCGTATTAATAAAGATTGGTCTGTCCGAGGAGAGAAACTTTTTAATGGCGAGCAATTTGAAAAGCTCAATATTTCTACCGAAGACCTGGCGACCTATCTCAATTCTCGTCGAGAAGAGATTAGGGCAAAGGTTGAAGAAAAAGAAAACACTCCTGAGGATCCAGCAATTGCTAAAAATGAAACTCCTGAAAAAACTGAAATTGAAATTTCTGATACCGACAAGAAAACAATGGAAGGGGCTTTTGGACCGGTGGCAACACTCTTGTCCGATAGTCTAAGGGTCCTCCCTGCGAGCGGCGTCCGAAAAGATGGCTTTTCTTATGTCGGAAAACGAATTAAACAGGCAGACGGAGAACAAGTTGGAGCCTTCTGGTATTATCCTTCAAAAGAAGAAGGGGCTCAATTTGGATTTCAAAAAGGAAAAGAACTGACTGCATTTGTATCCCTTGAAGAGGCTCAAACGGGACTTGAGAACGTATTTTTTGATCCAGGCAAAGAGGTGGTTATAAATGCTACTAAACAAGAAACCATTGATAAGACTTATAATGAACCCGGACTCGCCTTTCTCAAGAAACTCGAAGCTGGAGAGCTAGAAAAAATCGGAATTACCGAAGAAGATTTCGAAACAAAAATCGATAGTCCTGTAGGAAAGGACTTCCAAGTTCTCGATTCAATTGTAAAAGTTCAAGAGCACATCAATAAGCAAAAAATTGAGGGACTTTCTCTTGATGCTGACGGACTAAAGGGGATAAAAACCGAAGACGCACTCGAATCTTGGCGAAAAAATGTGGTTGCTAAAGAGAACCTTGCGAACATATCAACAGAAACAGAAAACCCCTACATAAAAGCAAAACCTGGCATCGATGGTCTTCTGGACTCTTTTGTTGATCCAACTCTCGTTAAAACCACTGCTGAAAAAGCGATTGCTTCACAAATAGCGCAATTCCCAGAAATTACAAAGGATAATTTGGAGAATGCCAAGGCTAATGCACTTGTTCTAACTGAACTCTGTAACAAGCGCGATGAGGTTCTAGTCGGTCTTGAATCAGGAACGACCGTTAATCGGGAAAAACTTGTCGAATTCGAGCAAAAGATTTTTCGTTTCGAGGCAGGCGCTCCTAAAGTGCTTCCCTTTAAAACAGAAACTGCGCTAAAGGCTCCTGGCGAACTGGACTACCAGAGTGCACTAAAAGAAGTTCCCAATACTCTTCTTGGTGAAGACCTTGTGAGCCGAGCCGAAAAACAGGCCGAAAAAGGAAATTTCAAAAGAGCCTCTGTGCTTCTTGCCAGGCTGGAAAAACGAAATTCTGATGCCTATACCACAGCTGTTGCTGAAAACACCGTAATTGATGACGAAGATCTGTATAATGACAAAGGATATGGTCGCTACGGAGCTTAGCCTTTTTTTGTCTCATCTTCTCACGCAAAAAAACTAGTACCGCGCCAAGTGCGCAAACGCTTTGTTGGCTTGTGCCATTTTATGCGCTTCTTTTTTCTTGTTTACCGCCGCCCCTGCATCATGTGAGGCATCAAGCAATTCTTGTGCGAGTCGTTTGTACATAGGTTGTCCTTTTCGTGAACGCGCTCCTGCCAAAACCCATCGAATCGCCAAGCTTTCTTGTCGTTTCGGTTTTACTTCTGATGGAATCTGGTACACCGCTCCTCCGATTCGTTTTGCGGTTACTTCTACTGTTGGCGTTGCGTTTTGAAATGCTGTGTTGAATGTCTTAAGTGGGTCTTTTTCTCCCAGTCGAGACAATTCATCAAAGGTTGCTTTCAAGATTTTTTGAGCCACGGCTTTTTTCCCTTGTTTCATAAGAGAGTTCACTACCTTGTTTTGCAAAGCGTTGTCAAAAGAGAACGGATTTGTGTATTTCACGTTCTTTTCCGTCTTCCCTCCGCCTTTCTTCACCTCTTTTTCTGGGGTTGCTTTCTTTTCTTTTGCCGGTGCTGTGTCTGAATTTTGAGAGGCGACCTCAGCTGCCGCTACTTTTGTGTCTGCCATGATATTAAATTATTTTTTAGCTTTTTTAGTTCCGTATCGAGAACGCGCTTGTCCACGATCAGTTACTCCCTGGGTATCAAGTGTCCCGCGAACAATGTGGTATCGCACTCCAATCAAATCTTTTACTCGTCCTCCTCGAAGAAGAACGACTGAGTGCTCTTGCAGGTTGTGCCCCTCTCCCATGATGTACGCGTTTACTTCGTACCCATTAGTCAAACGCACGCGTGCAATTTTTCGCAAGGCAGAATTTGGCTTCTTTGGGGTCATGGTTGTCACCTTTACACAAACCCCTCGTTTTTGAGGAGAAGGAAGGTTTACCGAACGATTCTTCAGCGCATTAAACGTTGATTGCAACGCAGGAGACTTAGACTTTGTTGCCTTGTCTTTTCGTGGTTTTCGAATGAGTTGATTAATTGTTGGCATGTTTTCTAATTGGCTATCTTTTGACCTTCTCGCGGGCTCCAAACCCTGTTCCAGCCGGGATAAGCCGGCCGATGATAACGTTTTCCTTTAGCCCGTCAAGGTAATCTATCTTTTTCGTTGTAGCCGCCTCCACAAGCACTCTCGTGGTTTCTTGAAAGGACGCTGCGCTAAGCCATGAATCTGTCCAAAGGGAAACTCTCGTAAGCCCCAAAAGAAGACGTTCTACCTGCACTGGATCCTTTTTCTTCTTTAGTAATGCAGCATTTTTTTTGTTTACCTCTACAACATCTTTGATTTCTCCTGGAAGCCAGTCGCTGCCTCCGGCCTCAAGAACTCGCGCTTTGGAAACCATTTGTTTTGCAATGATTTCAATATGTTTCTCGTTAATGTCTTGTCCCTGTGAAGCATAAATACTCTGTACTTCAAAGAGAATGTATTCTTGTACTTTTTCAACCGTTGTCAGCTCCATAAGTTCTCGCAAATCAAGGTGCCCTGCCGTAAGCGGGGTTCCCTTTGTTACGATTTCTCCACCTTTTACCTTAAGAGTAATTCGTGGTGATACGCTGTAATCTCGTTGTGCTGCTTCGCTTTGTTTAATAACAATCGCATCTGCACGCACCTCTGTTACTTTCCCCGCCGATCGTGCTTTTACGGTTGATCGACTTTCTGTTGAGCGCGCAATAATTTGTTTTTCTTTTACCGTGTCTCCTTTTTTTACCGCTGGTTCAAATTCAATACTGAGATGATGCTCGTCGTTTTCTGGTTTTTCTGCTTCAATTAAAATTTTTGTTTCCGTGTCTCTTTTTTTAATGGATATTTTTCCTGAAATTTCTGCAAGAGGAGCGCATCCGTTTGGTTTTCGTGCCTCAAAAAGTTCTTCTACTCGAGTTAAACCTTGTGTAATGGACGCCCCTTCTGTCGCAACTCCCCCCATGTGGAATGTCCGCATGGTTAACTGCGTTCCCGGTTCTCCAATTGATTGCGCCGCAATAATTCCCACTGGCGTTCCTTTTTCCACTACCTTGTTGTTCCCAAGGTCGTATCCGTAACATTTTTGGCAAACGCCGCCAAGTGTTTCGCAAAACATCACTGAGCGTACCTCAATTGCTTCGATTTGATGTTCTCGAATAAGCTCAATCGCCGCTTCGTCAATGACGTGTCCTTCTTCGAAAACAACTTTTCGTCCCACTTTTGCCTCCTTGGCAACCGTTCGTCCATAGAGTCTTCGTTCGAAATCTTGTCCCACTTCTGCTGAGTTTTCTCGAGTTACAAGTTTTGATCGTTCTGTTTTACAGTCTTTTTCATGAATCACTACGTCTTGCACTGAATCAACAAGACGACGCGTAAGGTATCCCGCTTCCGCCGTTTTGAGCGCGGTATCTGATTTCCCTTTTCGGCCTCCGTGCGTCGCAATGAAGTATTCCAAAATCGTAAATCCTTCTTTGAGGTTTGATCGAATTGGAAGTTCGATAGTTTTTCCTGATGGACTTGCCACCAATCCTTTCATTCCTGCCATTTGGGTAATCTGTCCCCAGTTGCCACGGGCCCCGGAGTCAATTTGATAGAAAATATCATTTTCTTTGTCATACTCTTGGATCATTTCTTGAGTAATTTCTGCTTTCACTCGAGACCAAATCTTAATCGTATGATTATATCGTTCTTCGTCTGTAATAAGTCCCGATCCATATTGATCATTAATTTTTTGAACAATTGAATTCGCTTTTTCCATAATTTCTTTCTTGCTTTCTGGTGCCTTAAGATCAAACACTGACACCGAAATTCCTGATTTTGTTGCATACTTGAATCCCATGTCTTTAATGTCGTCCGCTAGTTTTGCTGTGGCCTGTTCTCCAATTTCTGCATATACCCTTCCAAGAATCTTACTAAGTTCTTTTTTTCCAAAAGAATTGTTTTGGTACTCAATTCCTTCTGGAATAGCTTGATTAAAAAAGACTCGTCCAATTGTTGTTTCAACGATTTCTTCTTCTCGTCTTACTTTAATTTTTGCCTGAAGGTGAATGTGTCCACATTCGTACGCATATACAGCCTCGTCTTCCGAGCCAAATCCCATCCCCTCCCCTTGTCGTCCGTCAAACATTTGTGTGAGAAAGTAGCACCCCAACACCATGTCTTGTGAAGGATTAATAATTGGGTCTCCACTCGAAGGCTTAAGAATGTTTGTTGAAGACAGCATGATTTCTTTTGCTTCTTTTTGTGCTTTATCTGAAAGTGGTAAATGTACCGCCATCTGGTCTCCGTCAAAGTCCGCATTAAACGCCGCACAAACAAGTGGGTGAATTTGAATCGCTTTTCCTTCTACAAGTCGTGGCTGAAATGCTTGAATACCAAGCCGGTGAAGTGTTGGCGCACGATTAAGAAGTACATATTTATCTTTAATCACTTCTTCTAAAATATCCCACACAATTTTTTCTCCTATTTTAATAATTTTTTCTGCACTTTTTACGTTGTACGCAAATTCATACTCAATAAGTTTTGAAATCACAAAGGATTTAAAAAGCTCAAGGGTAATGTATTTGGGCAACCCACACTCATGAAGTTTAAGTTGTGGCCCCACAACAATCACCGATCGTCCAGAGTAGTCTACTCGTTTTCCAAGAAGGTTTTGTCTAAATCGCCCTTGTTTTCCTTTGAGCATATCAGACAGTGATTTTAGTTTTCGTTTTTGAACATAATTCATTCCTGCTCGAGAATTTCGAGATTGATTTGAAATTAAAATATCAACCGCCTCTTGCAACATTCTTTTTTCATTTCGGCAGATAATTTCTGGTGCCCCGAGTTGGATAAGTTTTTTAAGTCGTTGGTTCCGATTAATTACTCGCCGATAAAGATCATTAAGATCTGATGTCGCAAAACGACCACCATCAAGCTGCACCATTGGTCGAAGATCTGGTGGAATCACTGGAATAACAGTAAGCACCATCCATTCTGGTTTAATCTCACTCCGAAGAAGAGACCCCGCAAGCTTCATTCTTTTTACAATCTTCTTTTGTTTTTGCCCAGAAGATTTCTTAAATTCTTTTTCTGATTCTTTTAAAAACTCTTTGAGATCTATTTTTTGAACAATTTCTCGGATTGCATCCGCTCCTATTCCCGCTCGAAACACGTGTCCAAATTTCATAGAAACATTCCTGTATTCTGTTTCCGTCAACACAGCTCCCGTAAGAATTAATTTTAATTCTTCTCGTGCCACTTTAAAATTTTCATTTATTGTTTCAATTTTTTCAACTAATTCTCCTTCAAGTTTTATAAGATCTTTTTCTGTCATATCCTCCCCTTTTACTGCTTTTTTTGCTGCTTTTAAACTTTGATCATTTTCTTCTTTTGCCTGGGTAAGAATTTTTTTATACTCATCTTCTAATTTTTTTTGCTCCTCTTCTTTCATTTTTTTATCTACATCAACCACAATATAAGAAGCGAAATAAACAACTTGCTCCAACTTCTTTACTGGAAGATCTAACAACAACCCTACTTTTGAAGGTGTTGATCGAAGAAACCAGGTATGTGTTACTGGAACGGCAAGTTTAATATGCCCCATTCGTTCCCGACGAACAATCGAACGGGTCACTTCTACTCCACATTTTTCACAAATAATTCCTCTATATCGAATTCGTTTATATTTTCCACAAGCACATTCCCAATTCTTTACGGGACCAAAAATACGCTCACAAAAAAGACCATCTCTTTCTGGTTTTTGTGTTCGGTAATTAATAGTTTCTGGTTTTGTCACTTCTCCTTTTGACCAACTTAAAATTTCCTCCGGGGAGGCTATTGAGAGAGAAATGGCGTTAAAATCCTTTAGTTTTTTGATATGCTTTGGATTTGCCATGAATGAGTGTTAAAAGGGTATTTCATCGGAAAAATCACTATTTTCCGACCAAAAGCCTCGCGAGTTTATGAATTTTTTTGTTTTCGTCAAGCGCTTTTTTAAGGTTTTTTTTAATTATAATTTCTTTCTGTTTTTTTAGTAAATAAATAATATATAAATATAGTTATTAATAGAAAAAAAGAGGTGTAAAAAATGGAGTTGTTTTTATAAGAGGGGAAATTAATAAAACGCCGTTTATTGGTGTTTTTTTTGTAAAATTTTTTTATCAAAAGGATTTAGTTTTTAGTAAAAAAAGTATTCATTTATAAACCCTTTTGGTGAGCGAGTTTTTTTGAAGAAAAAAAATATCCTGAAAAACGTGTGGAAAATGTGGAAAACTTTTGCGAAAAATGTGTGAAAGATTTTTGCAAATAAGTGGGAAAAATTTGAATTATTTTTGAACTTCTCCGGGAGGGCAAAGTTTTGCACGTTCAATCCGCACCCCAGGCATTAACATTGCATGTGTTCCGATTTGTGCACCAGCTCCAATAATAGCACCGAGTTTCTCATGAAGAGAGTCAATTTTTTCGTTTTTGATTTGCACACGCACTGTTTTTTTATCAAGACGAAGGTTTGCGGTACAAGAAAAGGCCCCGAAATTTACATCGCGATCGACGATAGTGTCTCCCACGTAGGCAATATGAGTTGTCACATTTGGAGAAAGAAAACTTCGTGCAATTTCAGTGTTATATCCAGCGACACATTTTGCACCGAGGATTGAATTCCTCACGAGAGCGTTATTTCCCACAATGGCATTTTTTCCGATATAACATGGCCCCTGGATAACCGCGTTTTCAAAAACACGAACGCCGTCTTCGATAAATACCCCGTCTCCCTTGATTTTTGCGCTGTCGGCAATTTCGGCAACAGGAGAGATGTTCGTTTCTTGTTGTGAGAGAAAAATATCTCCAAGCTCGAGGACGTGCCAAGGATATTTTACCGCTTGCCAAGTTCTAGAATACTCCACGGCGACAAAGTTTTTTGTTTTAAATAAAGCCTGAAGCGCTACTTCGTACACATCATCCTTTTGAGATTGCGCACCTTCGAGCGCCCGTTTCAAGTTTTCTGCGAGTGCGAAATAATGCGCCACAATATTTACCATATCCGAAGGCTCCCTCCCTTCGCCCGGCTTTTCTATAATAGAGCTAATTTTATTTTCGCCATCTACTTGCAAATAACCACCCGGGAAATATTTTGTCATTTTTTTTGCCAAAATTCCGCCATCTTTATTTTTTGATTGATCGAGAATGTCTACATATGCAGAGGGTTCGATATAATCATTTCCTCCAAGAACAAAAACAGCTTCATCCTCCTTCACAAATTTCAATCCATCAACAACCCCACCCGCCATTCCATCATCAAGGTTTTTTTGGGTCGCAATTTCGGCGGGGAAATTATTTTCTTCCAAAATAGTTCGAATGGCCTCAGTGTTTTCGCCATTTGTTACGACGATAAAATTTTCAAGCCCGCCTTCTTGCGCCCCCTTTAATAATTTAAGGACTAGAGGCTCTCCACAGAACTCGAGCAAGTTCTTGTCGGACAAGGGCTCCATACGAGAGGAACGACCGGAGGCGAGAAATATGGTTTTCATTATTGGTACAATCCTAAATCTTCGGCGGCCTCGTTTAGGTCCCGCAGGATATATTCTACATCACTTTCGTCAAATCCATGTCCCAAAATACCGTTGCGCAAGGATTCGCTTACCCCGTGTGCACAGCCTGCACACCCGAGCCCGTGTGCATAAAGAATTTCTCCTGCCTCGGGCATAAGGCGGATTATTTCGTCAATGTTTTCGGAGCCATCAAAAGAAAGGGGGGATTTTTTAGGACTTGTCATCGGGCGGAGTTTAGTACAAAATAGGATTAATGAAAAACGAATTTGATGAACAGTATAAACGCCTCCTTAAGACGATTTTAGACCACGGGATCGAAGAGAAAAACGAACGCACGGGACATGTCTGCAAGAGCCTTCCGGGGATGACAATGAAGTTTGATGTTGGGGCGGGATTCCCTCTTTTGACGCTCAGAAAAATTCCTTTGAAAGTATTTATCGCGGAACAAATGTGGTTTCTTATGGGACAAAAAAACCTCGCCTTCTTGCAACGGTTCACCAAGATTTGGGATGAATTTGCCGAAGAAAATAACTGTGTGGAGTCTGCGTACGGATACAGATGGCGGAAGCATTTTGGGCGTGATCAGATTGACGGATTGGTGCAGCTTCTTGAAAAGGATCCGAGCTCTCGACATGGGGTTATTCTTATGTGGGACCCAGCGGATGACGGTTTGGCGAATGGAATAAAAAAGAAAAACGTTCCCTGTCCGTACACCTTTACGGTACAGATTATGGGAGGGCGATTGTGTTTACATCTCATTATTCGATCCAACGATATGATGCTCGGGAATCCGCACGATGTGTCGGGGTTCGCGTTGCTCATGCACTTTTTGGCACAGCGACTGAACGTAGGGCTTGGAGCGTTAACGATTTCAATTTCAAACGCGCACATTTACGATATTCACTTCGAACAAGCACGGGCAATTGTCGATCGCGAAGTGACGCACGAAGCGATTCAATTTAAATGCCCAGAAAACGCCTTCAAGCGAGCGGAAGATGGAGACGAGACACTCGTGGAAGAAACCTTTGCCGAACTTAAAAACAATATCGACCCGCAAGAAGGCGTGGGGAAGATGAAGATTGTGTTGTAAAAATGTTCCATAGAAACATGAAAGCTAGGGGGATAACCATCAACGACGCCGAAGGAGTGTTCAATGTTCAAAAGAGAACATGGCTCTCAGCCTACCCGAGTGAAAAACACGGTGTTACCCGTGAAGACATCGAGGAGAAATTTTCCAACAAAGAAGAGCGCATTGCGAAGGGAAGAAATAAAATAGAAGAGTATGGAGAAGATCGGTCTGGATGGGTTGTTGAGCTGGACGGAGAGATTGTCGGATTTTCAGTAGCACACAAAAGCAAGAGCAGGGATCGGATCGGGGCCGTTTATGTTTTGCCAGAACACCAAGGGCGAGGGATTGGAAAGATTTTGTTACAGAAAGCACTCGGTTTTCTTGAGAATTCAAAAGAAGTTTGGGTTGAAGTGGCCTCGTACAACAAAAATGCAATAAACTTTTATCAGAAATCGGGATTCCGCATTGTGCCCGGAGCCGAAGCGAATCACGAAATAATTGAAGGCAAACTTCTCCCAACCATAGAGATGAAGATTGTTTTGTAAAAAAGATTCCTCATTCCCTGCCCCCGATTTCACGAGGACAGGCTCCAGCAGAAACCCAGTCCAAAAAGGAATTCTTTATTTACTAGATTCCCAACAAAATTGGGAATGAGGGAGTAAATTTCTAGAAAAATTAAAGCTCCAACCCCAGCCACAATCGCACCGCCATTCCAATAAGGAAGCTTATTCCGGCAACCCCAAAACTTATCAGGGTCATTTCCCAGAACCGTCGTTTAAACGATTCGTTTTTGGCGACCGCAATGTAGAAATTAAATCCGGCGATAACCAGAACAACAACGACCAACATGGCGATGAGGGCGTGCACGTAATTGTTAAAAATTACATACGGAAGAATAAGAAGCACCACCGTGGATATGTACGCAATCCCAGTATAAAGTGAGGACGTAAGTGCGTTCTCGCCGCCCTCCTCTTTGGTGGACAAATATTCACTCGCCGCCATAGAGAGCGAAGCCGCGACTCCGGTGATGATTCCCAAAAGCGCAATAATACGCGTGTTTTGAATCGCAAAAGAAAACCCCGCCAAGGCGCCAGAGAGTTCGACGAGAGCATCATTGAGACCCAAGACAACAGACCCTGCGTAAGCGAGCTTCTTTTCGTTCAAGAGTGTAATGAGTTCTTGCTCGTGCCGCTCTTCGTCTTTCATAATCTGCTCAGCTTCGGGAAAATGCGGAATTATTTTTTTATAAGCCACCTGTGCATGTTCTTCTCCCCGTTCCATAAATCGAGCCCCAAAGGTCAGCCCAAAAACACGAGAAACCCATGTCCATTTCCAGGCACGGAACTTATGCGGCCCCACCGTTTCTTCGGCGAGCCCTTCCCAAATCTTGGCGTGTGCCCGCTCTTCGGCGGCAATTTTTTTGAGAACAGCTTTGTTGTGGGGGGCCTTGGCAAGTTTTGCTAATCGGTCATATACCAAAGCCTCTGTGCGCTCACTTCGTTGGAACTCAAGAATGGTCTTTCGCAGGGCGGGAGAAAGGTTTGTCATCACGTTCATAGTACCCCAAAAACGAATATCAACAATAAAGACTTGCCTTTGTTTGCGCTTCTGGGGTACATTCCTCCCACGATGAAGTTGACCCTCCTTATGGCACAGACGTTAGACGGAAAAATCGCAAAAGATGCGGATCATTTTCCTGACTGGACAGAGAAAGCCGACAAGAAGTTTTTTATGAACTACACCAAGGAGGCTGGGGTCATGATTATGGGGCGCACGACGTTTGAAACACTGCCAGGGGTTTTGCCGGGGAGACTAACAGTGGTGCTTTCTCGGTCCGCTGGAGAATGGGAAGAAAGAGCAGAAAACCTTATCTTCACTTCTCTTGTTCCAGACAAGATTCTTGAAAAACTAGAAACACTCAACTTCGACCACGCCGTTCTCACAGGAGGAACAACTATTAATACTCTTTTTGCCAAAGAAGGATTGATTGATGAAGTGATTCTTACGGTTTCGCCGGTAATTTTTGGGACAGGGATGGGGGTGTTCGCGCCGGGAATTTCACTTGATCTAACCCTTGAAAAATCAGAGCCATTGGGGGATAATTCGCGCACTTTGTATTACAAAGTTAAAAAATGATTCTTACGAGAAAAGAAATATCAGCGTTCATTATAGAGGGAAAACTAGAATTCTCTCCTGCGCTTGATGCATTCCAAAACCAGCCACACGCGGTAGACCTGAGACTTGGGACGGTGTTTTATCTCCCAAAGACTTGGAAGTTATCAGACCAGGGGCGCGAAGTGCTCAACGTAGATGTAACCAAAACGGCGGGCGATAACTTTGAAAAAATTGAACTCAAGCCGGGACAGTATTTCGAACTCGCTCCGGGAGAATCGATCATTGCTTCGACAATGGAAAAGGTGTCTCTCAGGTCAGACAACTTGATGGGGATTTTGTATCCACGAAGCTCGATCAACAGACGAGGGCTTTCGGTAGATCTTACCGGGATTGTGGATGCACACTACTGTGGACACCTGATGATTCCGATTCTGAACAAAACCTCGTCACAAGTGATTCGAATTTATCCAGGAGAGCGGATTTGTCAGATTGTGTTTCAGACACTCGCGAGTGACATTGAAAAGGGGGACGCGAAAAGACATGGCAAAGGCGATGCGAAATACGACGGAAGTTCGGCCGAAGAGCTTTCTTCAAAAAAGGATACCGACGAAGAAATGGATTTGATTCGCAAGGGCGATTTTCAAGGACTCAAAAACCATCCGTTCTAACATGAATGATTTGCCGTATTTGCCCGCGGGGCGAGAGATTTTGTACGCAGCCGCGGACAACGAATTTATGATGGCAGCCAGGGCGGCAGCGGAAACGTTGTCGAGTGATAAGGAGCACCCCACGGGGGTGGTTATCACTCGTGATGGGGGAATCTTGGCACGGGGGGCAAACGTTTCGACATACCACGAAGAACATGGGTGCCGCCGCAAAGAATTACACATTCCCACGGGAGAGGGGTACGAACTTTGCGAAGGGTGCGATCCGAGAAATCACGCCGAACAGGGGGCGATCTCGGAAGTGCAAGGGGGTTGCAAAAACGCAGACATCTATCTCTGGGGACACTGGTGGTGCTGC
Source organism: uncultured Candidatus Peribacteria bacterium (assembly GCA_964509975.1). GTDB lineage: Bacteria > Patescibacteriota > Gracilibacteria > UBA4473 > UBA4473 > CAZVBV01. The sequence continues at coordinate 29,972 of CAZDZO010000012.1, forward strand.
GAGAGTTGTTGGTCAAAAATGATCGAAGCCGGTATTAAAAATGTGTACCTCGCGGCGGGGGCGGAAGAAAAATTTAAAAAATAATCAGAACTTAAAGAAGTCCGACCAACGCATGATGTACTTCCCTTTTTTGTAAAAGGCGTGGGTTTGTTTTTCTGTTGGCATGGTAAGAAGGCCACTGATCTTTTTAAGGAAAACAAGGCGCGCCCGCTTTTTCTTAATCTTTACAAGGGATTTTATAAGCAAGTTTCCTCCGAGCCTGGCGGCCTTTTCGTCAACGGAATGAATACTGTCTGACCGACGAATAAAGAAATTTCGCTGAAGAATAATCTTTCCATTATCGATTTTTTCGTCCATGAAGTGGACAGTGGCTCCCGACTGTCGTCGGTTTCGCAAAAGCATCCAGAAGCTAGAAAAGACCCCTCGATGCTCTTGGAAAAGAGCGGGGTGAATGTTAATGGAGCTTTCGTTGGGAATGGCGAGAAGTTCTTTTTTTACAATTTGAAGTAGGTGCGCAGAAACCAGGTAATCAGGACTTCTTTCGGCCACAAAGGTTCGTACATCGGGTTCGTTTACGTTTCGCACGGAGAGCACCGGGATTCCGTATCGACGAGCGAGCTCTTGAAGAAGGAAATATTTTCGTTTTTTGTCGGGAACAAAGTTTTTGGCGAAATTCATTTTCAAACTTTGGAGAATGTTTGCCCCAATTGATTTACAAGCGAAAGCAAATCCGGCCCTTTTTACAAACCGCAAAAAAGACGCCCAAGACCGCTTTTCTAATGGGAAAAACATGGAGGTAATCACCATTCCTACCACATCAATGTCATATTTTTTCCGGAGCGTGTTTTGGAGAAAAGCTTTAATACAAATGTTCGCAGCAATGGTGTGGTCGGTTGTCAAAATAATTACTTTCATTTTCAGTTCGATTTTGTATAATTTTGCAGAAAAGTAAACACATGCCAAAAAAATTCAAACGGATTCTGCTTAAACTCTCAGGAGAGGCTCTTTTGGGAAAAAAGGATTTTGGGATCGATTACTCGATTCTCGACAAGGTTTGCGCCGAGGTGGTTGATGCCCAAAAAACAGGGGTCGAAATAGTCATCGTGATTGGAGCAGGGAATATTTGGAGAGGAAGGGAAAATGACAAATCAGGAATTGAACGCGTGCCATCAGACTTCATCGGGATGCTGGGGACGATTATGAATTCAGTTGCGCTTCAGGCGGGATTAGAAAAACTTGGCATTCATTCGCGAGTGTGTTCGGCGCTCGATATTCCAGCCGTCGCAGAGCCATACATTACGAGGCGAGCCATGCGGCACCTGGAAAAAGATCGTATTGTGATTTGTGCAGCAGGAACGGGAAACCCATACTTCACGACAGATTCTGCGGCAGCACTTCGTTCGCTTGAGCTTGGCTGTGATGCGCTCTTCAAAGCAACAACCGTGGATGGCGTATATGACAGCGACCCACAAAAAAACAAAAAAGCAAAACGGTTCGACAAGATTACGTTTGACGAGGTTTTGGAGCGAGATTTGAAAGTCATGGACGCGACTGCAGTAGCCCAATGTCGAGACAACAACATGCCGATAGTAGTTTTTGAACTCCTCAAAAAAGGAAACCTCAAAAGCGTGCTTACCGGAAAAAATGTTGGAACCAAGATCACTGCGCACTAATCAAAGATAATATAATCAAAGGCGCCGATGGTGGTTTTTTCTGGAACCTCTGCAGTAATTGTTTTTGAAAAACTTCCAATAGAAACATCGGCTTGCACTTGGTAGCTTTCTCGGGGTAAGAGAGCGTTGTTGTTTGCCCCAAGGGTAAAAGGAATCCCTTCGATTTTGTCTTCCCCATTTTCTGATTCGAAAGGAAGAAGGGACTGAAAAGAAATCATATATTTCTGAGAACTCATATCTCCAAAGAAATTATTGAGCGTTGTGGTGGTTTCTCCGGGAAGAATTTTTCCTGCGGTGGCAGATGAGGAGTCAATTTCTGCCCCAATGGTAAGAAAAGAAGATTTGCAAATGAAGGAGGTTCCGCTCCCACAAGGGTCATCATCCGCGCCGAGCTGTGGGACAAAAGTCTGGAGACCGTCAATACTATGCTCTCGAGAAACCGCCCAATCAAGAAGGACGACCTCGTCTTCAGAAGTTCCAAAATCAAAACCAAGAACGTCATCGTTAAAAAAAGTAAGAGCAAAATCATCACTAAGTTCTCCCGCCTGATCATGTCCTGGGTCAAATGAGCCACTGATAAAAGGAGGCTCTTGGGTAGGGTTAACAGAATTATCCCAAAATAAAGGAATTTGAATTTTTTGTCCGTCTCGCAAAAGGCCGGACACGGGATCAGATCGTCCATTAATAGTCCAGACGACTTCGGCGGAAGCCGCGGGAAGAGAAATAAGTTGCGGGATTGATTCTCCTGCGAAATGCACTCCCTGTGCTCGTGCATTGTGATGAAAAAACGCAGCCTCAAGGCCAGACTCGGCGGCAAAGAAAATTTGATTTGCTCGTCCCAAATCAGCACTCCGCTGCACAGATCTTTGTACAGAAGAAACGATGGAAACCGCAATCCCAAGAACAAGGAAAGAGACGCCAAGACTTATCAACAATGATCCACCAAAATTTTTCCGTTTCATCTTCCCAAAGTTTACATTACAATTTCCACGATGAAAAAAGTTTATTTAATTATCTTGGATGGAGTTGGTCTTGGAAAAGGAGGAGAAGGAGATGCATTTGCGCAAGCAAAGACGCCTTTTCTCGACACGCTTTTTAAAACGAAATCGTTTTCAAAGTTAAAAACACACGGACGAGAGGTTGGGTTGCCAGAGTTTCAAATGGGAGGATCGGAAGTCGGCCATATCACCATTGGAGCAGGGCGACCAGTGAAACAGCTCCTCACCATTATTAATGATGAGATTGAATCGGGTGAATTCATGGAAAAACCAGAACTGACTCCATTGTTCCAAACAGCAAAACAAAAAGGACGTATTCATTTTGTTGGAATGGTGTCGGATGGAGGGATTCACAGTTTTCAAAATCATTTGTATGGATTGCAGGACATGACGAAGCAGTTTGGAATTAAGAATGTTTATATTCACGCATTTCTCGATGGGCGAGATGTTCCAGAGAGGACAGCGAAACACTATCTTCAAGAGGTTGAAGATCGCGGGATAGGAAAAATTGCGTCGATTGGTGGGCGATTCTTTGGCATGGATCGAGATAAGAACTGGAACCGAACCCAACAAGCCTACAGGGTCTTTTGCGACCCAAACGTTTCAGCCGTACAGGAATCTTGGGAGGAATATCTCGACAATTTTTATAGAACGAACACAGAATCAGATTATTATGTGCCGCCAGTTCTTCTTGAAAAAGAAGGACAGATACAGAGTGACGATGTCGTGATTTGTTTCAATTTTAGAACAGATCGAATGAGACAGTTAACAGCGGCTTTTTGTGATAGAGACTTTCCGCAGTTCAGAAGATTAATTCGGTTAAATCCGGCAAACGTGGGAACCTTTGGGCAGTATCACGACAAAGTACACGTCATTTACGCGCTTTCTGCGCACAAGATCGAAAACACTTTGGGGGAAATTATTTCCCGAGAAGGACATTCACAGCTTCGAATCGCGGAAAC
>CAZDZO010000013.1:0-32738 GCA_964509975.1 uncultured Candidatus Peribacteria bacterium
TCGGGCGAATTCTAATTCCTTATAAAAGAATGTCAAAATACTTTTTTATTTTATTAAAAGAGAACGATAAGACGATACAAATATACACTTTTTTCTTTTCAGAGCTTAGAGGGATCGTCACGACTGTATTAACTTAAACCAAGATACATTGTGTTAAGTAAGATTGATCTAGAAATGTACTCACCTCTCTCGAATGCAATCTATGAAAAGCCTAAATGGGACTTGCGTTCTAAGCGTTTTTTTAATTAAAAAGGTTTCGTAACACCTCTCTCTCGAAAATTACAACACTTCCAAAAACAACTTCCCTGTTTCTTCGGCAGAATCTGGTCCATCACCCGTGACGAACTTTTCATCCCGTACAGCATTTTTATTTTCAAAAATCCCCTGTCCTTGTTTCGCGAGATTTTCAAATTTGTTATCACCGTTCCATCCAGTACATTTTTTCCCTTTCAAAAGTCCCCATGCCAAAAGCAGTCTTGGGGCCGCACAAATGGCGCCAATCCCCTTTTTATTTGCGTTAAACCGCTCTGTGAGCGACCTAAGGTCGTTATTGCTCACTAAATCGAAAGATCCCCCACCCCCAACGAGGAAAATTCCATCGAAGGCTCCTTCCTCGACGTCCGTAATTAAAAAGTCGACATCAATCACTGCTCCGAGTGTTCCATGCGCTTGTTTGGACGTTGAACAGGTCGAAACGGTGTGTCCGGCCTTCTCCCAAACTTCACGAGGAACCAAATATTCCTCATCACGAAAATCCTGAGGGGCGAGAACCATAAGTATTTTTTTCATCGAGATAATTGTATTCTATTTTTCTTCTTCTTGGAAAGTCTCCAAAATTGGATCCGCTCCATAAGATTGATGAGCTTCATCAACGGATTTTTTTATCCCATCAAGTTTCACAATCAAAAACATCTCTATAGAAGGATTGTCGTAATTTATCTTTTCATTGTTACAAGATCGTTTTGGGTTCTTTACCGCACAGATAAATGTTACATATCCTTCTTCTGCAAGGTCGGGATACACTTCAAAAAGATCAGGGAAACGTTGACCGGATTTTCTAAATACTGCTCGAATTTCTTGAAATTTGTCCTTAAGGGAAAGGCCTTTGTATTTTTTAGAAAACGCAGCTTTCTCAGCATCGGTAATAATTATCTGATCTTCGGGGTTCTTTGGAGTAATATCTCCAGGTTTAAGATCTATCTCTGTTGCGATAGGGATTTCATTTTCCATGAAATAAACTAACTCTCTTTGAAGAGGTTCTTTGAAATGACTCGATATCGTTGCAGACCCTGCCATTTCATCACACTCCAAGTCCCCTTCATTCCTACGATCAGCAGCCAGTTGCTGTAATGCTGCTAAACAGTATCTTAAGGCTCTTGGACCTCCATACATTCGTGTGAGTTCTAGAATTTTTGGAGCACGATTCTTTTTGAAATTATCAGAAAATTTATAGAGGGTGGCGTTATACGATTTTTCTATTCCCCCGGGTTTTTTGATCATATCTTTCCAAAAGATGAATCGATATCCTCCCAACTTGGATTTATTTTTATAAACAAGATGTCCATAAATACCATCAATTTTGGGCTCAAAATCAACCTCTTCACCACTCCCTTCTCCAACTTCTCTAAAAGCCTTTTCTCGCTCACTTCCAATTTTGTCAGCAAGGGGTGATTCGACGAAGTCTGGAAAGTCGTTTGCGTCTATTTTACGAATAGAGTAACGATCATCTGAAAGAAGAGGCTCTCCCCCCATTTCTTCTAAATCTTCAACTGCCCAGTTATCTTCGTCTTCATTTAGCTGGAGAATTGGTTTTGGAGTAGAAATAACTTCTTCTACTTCTTTTTTTGATGCTGGCACTATTCCCTCCACCAATTCAGATATTGGTGTTACTACAATTTCTTTAAGTTCTTCATCAGTGAAGTCCTCACTATTTATGGAAGGATCTTTTTGGTCTATATACATTTGAGGTTCTTTTAAATCATCTTTGGTGTTTTGTCAAAGAATTTCTTATTTGACCCACTCCTCCCCTTTCTTACAATCTGTACATGGAGGATGATGTTCGAAATATTGATGAAAAAGAATCTTCTGCCGGATCTCTGGAAGAGATTATTTCGTTTATCGATAATCTTTCGTACTTAGATGATGTGGATCGATACTGGGCGCGAAAAGACGCGAAGGAGTCTATTGCTAATGGAGAAAGTCAGGAAGAGTTACAGGAGAAATATAAGTTCTATGATCAAGTAGCGGAAATTCAACAGCAGATTTTCAAAAATATTCCGGCGAATAAACAAGAAAAGGTGCTCAATATTATTCGTCAGGTAACGAGTAAACCTTCAGGAGGTCGTGATCGTCAGATGAAGTTAGAACATGTACTTCGAGTGAAACGAACAGTGGATGCGTTTCAGCAAAATCAAATCTCGCTCCAATTTCTCGTGCAGGAAAAAATAACCTCAGGAGATGTACACTTCGGAGTGGCTCAGATTCTCAGTGGAGAAGTGTTCAAGAACGTGGAAAAACTCTTTCCAGATCGTTTCTGGAAACTTGCAGATAGAATGACACCCAATGATTTTCCTCACTTTACAGTGGCTTTTAACTTTGCATTGAAGGAATCTTTCACGCAAGGACAATCCCCTGCTAAGTTGAAAGCCTTTTCTGAAAAAATTAAAAAATCAATACTGGAAGATGCTGAGAATTTATTGTCAGAATTTTTCTCTGAGAAAGCACAGAAACAAGAAATTGCGAATTTGAAAAAAATCTCTGCGGACAAACCTTCAAAGTTGGTTGGTAAAATTCTAGCCCTTCAATCACAACGAGAAAAACAAGAAGAGGATGCTCGAAAAGGAATAACGGAAATGGAGACTTTTATGGTTTCCAAAAATCCAAAAGGCGCACAAGGACTAGCGAATACTTTGAAAAAACGTTTTGGGCAAAAGGTGTTTGGATCTCTCCGAAAAACAGGAGTTCTAACAAAACTTGAAATGACGATTCAAAGTATTTCAAGACTCGAAAAACAATTACAATCAGAAGGAAGTCCAAATGTACGAAAGAAATTACAACAAGATCTTGCCAAGCTTCAGGAACCAGAAAATATTATTCTTTCCAAAGAAAGTGGAGATGAAAATCGAGAAAAAATAAAAAATATTCTCGAAGAAATTCAGCAACACAAAGCGCAAGGGAATCTTTTTGGAGCTGAGAATTCTGCTCAGCGATTGCGATCACTTGATCGGGAACGAGCGGAAAATGAAATTGAAAAAATAAAAGTCGCTCGAGCAAAAAAAGAGAATATTAAAAAAGAAGAGTCGGATGATTCGAAATCCATTGAAGGTTCGGAATCGCGTGCCAAAAAGATTCGTTTTCTTGAAATGCTTAAAGAACATGCACAAAAGGTTATGGAAGAATGTGGGCAGTTGGGAATTCCCAAAGACAGTGAAGAATTTTGGGGAATTCACGGAGTGCGGAATCGTATGCAATACTTAAAAGACAAAGGTTTGTGGAGCAATTATCAACGATTTAATTCTTCTGATCGGAACATGCCGAGTAAGACTCATGAAGGAGGGTTCCGGTTCCGGTGGGTAAATCTGACAACGGGAACGAATCTCAATACTACAAATGCCCAAAGAGGAATTGAATATTTGCGTCAAAGAAAAGAATCGGGATACCAGATTGCAGCTCTCGGAGGAGCTTTCTCTGTAAACTGGAAAGGACACTCCTCTCCTGTTTACAAACCAGAACGATTTATTTCCTTTGTAGAAGCGGAACTGAGTCGAGTGAAAGGGGGGAAATAGTTAATAGTTAACAGTTACCAGTTTATAGTTTAGAAGTTATTGAACAATAAATGTGTTCAACCCCTCTCTAACCCTCTCCTTCTGGGAGAGGGATGGGGTGAGGGTTTAGGTTTAAACCTTCTCTTCAATTCTCAATAACTGATTGTATTTACAAATTCGTTCAGAACGGCTGAGTGATCCGGTTTTAATCTGTCCGGCATCTGTTCCTACAGCGAGATCAGCAATGAACTCATCACTTGTTTCTCCTGATCGGTGTGAGATCACCGTTCCAAATCCATTGGCTTTTGCTAACTTCATAGTTTCAAATGTTTCAGTGAGTGATCCAATCTGATTTACCTTAATAAGAATAGAGTTGCAGAGTTCCTGATCGATCCCCATTTGGAGTCGCTTCTTATTAGTCACGAGAAGGTCGTCTCCTACCAGTTGTGCTTTGTCTCCAAAGAGTTTCTGCATTTCTGCAAATCCTTCAAAATCATCTTCACTATGAGAATCTTCAATCGAAGCAATTGGATATTCTTCCAAGAGTTGTCCATACAATTGTGTCAGTTCACTCGGGGTCATGTTTTCTCCATCGATAAAGTATTTCCCTTCTTCTGCTCCATTTGCAGGACCGTAGAATTCAGAGGCCGCAGCGTCCAAGGTGATTTCCATTTTTCCGGTATATCCGGCCGCTTCAATCGCTTCAATAATTGTGTCGAGCGCATCTCGCACCTTCGGCAATCGGGGCGCAAATCCTCCCTCGTCCCCTACTCCTACTGAGAATCCTTTCTTTACCAAAATTTTCTTCAAGTTATGAAAGGTCTCCGCTCCAGCTCGCAGGTTGTCTGAAAAATTCCCAAGATTTGGGAAGATCATAAATTCCTGAATAGCCAGTCCTGAATCAGCGTGTTTCCCTCCGTTAATAACATTCATCATTGGACGCGGGAGAGACATTCCTCCGCCAAATAAGTTATTCAAATGCTGGTAGAGACCAATCCCCTTTTGCGTTGCCGCAAGACGAGCAGCGGCGAGGGAAATTCCCAAAATCGCATTCGCTCCTAACTTTTCTTTATTTTCTGTGCCATCAATGTCTAACATTTTTTTATCAATGGCTTCTTGCTCACTCGGATCCATGCCGATGATTTCTGAAGCGAGAATGTCGTTTACATTTTTAACGGCTTGCAAGACTCCTTTTCCCATGTACACAGCTTTGTCTCCATCTCGGAGTTCCAACGCTTCATGAATTCCTGTAGAGGCTCCTGAAGGAACTTTGGCAAGCACGATATGCGTGCCGTCTGACATTTCGACTTCGACAGTTGGGTTTCCTCGAGAGTCAAGTATTTGTCGAGCGAAGATGGATGTAATTTTTGACATGATGTATTGGGGTTGAAATTGTTCGAATTTTACCCCAAAATGGTGATGTGAGAAAATTTTTTACAACACTCTCTTGTTTGGGACTTCTCTTTGCAGGGATAGCACTTGCCAAAGATCCTCTTCGTACAGAGGAATCAATTGCAATAGACACAGGGAAAGTGGTGGAGTCAGGAATCCTAGCGGATTCAAATGGTCTCCTTTTTATTGAGTTTTCACAAAATGCACGCATTGTAGTAAGTAAAGATCGAATTTCTTTTTCTGGAGAAATTGTGCCACCACAAATCATTGCTCTTCCCGATAACAAGCCACGTGCTCGTATGCAAGAAGTACTGACGTTTGAACTTTTGGGCGATACGGCAGAGCATCTTACGTTTGCGGATAGATTTGATCTTATGAGTGAGCGTACACGAATTCGATACAGACAGTTGTATCCAGAGAGTTTTAGTCGAACAACCTCACTCGTTCAACTCCTCCTCCCTCTTCACGAAGAATATGGTGAACTGGCTCTTTGGGAATATCGTTCCGATACTGGATGGAATTCTGTTGGAGGAAAAGTAGAAGAAACGAGTACAGAAGGAACAACTGTTTTTTCTTCTGCCCTAACGGGAACAGGGATTTACACACTCTTTGACGAAAATCCTTCACCGGATTTCATTCCTCCTTTTCCACTTGATCAGATGACGTTGGTGGAGCCAGATCCTTTTGCAGAAGAATACTTTACAGAAAATGCGGCGTATTCTCCAGAAGCTGATATTCAAATGTTTGAAGGATCCTACATTGATCCGCAACTGCCGGTGGGACAAGTGCCACTCGAGGGGGAATATGGAAATGTCCCTCTTATTATTGAGAATGGACAACAAGCTCCTTTTGGAGGTGTGGATGGTGGGTTCTCCGCATTGCCGTTGAATATTACAGGAGGGACACCTTCGGATAGAACATTAACGCCTGATGAACTCTATGCGCAAAAAGAAGCACAAGGACAAATACCAGCGCTTCCCCTCATGTTTCCCGGGACGGAAAACGAAATAGAACAAGAATTAGTGATTGAACTCCCACCGCTTGAACCGGTGCCTATTCCAGATGTTCTTCCTCAAACAGGACCGGAAGGAGAATCGAAGCAAAAGACAATGTTTCCTTTTATGATTGTGTTTGCAGTGATTATTTTGGGAGCGAGTTTTTACTTTGCAATCAGCGGAAGAAAGAGAAGGAGGTGAGTCCGGACTTGAGAGAAAAATTCTTTAAGGTGCATAAAAATCATGTTTTTTATATTTTAAACAGCAAAAAAGGGAGTATTTCAAGTCCGGACTCAAAGATTTGATTTTTGAGTTTTTTTGTGCTACAATGCCCGGATTTGTTTTTTTCTCTCTCTATGAAACACGCCGTTCTCGCCTTCATCAACCGACCATTGGTTCAAGATATTGCACTTGCAGTAGGTGTTGTGGGGATGTTTCTTGTGTTGGGGTTTTTCTCTCGAGAATTTGCCCTAGATGTACAAGCAAACTTCTTCGTATAACAAGTAATCAAAGTTCGTTTAAAGAAAACCCTCGTCAAGGCGGGTTTTTTTTTATAATTTCTGGATTTATTCCAAGATCTTTGGATTACTTTAAAAACTTTTTATTGTCATCCTGAGCGCAGTCGAAGGATCCCTTAGCCTGCAGGTATGTTAATAAATATTATTTACGGATGATTTATATCTTTTGTGATTTTTTAATACAAACAGGAGTGTCGGAAGGGATTCCCCCACTTCGGTCGGAATGACAAAGGGAGTAGGGAGTAAGTTTTTTACCCCATTCTTTTCAATACCCCTTTCTTCCACTTCTTGAAATCTCCTTTTACAATGTGCTCACGAGCATTTCTCATAAGTTGATGATAAAGGGAGAGGTTGTGTATTGTGAGCAACCGCGCTCCCAAAGCTTCATCCATACGAGACAAGTGATGGAGGTATGCTCGAGAATATCCTTTTTGGCAAACCGCACATTGGCAGTCTTTATCAAGAACGGTGTTATCTTTGGCAAACTCTGCATTAGTAATACGAATAATTCCTCGAGAGGTAAAAATAGTTCCGTGTCGAGCGTTACGCATCGGCATCACACAATCAAACATATCAATCCCCCGCTCTATCGCTTCGAGTAAATTCTGCGGTGTTCCTACCCCCATGAGATAATGTGGTTTGTCTACTGGTAAAAGAGGACACATCTCCTCCAGAACTTTGTACATTTCTTCGGCGGTCTCTCCTACCGCCAGTCCTCCCAATGCAAACCCATCAAATGGAAGTGCGGTGATTTCTTCTAAACTCCGTTTCCTGAGATCAGGAAAACATCCCCCTTGAATAATCCCAAATATTTGAGGACGTTTTAGGGGAGATAATTTTTGAGAATATTTTTTGAAATGAGTTTTGAGACTCTGTTCGGCCCAATCGGTAGTGCGTTCTACGGCTCTTCGGATCTTATGAAAATTTGGTACGTTGGGTGGGCATTCATCGAAGGCCATGATAATGTCTGCACCGAGATTATGTTGAATTTGAATTGATTTCTTTGCATCAAGAAAAATCTTTTCGCCATCGATATGAGACCGAAAAGTAACGCCTTCATCAGTAATTTTTTTCCGTTTAAGTGAAAATACCTGAAACCCTCCTGAATCGGTGAGAATGGGGCCATTCCATTTCGTAAACGTGTGCAGTCCTCCTAACTTCTTGATTCGTTCTGATGTCGGACGAAGATGGAGATGATAGGTGTTTGCCAATAAAAAGGGCGCGCCCATTAGTTCCAGATCTTCTACACTCACACCAGCTTTGATTGCTCCTCGCGTGGCAACCGAAAAGAAGAAGGGTGTTTCGACACTTCCCTTTCGAGTATGCAAAACACCAGCTCGAGCAGAGCCATCGGTTTTAATGAGTTCAAAGTTTTTGGACATAGCGCGGGCGATTGTGCCTTATTTTTCTCTATTCGAAAAGATGAAATTCTTCAATGGCAAAAAGTGTGTGATGAACCTCTTCAAAAACCTCTTTTGGAAGTTTGTCTTTTTTCTCTAAAAATGTCTTGCAATCTGATCGTCGCAGAAATTCAATGACTTGTCGGGCACTATTGGAAAGGGCTACAGCATTTGGCGTTCTTTTCTTTGAAAATTCAAAACTCTGTGGATCAAAAAAGACATCGTCTTGAATCTGATCGAATCGAGCCATGAGGCCCAAGAAATCCAGAATAACAACGTGAAAAAAGAGATCAAAAACTTCGTACTCTTCTGCGTTTACATTTTCACAAAGTGTCGAGATCGTTTGAAACAGAACGGGAGTGGGTTTTTCAGGGGGAAGTACTTTCCCAAGAAGTTCGATCCACATGAATCCCATCTTGTTTATTTCAAAATTTTTCTCAAACCCGTGAAATACTTTTGTGGTGTTGGCTGATTTAAGAGATTTAGAACTTCGTCCTTCAAATATAGAAATTTCTAACATTCGAAAGAAATCAATCTCTGCTTTTCGTTTCTTTGAGTTTCCAAATTTTTTAACAGACATAGAAACTTTTCCAAATTTCTCCGTGAAGAATTCTAAAAAAGCATCGTCATTCGCGAGGAGTGTTCGTTTGAGCAAGAAACCATTGGTGAGGAGTTCTCCCATTAGCTACTAAATTTTCCCGATAAATACTTCCGAACAGCAATCCATGCTCCGAGCATTCCAACTAGCCCTGAGATAAGGATTTCAAAAGAGAATATATTATTCCAAAGATGCATAAATATTTCGCCAGCGGGCAGAATATTGATTTGCTTGAGAACAAAAACAAACACGATAATGGCAAGAACACTCGAGGTAATACCGAGTAGGAACCCTTCTACCAAAAAAGGACCCGCGATGAATTTTGTGTTGGCGCCAACAAATCGGGCGATAAAGACTTCATTCTTTCGTGAGAAGATAACAATACGAAACGTATTGACCATAAGGAGAATTCCTCCTGCCAAAAAGATAGCAATGAGCCAGTATCCGGCCTTCTCAACACCATCACGTACACGAAGAAGATTATCGATAATATTCACAAAGTCTCGCTCCCCTTCTCCATCCCATGTCCCAATGACTGAATCATATCGTCCTTTTTTCAAAATCTCAAAGACATCGTTCACTTCTCTGAGATTGAGAAATTGTACGTGGAGTCGCGGTGGAAGTTGGAAGTTGTCAATTGTTTCGGCAGGGAATATCTCCACTTCAACTTCATACATGCCCAGTTCATTTTTCAAAGCATCAAATTCAAAAGCGTCGTAATCAGCCCGTAATTCGAGTGAGAAGTCCGCTCGTTTCTCAAGATTTTGCAATGAATAATCCGCAAAAAATTGAATTGAGAATACAAAGTTTAACAAAAACAAAATCAACGCTCCCAAGAGTATGGTTGTTCCCGATAGGAATTTATTTCGCCAGACCTGGATTGAGCCCTCGCGGAAACTCCGAAGCAGGAGCGGTTTAATGTTTTTCATTTTTATTTTCTCAATGATAGCTGATTTTTTTTATCTTCTCAACCTCTCTGTCCTCATTCCCCTGAAGAGGGGAACCCAGTCAATCAGGGAATTCCATAAAAAAGAAAAAGGAATTTATAAAGACTGGGTCCCCGCCTTCGCGGGGATGACATTTCATTGGAAAATATTAAAATAATTTTTAAGCACCAAAATTAATCTTGAACACATTTATTGTTCAACACTCTTTAACTTTTTAACTCTTATACTATTTTCAAAACTTCGAACTTTTAAAATGCTCCGGTCTATACGCATTCCCTCTCATAATTTCAATATCTGGAAAAAGTTTCGCGCCTTTCACTTCATCAAATTGTTGATCATAGCCCAGAAAAATTGCATTGGGCATTTCTTCTCGAATTGTCTCCCAGATGTTGCCATCTTTTCTCCCTAGTCTCACATGGGCATGGGGAATATTTTCTGATTGCACTCGTTCGAGTCGCGCTTCTTCAGAATTTCGTGGAACACGTCCCTTAATCCGCTCTACAGTCCCCTCTCGTCCGATGATAATAATAAGCTGATCACACATTCCACTGGCTGTGTGTAGGAAATGCTGGTGTCCCACATGGAAGTGGTCAAACGTACCAGCGACAAGAAGTTTTGAAAAATGTTTCACGCGTAGAGTGTACTTATTTTGAGGTAAGGATAAAAGGAGGAAGTTGTGTGCACAACTTCCTCCTCTGGTTAGACTTCGGGCTAATTTAATTTTTTGAATGTGTCCGGTGATGATCCGCATATATGGCAAGGTTTCTTTCTTTGTTTTCTTTTAAGGAAATGTCCATTTGGACATAACCAAAGATTTCGCTTTTGCCTTTTTTGTTTGGGAACATTCTTTTTCTTCTTCTTTCTCATATCAAACAGCTTGCCCTCCACAATGGTTACAAGTTGCGTCAGCACTTCCCTCGAGTCCTTTGGATTGAGGAATTGTTGTTTTCTTACCACAATCTTCACGGGTCACAATTTCCATTTTCTTGCCTATTCCTTTTTCTTCGAAGCGGCTGTGTACTCCTTTTGGGAGTTCGCATTTTTCTGTTCTTACATTTTCTTTCAAATTGGTCATAGATCTACAGTTTAGTTTAAAAAATTTGTTATTAAGAAAAACGGCACATTTTTCCTGGTTTTCGACCCATTCGACTCGTTCCTCCAGCTAATTTTACGGTTGATTTTATTACTGCAACTAGGCTGTCTGGGGTGGAAAATTCCGCACGTCGTCTGGGTTGTCCATCGTTTAGAAAAACGGTCTTTTTGCTTTTTTTCTTCGTCATAATGTATTCCTCATATTTAAAATTGATTTAGATTACTTTCCCAATAGAGAGAACGTACTACAAAGAATACGCTCATGACTATTGGGAAATGATACAGAGCCCGAAGTTTTCCTTTTGAAAATGAAATGAGTTATAACTCCCCGCTGAGCGGGGGTATCTAACTACAAGAAATCATTCAAAGGGAAAAGAATGAGCTCTGTGATTCGTTATGTAAAAGAACAACCCCGGTCTGTATGAGCGGGGAGGTGTGTGTTTTTATTTTTATAACAATTCCTAGCCCGCTTAGAGGTTCTTAATAATAAACAAGAATTTTCGCAGATAGGTTGTCATTGCGCCGAAAGATAATGGATGATTTATTGTTTGTCAAATTTTTTTGTATTCCTCCCCTTTTAGGGGAGGCTAGGTGGGGTGTTTTTTGGGTACCCCCTCCAACCCCAGAGGGATCTTTGGAATCCATTATCTGGAAACTTAATTCCTGAGCAGGTTCAGGGCTGTGTCCTGAACCAAGACGTTTAAATATTCGATTTATGTGAAATGATTATCTGCAAACCTCAAAAGTTCAATTAGTATCAACAAATCTTGACCAACAAACATGTGGAGCAGGACACAGTCCTGCTCCTGCGATTGTACCCCCTCCAACTCCCCCTACAAAGGGGAGAAGATAAAGAGAATTTTTTTGAAATATGTCTCAAATATCGGTACACTCTTCCAGACAAATTCCGACCCCATGATTTCTGCCAAAGAAGTACGGCACATTGCGAAACTCGCCAAACTTGAACTCACCGATAGAGAGGTGAAGAAGTTTTCGGGAGAACTCTCGGATATCTTGGATTTTTTCAAAACTTTGCAGGAAGTAAAAACCGACAAAGTTGAAGAAACCTCTCAGGTAACGGGACTTATGAATGTGGTGCGATCGGATGAAATAGAAGTCGATGGACAGGAAGATGCCCTTCTCCAATGTACCTCTCACAAAGTAAAGGATCACTCCGTGCAGATCCCAAAAATTATGTAATGGATTTAACAAAGAAAACGCTCGCAGAACTCTCAAAACTTTTCCAAAGTGGAAAAGCGAGTTCTCGTGAAATCACAGAAGCATTTATTGCGAACATTGAAGCAAGAGAGAAAGATATTAATGCGTTTGTAACCACAACGTTCGATCTTGCACGAGAGATGGCAGATGCCGCTGATTCGAGATTTAAAAATAAAACACTGCTTTCTCCTATCGATGGAATGCCGATTGCACTCAAAGATGTGGTCTGTACAAAGGAAGCCAAAACAACGGCCAGTTCAAATGTCTTGAAAGACTTTCAATCACCCTATGATGCGGAAGTTTGGAAACGGCTCAAGGAAGCAGGAGCGGTATTACTCGGAAAAACAAACACTGATGAGTTTACTATGGGAGCCAGTACGGAGACGTCTGCCTTTGGAGTAACGAAGAATCCGTATGATTTAGAACGGGTGGCGGGAGGAAGTTCGGGAGGTTCTACGGCGGCAGTGGCAGCAAACTTCTGTACAGCTGCAATTGGCACTGATACCGGAGGATCTATTCGTCAGCCGGCTCATTTCTGTGGAGTGACGGGGTTGAAAGTTTCTTACGGACGGGTTTCTCGTTGGGGAACAATCCCAATGGCTTCAAGTTTGGATACAGTGGGACCAATTGCAAAAACAGCTGAAGACTGTGCGATGATCTTGCAAGTGATTGCGGGACAAGACGAAAAAGATTCTACGACACTCAAAACAGAGGTTTTGAATTACACCGAATTACTCGACACTTCAATTGAAGGACTGAAAATTGGTTTACCAGAAGAATATTTTGAAACGGAAGGAGTGGAGAGTGATGTGCTTGAAGTGATTGAATCAACAAAAGCGATACTCACAGACCTCGGAGCAAAACTGGTTCCTATTTCCCTTCCTCACACAGAATATGGCGTTCCAGTATATTACATTATTGCGCCTTCAGAAATTTCAGCCAACATGGCACGATTTGATGGGATTCGATTTGGAAGTGGGAAAGAAGGTAAGACGCTTGATGATATTTACAAAAAAACACGAGAAGAGGGATTTGGAGATGAGTTGAAGAGACGAATCTTACTTGGAACGTATGCGCTCAGTGCAGGATACTACGATGCGTTTTATCGAAAGGCACAGAAAGTGCGTACGCTTATTAAAGAAGATTTTGACAAGGCGTTTGAAGAGGTGGATGCAATTCTCACACCAGTTTCCCCTACTTCAGCGTTCAAAATTGGCGCAAACTCAACGCCACTTCAGATGTATCTCGAAGACACATTTACAATTCCAGCGAGTTTGGCAGGGGTTTGTGGAATGTCTATTCCTGTTGGAAAATCAGAAGAAGGAGAACTCCCTATCGGAGCGCAACTCATAGGACCGCAATCACGAGAAGATCGTATTCTGCGAATTGCGCATCAAATACAGAGAACAGTTAACAGCGAATAGTTTCCAGAAAAGAAAATGAATAATTATAAAGATTTACAAGTGTGGAAAAAGGCATTCGACCTTTCCGCTGAAGCAGGAGCAGGGCTGTGTCCTGCTCCACATGTTAAAACTATGAACTGTAAACTGTTAACTATAAACTGATAATCAATGAAACTCTTTTTAGAAAACAAATCGGTATTGGAAGGAACAAGTTTTGGAGCCAATATTGAATCGGAAGGAGAAGTCGTTTTCACAACAGGGATGACGGGATATTTAGAAATACTTACTGATCCGAGTTATTACGGACAGATTGTTGTTTTCACGTTTCCGCTTATTGGGAATTACGGAGTCTTTGACAAAGAATTTCTCCCCCTTGTAGGGGGAGTTGGAGGGGGTATTGATAAAGTTTACGAATCACAAAAGATTTGGGTAAAAGGAGTTATCTTGGCTGAGGATTCTAAAGAATTCTCACATGAGTTGGGAAAAACTGCCTTTGCGCAATGGCTCAAAGATAACAATATTCCAGCACTTTCTGGTGTGGACACACGAGCGCTCACACAGGTGATTCGTGAACACGGAGTCTTACTCGGAAAGATTGGAAATGAAGCGCCGAAGAAATATGAAGATCCGCTCAAAGGACGATATGTCCCTGAGGTTTCTCCACAAAAGATGGAGATTCTTGAACCCGAGAAATCATGTGGTAAAACAATAGCCTTCATGGATTGCGGAGCAAAGAACGGAATTTTTCGAAACTTTTTAAAACGAGGTGTAAAGGTGATCAGACTTCCCTTCAATCAGAACCCGTTTGATTTGAAAGAAAAGTTTGATGGAATCTTCTTTTCCAATGGGCCTGGTGATCCGGAAACCGTAACCGAAACAATTGCCATTGCTCGTGAAGCACTCAAAAAAAACATCCCGATCTTCGGAATTTGTCTAGGGAATCAAATGTTGGCGTTGGCGGCTGGTGGAAAAACACGAAAAATGAAGTACGGACACAGAGGCGTCAATCAACCGGTGAGAGATATGCAGTCTGGACGTTGTCTCATTACCACCCAGAATCATGGATTTGAAGTCGTTATGGACAGTTTACCGGATGACATAATCCCCTGGTTTGAAAACCTGAACGATAAATCAAACGAAGGACTGCGTCACAAGACACGTCCTGTCTTTGCTACACAGTTTCATCCGGAAGCTTGCGCGGGTCCAGAAGACGCACAGTATTTGTTTGATGAGTTTATTAAGACACTTTAAATCCCCGAGTCGTAATGCAACTCAGGGATTGATTTATTTTTTTCAGAGTGGTTAAATTTGCGGATGAAATGGCGGAGCAAAATCATCTCCATCACAGAAATTTCCTTTGGAAGTTTCTTGAAGCTGGATGAATTCTTGAAAAAATGATTTCAAGGTTTCTATGAATTTTGTATCACCAGATCGCAATGTCAGGCTTTTTCCGCTTCCATCGCAAAGTTCAATATCACAACTTTGGGTATTGGTTGCAATTCCTCTAACGTCAAATGGTGTTAGTTCTTTACTACTACTAGAAAAATAAACCGTTGGGGAAATTTTTCCGTTTTTTATAAAAAAGTAAAAGGAAGTAACATTTCTTCCTCCATCTATTGTCATCCTCATTCCGAGAGAGAACTCAACACGATGTTTGTATGATCTCTGGGAAAATACAGCAATAAAGACAATAAGAAGAGCAATTATAAGTTCGGTGACTATGTAAGGAACACGTTTGTCGTGATTGAGCTCATAAAAGAAAGCAAAAGCGAGACCAATCATCACAGCGCTTAAGATCGCTTCAAAAATTTTCTTTTTCCTTCTGGATCCTTTGAATACTTTTTTTAGCATGTCTTCCAATGACATTCCTAGTCCATCAGAAGTTAAAAATTTCTTAATTTTTTTCATAGTTTTAGATATTTATTTACAATAAGTTTAATTTGTCAGCCATGCCGTCACTCGCACAACAGACAAACTAAACTTACCACTGCCGAAAAGAACAAATTGACATACCTTTTTCCGAAGAAATCACTATGTACGAAGCTTTGTTTACAACTTTTTAATTATAAAGTCAATACAGCAAAAGTATCCCGAACCTGTTTTGCAACAAGTCCGGGAATATTTTTTCAGTCAGTGGTGAGTTCTTCACAGTTAAAATACACGCTACCCAAAAGAGTCTCTATAATAGTTTCAAATTCACTTTTCTCTGCAGACTTCCGATGGAAAGTTAATTCAACTTTTCTATTAGCATTCTTATTTTTATCTTTTACCATGTAACTGTAGGTCACCTGTTTTCCAAGTGTTTCAATTAAAATTTTCCCGGTCTGTAAAACTTTCATGTTGAAGGGAGGAGTTATCACTATCCACTTATCTCCAGAACGAAAAAGAATTTCAGAGACATTCCTATTGGGACAGATTGAATATTTAATTATTTTAATGAGTCCAATATCATTCTCAAACGCAATGTCTCCTTTAAGGACGATATTGATCTTTTCATTCTGCCATATGTAATATACTGTCCCCCAAAATATCAGAATCATTAGGAATGCTATTACTTTTATTACAACAGGAATCGTTGGATAATTAAATGCCAAAAATACCAAACAGAGAATTCCACAAATAGTAAAGAGAATCATTTGCACAATTTTATATCGTGCTTCTGTTTGAAATACTTTTGTAAATGTTTCAACAGATGCTTTCTTGTGTGATTTTGTTCTAGAAATAACAAATGTAACACTTGATATCATAAAAATGATAAAGGCCATCGCAGAAACATCAGGCAATGTTTTATAGGGGATCGTGAAAAGTAAAAGCCCAAGAGATACTGTCATCAGTATTGCAAAAAAAATGTTTAAGTTTTTCATAGTTTTTAATGTTTTTCCATTTCCATTTCTAAACAATTCGTAATAAAACTCAGAATTAATCTTAATTGAGGATCACTTCCTTCAAGCCATTTTCCATTGTTGAGTAGAAGGCGTCCTTGTTTGTTGATTTCTGGTTTTTTCTCAAATTTGATAAGAATAGTTTCCTTTCGTCGAGTTGATTTTACCGTGAATTCGACACTCAGTGAACCAACTTTTTTTAATATCCCATGGTTTAATTCAACCTTTTGAAAAATTTTTTCTAAAGGGTGTTTCCATCCACCGAGATTGTTAGAACAAAGAAAAACTCCTGTAAGGGAATTTCCCTTGATTTGAAGTTTCGGTTCTTTTCGAAATATGGGCATTCTGTGAAATATCCACCATGCGATGGTGAATAGAATAAGAATTCCTATTGTAAAAAGACTTGTTATTATTTCATTAGAAAACAATAACCATCCTACAATAATACTCAGATAGAAAAAGTGTGTACCAATATACACCGCTTTTTGTCTCGATTTTTTCATTTTTTTCCTCCACTGTTTGAGGGAAAATTTTGTTTCGTTAACATTGTTTGGAAAAGAAGAAAAGTCGTATTTCATAACTGTTGCTGATTTAGTTTATATTATTTATCTCGTTAGCCCTGCTTCCATTGCAAGACAAACGAGATAAATACACCACTGCCGAAAAGAACAAATTGACATACTTTTTTCCGAAGAAATCACTATGTACGAAGTCTTGTTTACAACTTTTTAACACAGAAGTCAAATAACAACCCCTCTACCTCCTCCTTAACAGAAGGAGAAAAAGTAATCCTCTGCTAATTTATCGGAAGTAAATTGCCACGCTCCATTTCATTACGCTCGCAATGACATTTTTTATTTCCCTCCTCCGAAAAAATTAGTAGAATGTACAGGATATGAAAATCTTGTTACTAGGGTCTGGAGCATTAAAGATAGGAGAAGCGGGTGAATTTGATTATTCAGGATCACAAGCGATTAAAGCCTTCAAAAAGAATGGTCATGAGGTGATTTTGATTAATCCAAATATTGCAACGATTCAGACTGATCCGCAAAATTTTACGACCGAAGATACCGGACCGGATAAGATTTACCTTTTGCCCGTAAAACCAACTTTTGTGCAAAAAATTATTAAAAAGGAAAAACCAGATGCGTTGGCATTGTCCTTTGGAGGGCAGACAGCGCTTAATTGTGGTTTGGAGCTGGAGAAGTCAGGTTTTCTCAAGAAACACAAGGTGAAGGTGCTGGGAACGCCTGTTTCAGTCATTGAAGCAACGGAAGATAGAGAGATCTTTAAACAGAAATTGAAGGAAATTAAAATTCTCACGCCTCGGTCGATTGCAACCAAGAATTTGAAAGATGCGAAAGTGGCTTCTTTGAAAATTGGATTTCCACTTATTATGAGAGCCGGATTTGCGCTGGGAGGAAAAGGATCTGGGTTTTGTGAGAATGAAAAACAATTTGAAGAAATGGCGAAAGAAGCGTTTGCATTTTCTCCTCAAGTGTTGGTGGAGGAAGATTTGCGTGGATGGAAAGAAGTAGAATACGAAGTGGTTCGCGATGGTGATGACAATTGTATTACCGTGGTGAATATGGAGAACTTCGATCCGCTTGGAATTCATACCGGAGAATCAATCGTGATTTCTCCTTCTATGACCTTGGCGAACTCTGAATATCAAATGCTTCGAACGGTTTCTATTACAACGATCAGACACTTGGGAATCGTAGGAGAATGTAATATTCAGTTCGCCCTTAATCCAGAAGATGATAAGGACTATCGAGTTATCGAGGTGAATGCCCGACTGAGCAGAAGTTCAGCGTTGGCGTCTAAAGCTTCTGGATACCCTCTCGCGGCGGTTGCTGCCGAGATCATCCTTGGAAAGACTATGCCAGAAATTCCAAATGCGATTACAAAGGTAACAACAAGTTTCTTTGAACCAGCTCTCGATTACATTGCGGTAAAGATTCCTCGATGGGATTTGCAGAAGTTTCGAAAGGTATCACATGAGATCTCTACGGAGATGAAATCCGTGGGAGAGGTCATGGCACTGGGTCGAAATTTTCCGGAATGTATTCAGAAAGCAGTTCGGATGCTCGCGGTGGGGTCAGAAGGAGTGCTCGACTCCCCTACTGCCTTTGAAAATAAGGAAGAACTTGAAGAACACATCAGAGTTGCTTCTCCCCGAAGACTCTTCGCGATTTCTGAAGGATTGTTCACAAAAACCTTCACACTCGAACAAATCTGGGAAATGACAAAGATCGATCGATGGTTTCTTCAACAACTTGAACGAATTACTGATTGTGCAAGGACGATGGAATCAATTGGAACGCGAAACGGTGCCATTTCGCCTGCATTATTGCGTGATGCAAAGGTTCTTGGTTTTTCTGATAATGAAATTGCTCGACACACAAAGAAAGACGCCAAAGCCGTACGAAAAGAACGAATAGCAAAAGGGATTCGTCCGATTACCAAACAAATAGATACTCTTGCGGCTGAGTTCCCAGCCCAAACCAACTACCTTTATACGACGTACTTGGGGAAGAAGGATGATGTATAGGAAGTACTTTGTCTTTCCAGCGAAGGCTGGAATCCATTATTCTTCAAAAAACATAGTTAAACTTCAAGTAGTTGCCTTTTTTAATAGTTGATAATGGGTCTCAAACCAAGTTTGGGATGACATTCTATATTATCTACTCTTCTTTCTTCTCTTCCTCAGCAGGAGCTTCTTTTTCTTCTTTAGCTTCTTCAACAACCGCTTCTTTCACTTTTTCCTTCGGTTCTGCCTCAACGGTTTTCTCTTGTTTCTCTTCAACAGGAGTTTCTTCTTTCTTTTCTTCAACAACTTCTTCCGCTTTTTCTTCTACAGGTTGTTCAAATGTCTTTTCTTCAAGTTTAAGTTCTACTTCTCTCAAACGAAGGGCTTTTCCAGAAAGTGCTCGCAAGAAGTTAAGTTTCGCACGTCGTACTTTGTGTGCACGAAGTACGTCAACCTTCACAACGTTTGGAGAATGAATTGGGTATACTTTTTCAACCCCAATTCCTTCTGAAATCTTTCGAACCGTAAAAGTGCTTTCTATACCATGTCCTGGGTTAACCGCAATAACAGTCCCCTCAAAGGCTTGAATTCGTTCTTTATTTCCTTCTTTAATCTTTTGGTGTACTTTTACTAAATATCCAGGACGAATGTCCGGAACATTTGGTTTACAATATTTTTTCGAAAACTGGTGAAGGAGTTGGCTCATAACAATTCAAATAAATCGCGCAGATTGTAGGGCTTCGCATTCTTTCGTCAAGATTTTTTTTAAATTAAAGAACCGCTTACGCATTTACCAATGGCTCGGTGTCTTTTTTGAGTTTATTCTTGAGAACAATGTTTTCTTTTTCGGTGAAAACAGTTTGTACGAATTTGTCCTTTAATGTGATTCGATAAAGGAAATCTTCTCGTGTCATCACTCCGTATTTCAAGTTTTTGTCCCCAAACGATGTGTCGAGATATCGTTGCAAGGCTGTTTTATCAATGTTTCCAACAATAAAGAGATCTGTCTCCCCTTCTTTATTCACAAAGGCTCCTGTGAGAATAAGAATGTCGACGTCTCCCATCTTGCTAATTTTCTTTAAGACTTCTTGGTTATCCTCGTTTGTCTTTCGGACAATAGAGGTCAATTCATGAAGAATGGGGAAATGTGGGTTAATCCGGTAATATTTTTTTCGATTACGTTCTGTTGATTTGAGCAACCCAATTTTTTCAAGGTTCTCAAGCTCTCGTCGAAGAGAGTTTATTTGTTCATCTAAGATTCGTGTTAGTTCTCTAATAAAAAACTCCTCGTCAGGGTTGTTGAGAAATTGCTGGAAGAGTTTTACTCGTGCTCCGGAACCAAATATTTTTTTGAGCATATTTTTTGTACAAAAGTAATGCGCATACAAAAAGTATTCGTTTCTGACTTAAATGTCAAAACTTTTTTTGTAGAAAAGGGGTTATTGGCTTTAATAAGGGAAAATTTTTGAAGAAAAAAATATTTCATGATCTCTTTTTGTTCTCAAGTTGAACACATTTTTTGTTCAATAAAAACACATTTCACTCTCAAAAATACTATAAAAAAACAAACACGCCCTTATGCAAATGAGGGTGCAAAAAAAATCTCCCTGCATTGAGAGGAGACTTTCGTTAATAATTTTTCTGTCACTACAGATCGATGTCGGAATTTTCAATTGAAGAATCTTTTCCCTTACTAGAAGCGGCGAGTCCTAAAAAGAATCCTGCTACAATTCCCAGAATCATACTAAACATTATTGTAAAAAAGAGACTTTGTGTGCTAACTTTGAAAAGAATAAGTACACGTGCCGAGGTTGCTATATTTTCAAAGGCAAAAATAAGCCCCACAACCATAAAGCAAAGAAAGAAGATAAAGTAATTTTTTCTCATGTGTATTTTTAAGTTACCTAAAGCATAAGACCCTCCAAATATTTGTCAATTTTCAAGTTAAGTATGGTCTTTTGAAGTTCTTCATCGCGATTTCCTTGGTCCCCCATCTGAGACATTCGTTGGTCAACGATGAGTCCTGCTTTTGTCATTTCATCTTTGTCGAGTTCAACTTTCTCTACTTTTACAATCTCAGAAAGTGCCAAGAATACAGTCAGATTCGCTTCTGCGTCTTTTTCGAATTGTTTTTTAAGATCATCCTCTTTTTTTCCAATCGTTTTCCAGAACGCCTCTGGGTCGTGTGTGTACTGTGGAGATTGTTTGATTTCAGTTAGACGCATTTCGCATTCTCGGTCAATCCATGAACGCGGAAGATCTACTTTCACGGCTTTTAGAAGTTTTTCGTTATACTCCCCTATTTTCTTTTTCTTTTCTTCGTTTCGTTTATTGCGCTCCACCATTTGCTCAATGTCTTTTTTAAATTCATCGAGTTTCTTTTTTCGTCCGGTAATCTGTTCAATCATCGTTTCATCAAGATGCTTTGCGGAAACTTCTCCCACTGAGTTCATTTTGATATCAAAGAGTACAGTTGTTCCCGCTAAGTCTTTGGCTTGGTACTCTTTTGGAAATTTTACTTTCACGGCTTTCTTTTCCTCCCCTGCCTTCATGCCTTCA
Organism: uncultured Candidatus Peribacteria bacterium; assembly: GCA_964509975.1. Classification (GTDB taxonomy): domain Bacteria; phylum Patescibacteriota; class Gracilibacteria; order UBA4473; family UBA4473; genus CAZVBV01. The sequence goes on from CAZDZO010000013.1 coordinate 21,302, forward strand.
TAGGCCTTCTCAAGGTCTGGTAAAAACTGTCCTGATCCAAGAACAAAAGGAACTGCTTTCCCCTCGGTATTTGGAATTGTTTCTCCTTTTTTATCTTTTCCACAGAAATCAACTTCTGCGAGATCCCCTTTCTCTGCCGCTCGTTTAACGACTTTCTGGAGTTTCATATCCTGCATGATGTGTTCAATGGTTTCATCAATTTCTTTTGCTTCAACAGTCACCTTTAATGGGGATATTTTAATCTTGGCATAGCCATCAATTGTAACTTCAGGAAAGATTTCAATTTCTGCTTTAATCTCCACCGGTTTTTTCTTTATATCAGAGAAATCAATCTTTGGAGCGGCAACAGGTTGGAGTTTATTGGCAATAACAAAGTCTCGATATTTTTTGTCAACGGCTGTGTTAAGTGCTTCATAGGCAAGGCGATCAACACCAATGTGTTCAATAACTACTTTATCAGGCGCTTTTCCTTTTCGAAATCCTTGGGCTTTGACTTCCCCACGAAAATGATCAAGAACGGCTTTTTCTGCTTTCTTAATATCGGCTTCTTCGATAGAAAAAGAGAATGATACTTTTGAATGAGAAAGCTTTTTAAATGGGGCACTCATGAGTGTAATAGTTAAAATAATATTAAATCGAATCGATGGTACGGAAATAATTTTGTTTGACAAATATTTTGGCTTTTGGAAAGCTGGTCTTTATGAAAAGATGTATTTTATTGGTTCTCCTTGTCTTGATTTTGTCATTACAAACAAGTGATATTCTTGCCGCTTCTCGTCCTTCTTGGGAAAAAGTAAAAGTCGCCCGGGTCATAGACAATAGTCATCTGCAACTCTCTGATGATCGCATCATTCGTATTTTGGGAATGAGTCCCCCATCACTCTTTAACAAAAAAAATCAGGCTCGTTGTTATGCTCGCCCCTTTTTTAGGCTTTTGAAATTATTAGTGGAGAATAAAGAAGTCCAAATACGCGCCGACATGACAATGTTAGATGCAAGGATTTTGCCACGACATGTAAAGTTATCAAATGGGCGTAACTTGGCGGAATTCCTTTTGGAAAAGGGAAAAACGAGTGTCATGACACTTTCAAAAGAAGCCTCTTTTTATAGTAAGTATCTGAAAGCGGAATCGATAGCGCGAGAAGAAGGAATTGGTGTGTGGCAGGGATGCTACTTTGGAAACGATTTGAAACACAGAATGAGACGATCCGGTGTAAATTTACATCACACATCACAAGCACAATTTTTGGCTCCTATCTCAGTAGGATATGTGAAGAAAGTGTTGTCGGGGAATAGATTTGAATTGGAAAATGGCTTACGTGTAAAGATGTTGGGAGTGGGAATTCCCTCTTCTCGAGATGTGAGAAAAGGGTTTTCTTGTTTTGGGGATGAAGCGAAAAATCATCTCGAATTACTTATTCTTCATCGGCAAGTTTTTCTCCGACAAGATATTTCCCAAATGAATGACGATGGAGATTTATTGCGATACGTCTTTCTTCCCCTGCAAGATAAACGAGGTCGTGAACATTTTATCAATGAGCAAATATTGCTTGATGGATATGGGAAACATCTGGAAAGCGAGATTGATCAGAAACATGAGAAACTATTGGAACGGGCGCAAGAAAACGCTTATCGTGAGAAAAAGGGTGCTTGGGGGAGCTGTCTTCAGGCAATATTAGCGGAGAAATAAACCCCTCCTAGCCTCCCCTTAACAGGGGAGGAATTTAAAGCCCCCTTGTTAAAGGAGGTTGAGGGATTTTTTATCTCAAATATTTTATATCAAATTCTACAGGGATTACGGGAAGACAAAGAAGAAAAAATTAACAATTGAAAATCGACAATTTTTCAAGAACCTATTATCATTCCCTTACATTTTGTATTTTTATTTGCATGAAATATTCACAACTCTTTGTTAAAACCCAAAAGGAACTCCCCTCTCAAGAAAACTCAAAAAATGCAGAGCTTCTTATTCGTGCGGGATTTATTAAAAAGGAAATGGCAGGTGTTTATTCTTATCTCCCTCTTGGCTATCGCGTTCTTCGTAAAGTCGAAGAGATCGTCCGAGAAGAAATGAATAAGGCTGATGCCGTTGAAATTCTCATGCCCATCATGTCTCCTCAAGAAAACTGGAAAAAGACTGATCGATGGGATATGGATGTACTGTATAAACTTGAAACTGATCTTGAAAAACACGCGGCACTTTGCCCTACGCACGAAGAAGTAGTAACCCCGCTTGTACAGACTTATTGCCAATCTCACAAAGACTTTCCACTTTGTGTCTATCAGATTCAGGCGAAGTTCAGAAATGAGCCACGGGCAAAATCAGGATTGCTTCGTGGACGAGAGTTTCTTATGAAGGATGCGTATTCGTTTCATTCAAACCAGGAAGATTTTGAACGCTACTATGAAGTACAGAAACAAGCCTACCACAAAATATACGAACGCATGGGATTGGGTGGCATTACTCATGTGGTGGCGGCCTCAGGCGGAGATTTCTCTGAATTCTCTCATGAATTTCAAACGGTTTGTGAAACAGGAGAAGACACGATTTTCCACGTGAAGAGTAAGGATGAATATCTCAACAAAGAAATTGCTCCCTCTGCGGCGCCTTCTGTTTCTTATGACGACAAAGAAATGATGGCGATGGAAGATAAAGAAGGGAAAGGCATTATCGGTGTGGAAGAACTCGCTGAGTTTCTCAAAATTCCAGTGGAGAAAACTACGAAGACGTTGCTTTTTGAAACAGATAAAGGGGAACTTATTGCCGCCGCAGTGCGCGGTGGGTATGACGTGAATGAATTGAAATTAAAAAAGGTCGTTGGATGTAAGTCTTTGCAACTTGCTGCAGAAGCGGTTGTTAAGAATGTTACGGGAGCGGAGATTGGATTCGCAGGACTTCTGAATTTACCAAAAGAAGTGAAAGTCTTCATGGATGATTCGATGAAGGGACGAATTAATTTTGAAATGGGGGCGAATCAAACAGACTTTCATACGATTAATGTAAATTTCGGACGAGATATTGAAGAACCAAAAGAATTCTATGATTTCAAGGTAGCGCAAGAAGGTGACCTGTATCCTGAAACGGGAGAAGTGTATAAAACGTTCCGAGCGATTGAAGTAGGAAATATTTTTCCACTTTCAACGAAGTTCTCTAATGCCTTTGGAATGAAGGCGATTGATGAGAATGGGAGAGGACAGCCGGTTATTATGGGATGTTATGGGATTGGAATTTCTCGAACCATGGGAGCGGTGGCGGAAGTGTTTCATGATGAGAAAGGTTTAAAATGGCCAAAAGCAATTACCCCGTTTCACATTTATCTCGCGGCTATTGGGCGAAATGATGCGGTGTACACAGAAGCAGAAAAATTAGTGGCTGGCCTTGAAAAAGCAGGAGTCGAAGTATTCTACGACGACCGACGAGACAAAAAAGTTGGTCCGGGACAAAAGTTCTCAGATCACGAACTTATGGGGATGCCCGCTCGTATTGTGATGAGTGAGCGAACCATGGAAGAAGGTGTGGTTGAGTTTGTCGATCGAGCGACGGGAGAAATGCAAAAAGTGAAAAAGGATAAGGTAGTTGATTTCGTAACTAAATTTTTGAAATAAATGAATAAAGACCTTTTTACCAATATCGAAACCAAAACGAAAAAAACAGTAAAAAAAGGAATCCTCTATGCCGATGGAGGCTCTCGAGGAAATCCCGGAAAATCTGCCGGAGGAGCGGTTCTCTACGATGATAAGAAGAAAGAAATTGCGTACGGGGGTATTTATTGTGGGCATCAGACCAACAACTTTGCAGAATATGCAGGAATGCTTCACGGGCTTCAATTAGCCGTTCAAAATGGAATTACTGATCTTGAGGTGGTTCTTGATTCAAAATTGATTGTGGAACAAATGAGTGGAAACTTCAAAGTGAAGCATGAGAATTTAAAACCTTCGTTTGAACAGGCAAAAATCCTGTGTGCCAAGTTTGATACCATTCGATTCCGGCACGTGCTTAGGCACAAGAATAAAGTAGCGGATAGCATTGTGAACAAGGTGATCGATCAGCATGAGTGAGGAAATTTTCGATTGTCGATTTCGGATTTTCGATTTATTACTTCTCTTTTTCACTTGTCATCCCGAGCGCAGTCGAGGGATCCCTTAAGTCAGTACGCTTCGAAGGGATTTCGCCGCTTCTGTCGAAATGACAATGGTGGGGTTTATTCAGAAAACTCTGTCTGCTGTTTGAGAATATTCTCAGAAGAATAAAACTCCTCTCGAATGAGCCCTGCCAAGTAAAAGCTCCCCAGAACGATAACCGTCCCCTCCATGCTCTGCGCTTTTTTTAATGCTTTTATGGGATCTGTTTCAATCACTCCCCTTCCATGGATCTTTTTTAATTCTTCGGCTTTGTGAAATTTCCTTTCTCCTGGAACTTCTGTCCAAATTATTTCATCAAATTGATTTTCGATAATAGAAAATGATTTCAAATCATGATCTTCGGCCATGGCAAAAATACCAATTTTCCTCCCTTTTAATTTCTTTATTTTGGGCAAAATAAATTCAAATCTCGGGGCGGAATGTGCCCCGTCGAGAATGACATCGGATGCTACTTTTTCCCAGCGACATGGGAGCGGAATCTTACGCATAATGAAGGTGTCATTACCAAGAATCTTTTTGCAAATTCTTCGTGCAAGTTTTTTATTCAACTTAGCTTTTATTCCTTTAATGTACTCTATCTTTGTTTTTACTTTGGAATCAAGTGTTGAACACATTTTTTGTTCATAACTCACGTTATACACAGAGTTTTCCACAAAGATTCCAGCCTTCTCTTGGGCTAATTTTTCAATGCTATTTTCGAATTTTTCGAGGTGATCATCCCCCACAAAAGTGAGTGCTGAGACTCGTTTTCCTCGGACTGAATTTACAGCGTCGAGTCGCCCCCCCATCCCGACTTCACAAATAAGAATTTCACATCCAGAATTCTTAGCGGCCAAAATTCCGGTCAGAACAATTGCCTCATAATAGGTCGGAATAATTGAGAGGTTTTCGCATACCTTTTTAATATTTAAAAGAGTCTCTCCGAATGTTTCTGCGTCAATGAGTTTGCCTCCAATTCGTATCCGCTCGGTAATGACTTGAAGATGAGGAGACATCAATGTCGCGACTTTCTTTCCCGATCGAAGAAGCACATCTTCCGTCAGACGACAAACAGTCCCCTTTCCTGCAGTGCCTCCCACCACTACTCTCCACTCGAAAGATTCATCAGGGCGTCCCAATTCATCGAGCACACGATTAACAACCTCGAGTGAGGGTTTCTTATCTTGTCGGAAAAATTGAGCTTCTGAAGAAAGTTTTAAGAGCCAATCTTCCGCTTTGTGAAAGTATTCCATGCAGGCGCAGTTTCGCTTGTTTCGTCTTTTGTTTCAACTTTTACCGCCTTTTTTACCGGTTTTGTGGTGCTGGCGGCAATCTGGAATGGCAATTTTTTTTCTTGTACCACTTTCTTAAAAAAGAGTTTAATCGCTGATGAATAGGTTAATCCCATACTTTCGAGAATCTCTCGAACTTCTTGTTTATCTTCATTGGAAATGCGAATTTGAATGTGGCTCATAAAAAAAATATTAAGTGCGTGTTTTGTACTTATTCAACTTTCTTGGTCAAGAATTACTACTTTTTAAAAAACTCTAAAAGATGAGAAATAATCTTTTGTCCTTCCAATATGAATTGAAGTGGTTTTTGAATGTATGAGATAAAAAGGTCTGAAAGATCGTCTAATTTCTTCAACACCCTTGTCGCAAGAATCATCGCTCGTACAGCGAAAATCACGAAGATAAGAAATCCAGCTCCAAAACAGAGTTGCATGATTTCACGTGAATGTTCGAAGAGATAGTCCATTGCGATATATTTTTACTTCCTTCCATATATTATAGCAAATATTTCGCTCTTTTGCAAGTGTGAATACTCACCTCTTCCTATTGTTTCAGTAAAAAACTCCATTTTGTCATTCCGACCGAAGCGGAGGAATCCCTTCTTTTATCGATGATGGATATCGGTAGGGCTGTTCTTTTTATAACTAAAAAGAACCAAAAAGTTCTGGGGACAAAAAAACTCGCTCATTTTTGCATCGCATACCATTGCCAAGTCCCGTTGTCGCTCAGACAGTTTTCGTCCCCAAACCCCCATTAGATAGCAATTATTAATTCAATTCGTCAATTTATTATTGATTTAACTTCGCTTTCATTAGTTCCTGAACCATCGATGGATTGGCACTTCCTCCTGACTTCTTCATGACCTGTCCGACAAGGAATCCAATAACTTTCTCTTTTCCGGCTTTAAATTCCGCAACTGTTTTTTCATTTTCTTCCAAAACTTCACCAATCCATACTTCAATTTCTCCACTGTCAGAGACCTGCTCAAGTCCAAGCGTTTCCATCAATTCCTTTGCTTTGTCTCCAGTCTTCATCGCTGCTTCTAATATTTGCTTTCCTCCTGTGGCGGATACTTTGTTCACTTCAATGAGATCAAGTGTATCAGCAATATGTTCAGGTGTAATTTCTGTTTTCTTCCAATCAGGATCAGCAAGTATCACTGATAAAATCATGTTTGCCGCCTTTTTCGGTGCCTTTGAAAGATTGCTGGCTGTTTCAAAAAATTCAGAAAGTTCTAAACTTTCCGCCAACTTCAATGCATCATTCTCCGACAATTCAAATTCTTTTCGGTATCGATGCACTTTTTCAAGGGGGAGTTCCGGAATCCCGTCTTCGATTTCTTTGATTGCATCTTTTGTAAATGTTACCGGTGGGAGATCTGGTTCTGGAAAGTATCGGTAGTCGTGTGCTGATTCTTTGTCTCGGAGAATATGTGTTTTCCCTTCATCATCGAGCCATCCAAGTGTCGTTTCTTTTTCAGAAACTTCTCCTTTTTCCCAGAGTTTGCGTTGTTTCTTTTCTTCGTATTGAAGGGCTTTGAGAAGTGAAGCGAAAGAATTGAGGTTTTTAATCTCCCCTCGTGGATAAAGCTTTTTGTCCCCTACTGGTCGCATTGAGATCGAAGCATCAAATCGCATCATTCCTTTTTCCATGTCTGCATCTGAAGCATCTACAAATCGTAAAATTTTCTGAATTTCTTTTGCAAACACCTGTGCTTGCTCTGGAGAACGCATGTCGGGCTCGGTTACGATTTCGATTAATGGTGTTCCGGAACGATTGTAATCACACAATGTTCCTGTTTTTTCATGGGTTAGTTTTCCCGCATCGTTTTCCAAATGCACACGGGTAATCCCAATCACTTTCTTTTTTCCCTCAATTTCAATCTCCACTTTTCCTTTCAAAGCAATTGGTTGATCAAATTGTGAAATCTGAAATCCATTCGGCAAATCAGGGTAAAAGTAATTTTTTCGATCAAACTTAGAGAACTCTTGAATTTTGCATTTCAAAGCAGCGGCTCCCCTCACCCCTTTTGAAAGTGCATCCTCATTGAGTACCGGCAACATTCCTGGAAATCCCATGCACACGGGACACACCCTCGTATTTGGTTTCGCGTCAAAGGCGTCATTATCACAATTACAAAACAACTTCGACTTGGTCGAGAGCTGTGCGTGTATTTCGAGTCCAATAATTGTTTCGAGTTCCATCCCGCGGATTGTAGCGGAATACAGAAAACAAAAAAATATTTTTACTTTTCGTATAAATGTTTTCTCGATTTGATTACTTCATAGAGTGCTGCACAAGATTCTATATGTTGTTCAATATAATCAATATTTTCTCCAAAAGATCCAAGCAGTGTCAATAACCAATCGTCATCAGATTCGTTCTTAAAGCTCAATAAACTCTGGTGATATTCAATTCCTTTTTTAAAGGCTCTTGTTTCGATTACTTTTTTTATATTTTCAAAGGCTGTATAATGCCGACCCTCAAAATGAATCTTTTTGGGAATAATCATTCGTAAGACTTTTGCTTGTGTGCCAGGAAGTCTTTGTTCGTCAAAATTAACTTTTTGAATTCCATTCGGATACAAGGGAATGACCCCTTCTGCTAATTTGTTTTCTTTTTTCTTTTTTCGTCTCATTTTTTTCAAGAATCTTATTTTTCCCCATCCTCAATATCTTTGTCCATAATATTACGAAGATCTTTCTCGAGTGTCAGTTCTTTAATTGCTTCATTTATCTCTTGAACAACCGGTTTTCCTTCCTGTCGTGCATCTAACTCATCTAAATACAAATTTGTAAGTTGTTCTTTCATTTCACCGTCTTCCATTGCCTCAATTCCATCAAGGATTTCATCCACTGTTTTGTTGTACGTAAAAGCTATAATGGGAGCGAAGAAAGGATCTGTGTTTTCCATATATAAAGTATATAAATTACTTTTACATAGTACTATGTTTCCTCGTTTTTGCAAGTTTTTCTTTAAAAAGATTTGACTCCTCTTTTAAAAATGGATACAACGACTTCAGTTTCTTTCGTGGAAGCAGAAAAAGATTCTTTTTTCCTTCTCAAAGAAGCGAACCAATCTTTGATCTTTTATATATTTTCCTTCTAAGTTCACAGCAATGAGTATTTAATTCGAATATTTGTTGCTGTGGATTTATAACCAGTAACGCCACAGCAACTCATAGAAATATGATGTTTAGGTTGAGTGAGGGGCTGGTTGTAATGTACTAGTCCCTCCTCTTTTTTTATTTTGAACTGTTTCGAGTTGAAGATAGGAAGCCTGTTGGCAAAGGAGAATGAGGAGAAGAGTAAGACGAAGGTCAATTGGTTTCCACCGTCCGGTTCAGCGCATGCGCAGAACCGGACTTTTTTTTACAAACTTTGGACATCTACACTAAAAAATGGAAAGTGACTCTTGACCTATTTCTGTAGAGAAGTGAAAAATATTTTTATCGTTTTTCTCGAAACAAGTGGTCTGCAGTTGTTCTTTTATATCTCGCTACATTTTGAAATTGTTCGCATATGTGGAGTGTTCTCGACATTCTGCACGTGCGGACAAATGACAAACAACGTTCGTACAATTAAACTTAACTCCTCGAAAAGGCGAGGAAATCGATCTTGTCCTTTTTTGGACGGTTTTATGTGTACTCCTTTTTGGAGATGCATTGTGCCTTTGTGCACTTCTTAATAAACTTTAAATTCGCAAACGCGTATGAAAAGGTTTTTTTCTAGAGCGGGACCCATAATAATGGGAATCGCGTTTCTTTTCCTGGGAAGTTTTTCAGGAAATGCTTCATCAATGTTGAACGATGAGAATGCTTCAGTAGTAAATGCTGACTATTATTTATCAATCTTTAATGATGAAGACGTAATGCTCCTTAATCAATATCAATCACTGTTGAATGATATTGAGATTCCAGCCGTATTGAATATACGAAAAGATGCTTTGAATCTTTCAATGGAAAACATGAATGGTTTTGAAGTTCAATACGCTGAATTTGCTCAAGGTGTTTATTACCTGAAGGGAAATTCTGTTTTTACTACTCATGCTATGACTCTTGAAGGGATCAAGCCAGATGAGAATACTACAATTCAGGAAGCAGCCTTCCTAAGATTGTTTACAGGGGAACTGCTAACTAACGAAAATCCAATGTTATCATTGGTAGAAGAGGAGGTAGGCGTGAGCCGGCTCTGCGACAACATCGAGAATGGTGTTAATAGTCCTAGTATTCTCCACTCTAACCATGAGGGCTGCACCAGTGGTACATTGAAAATCCCAACTTCAGGTATTTCTATTAACAGCGTTGCAGGGAAAGCTACAGCAGACACGTTTGTAGACGTAATGCCTTTGAGCCAATTAACAACTATTGAGTTTGTTAATATTATTACAAAGACAAAACAGTTATATAACAGTACGTCTTATTGTATGTCTCATTTTTGGAATCCTAGCGCATTATGGATCCAAATGGAATCAAGATTTGCAATTGAAATGAGCAACAGTATTCCTAAAAATTTATCGCAGGATATCTCGGAGAATTCTCACCCCGAACTCTCGAAGGTATTCGTTGCAACAAAAATGTAGCAGTTTAGATTGAACGAGCTGGTATATTTTTGAGCCCCGCAAGTGCGGGGCTTTTTTTCTTTTTCTTTTTTGTCATCCTGGCTTGCCCAGGATCACTACAGTTGTTTTCTTGTGTTCAGAGCGAAGTGAATATTTTGGAAGATGTCGCGCTAGCGCTTAAAACTCTATTTCAAGTTTTCATCCGATTCCGGGCAAGCCGGAATGACTATTTTATTTTCCCTTTTTATGGTGTAGCACTGGTTCCCTGATATTCCATAATTCAGAATTCCGGGATGACGGAGGACGAAGTTCAGTTGAAGTTTGGAAATTGAAAATTGACAATTGATTCCCCTCCCTCGTACAATTCAACCAATGAAAATTAAAAAACTCACTCCCGAGGTCGTGAAAGATAAGATTGTTCTTATCCGCATGGACTACAATGTCCCACTCAAAGAAGGCAAGGTTGTAGAAAATACTCGCATCGTGGAATCATTGCCGATGATTCAGTTTCTCCTTGATAATGGCGCGAAACAAATACATGTCCTCACTCACCTCGGACGACCAAAAGGACAAGTGGTGCCTGAACTCTCAGCAAAATTCTTGATCCCTGAACTCGAAAAACAACTCGGACAACCGGTTGAATTCAGACCAGAGTATACGGCTGGAGACTCTCGTATTCAGCTTCATGAAAATGTTCGATTTAGACCAGAAGAAAAAACAAATGAACCTAACTTTCCTCAAGAAATACTCGATGGGATTAAACCGGATGTATTTATTCTCGAAGGATTTGCAGTGGCACACCGTCCACAGGCTTCAGTTATTGGATTTGCGGGACAAATTCCTTGTTATCCGGGATTTGGAATAGAAAAAGAAATCGAACACCTCTCCCCTTTTCTGAGTGAAGAAAAAATGGAAGGACTCACCGTTATTGTCGGTGGTGTAAAAATGGAAACAAAAGTCGCCGTGCTTCAACACTTCGCCAAGATTGCGGATAATATTGTGATTGGTGGAGCGCTTGGGAATACATTTATGGTGGCACAAGGATATGAAGTTGGAGGTAGTTTATATGAAGAGGCTGAACTTGATCGAGCACGAGAAGTTATGGAAATCGCGGATGCAAACGGAACGGCTATTCATAGTCCTGTGGATGTCGTATGTGCGGATGATTTAGATGCAGTGGAATCTACAACAGTTCCCGTCGAAGATGTTATGGGTGATATGAAAATCCTCGACATCGGACCGCATACTATCGCAAGCTACAAAGAAATTATTGCACATTCAAAAGTTCTCATTTGGAATGGTCCCGTGGGACTCTTTGAAAAAGATCTTTTTGAAAACGGAACGAAAGAACTCGCTGGAGCCATTGCTCAAAACAAAGAGGCAAAAACAATTCTCGGTGGAGGAGACACGCTTGGAGCGTTGAAGAAATTTGATATTGCCAAATCCGAATTTACCCACGTTTC
>CAZDZO010000014.1:0-31086 GCA_964509975.1 uncultured Candidatus Peribacteria bacterium
TCGCGAGAATGGTACACCACGCCCGATGAAAGTCCACATGTACGACTTCCGATGGCTCAATTCCACTGCGGCTGAAATTCAGGCAAGTAGTGGTGAGCAATTTGGAAAGAAAGCGCTTTCTGTGGGGAATGATGTCTCTTTGGAAATTTGTTCTGATGTAAAATGTGGCGGAAGTTTCGCGGAAAACACCTGGTCTCCGTGTCCATCAAAAAGTGTTGGAAAATCAAAATGTGAGGTCTGTCGAGCACGAGAAAAAAACTTCGTTTTTACTGTATTTGATGGGTTTAATCGCGAGAACGTAAGCGAGTCGGATCTGCAAAAAATTGCCGGACCACATGTTGTCTATCTCGCATTATTTGATAAAAATTTAATAAAAGTCGGGGTTTCCAAGAGGGAACGAAAAGAGCTTCGACAGCTTGAGCAAGGGGCTCATTACACACTTTTTATTGCCGAAACTTCTGATGGAATTCTTGCCCGACAAATAGAAACCTTGCTCCGAAAAAGTGGTCTCGTTGATAAAATAAAACCATCACAAAAAAAAGAATTTCTTTGTCCTGAAATTGCAGAAAAAGAAGGGGAAGAAATTTTAAGAAAAGTGTTTGAATCTCACAAAGAGGTCTTCCAAGATCACGCACTGTTACAGAACTTTTTGACAAAAACCCCAGAATTCATTTCTTGGAAATCCGCGTATCATCTCACAAATATTGAGAAAAGTGCGAAGGCATTTCACTCTGTAACACTCAATGACAAAGAGTCTGTTTCTGGAAAAATAATTTCCATGAAAGGTCCTTTTCTGGTAATAGAAACCCCAGACGAACTGGTTTCTGTGTGCGCAAAAGATCTTTTGGGACGAGAAATTGAGTTTGAAGAAAAACCAGCAGGCCTCATACTGCGTTCAGCTTTTCAAAGCGCTTTATTCTAAACACCATGCAAACTCTTGAATTATTGGCTTCCGGAAAAATCATTGAAAAAGAATGGACTCGCAAAGCGATCACTGAGGAGTTTGGTATCCATAGTCGAGACCTTCGTCCGATCTTTACAAAAAAACAAACCACCACAATCCTTCCTCGGGGAAACTGTATCATCGTGAGTATTCGGTCTGTAAAGATGGTGATCGGAAATAAAAAGACGTTAGTCTTTAATCTTGAGAAAAAGAAAATTCCCGAATATTTCGTCCCACTTCTTACAGAGAAAATAGAAAAAACAAAAGAGGAAGAAACACGATTTGAACACGCTATCTTAGAAACAGCCCTGTATTATATTTTGGAAAAAATGCAACGACGATTTGAGGATATTGAGCGAGTATCAGATCAATTGATGCATAAATTGCGTGCTGAAAAAGTGCACGACCAAACCTTTGAACAGTTGCTTCATCTCAAGAAAAGACTCTCAAAACTTGAAACAACTGTTGAAGAAATTGAAGGAGAAATTACAGAACTCGTTTCTGATGACGATGATTTGAAAGATTTGTATTTGGAGATCAAGAGGCCCACTAACACGGATGAAATTGAATCTATTTTGGAAAATTTGTTGGAACAAATCGAAGATGTATCACATAAAATTGATGAACTGGATGAGAATATCGACGATACACAGGAGATTTTGGCACTGCGAATGAGTAACATGCGAAATACGATTATTAAATTTGATCTTTTAGTCTCCGCTGCAACAGGGGTGTTAGCGCTTCTGGCTGTGATCACTGGACTCTATGGAATGAATCTTAAAAACAGTCTCGAACAAGATTCTCAAGCATTTGAAACCGTAAGTATTGCCCTTGTTGTTATCTTTATCATTGGACTTGGTCTGCTTGTAGCGTGGTTAAAACGAAAGAAGGTTTTTTAATTTGTCATCCCCGTGGAGACGGGGACCCAGTTCTACCGAAGTAAAAAAATGAGCTAATATAATATTAGTACTTGTTTTAAGAAAACAAGACCTAGATTCCCTCCTTCGAGGAAAAGCCTGTACTCCCTATTCTTCCGCCTTCTGGAATCCAAAACTGGTAATTAAAAAAGCAATCGCCGGAAGCGAGAACCAGAATTGATAATAGTCGATCAGTATTTTCGCAATGAAGGAGTCTTTATGAATTTGTATTTCCGAAGCCAGCGTCATGCCTTCAACGAATGAGTTTCCTGAGAGGTAAATCAAAACGGTTGAGAGAAAGAGTATCGCAGACAGTGCTGCGAACACCGCATGAATGACGGTTTGGAGTGCCCAATGCTCATGTTTCTCAACAGCCACGTAAAACGCTCCCTTGGTTACAAAAATAACAATAGCAATAAGAAAAAGAACGAGCCTAATGCCGGTGAAAATTTCATTTTCATGTCCCGCCGCCAATTCCTGAATCCCCGGCGCTGGATCGAATAAGAAATCCTTGAGAATTTTGGCGACTCCGTCTGCCGTAAGAATCGCAATGTAAGTGGAGATGATAAGCTTAATAGTCGCGTTTTGTCCGAGAAGGAAATTGTACGCAAATAACATCGTCAAGACCGACAGCAAAACAAGATTCCATGTCAAAGCAATTTCCATTAAGTGAATTATCAATCAACCATCAATAATTATCAATTTTTTGTAAAAAACCCTTTTATTTAAAAATCGAAAATCTGCAATCGAAAATCCGAAATTACCCTTTCGCCCGCTCTACATATTCACCAGTATCGGTATTAAGAATAATCTCATCTCCTACATTAATAAAAAGAGGAACGCGGATGGTTTTTCCTGTTTCGATTGTAGCTGGTTTTGTCCCCGCCGAAGAACGATCCCCCTGAACACCGGGATCAGTCTCTGTGATTTTCACTTTCATCTTTGCTGGCAGTTGAATATTGATTGGATTGGAGCCAAAATAAAGCAAATCAACCTCCATTCCATCTGTTAAGAACGCAGTGGCATCCCCCAGTTTTTCTTTTGTAAGTGAAACCGTTTCATAGTTTTCTTGATCCATGAACTCATAATCATCCCCACTCACATAAAGAAATTGTGCCTTTCTGTAATTCACGTCGGCTTCTTCAATTTTATCCGACCCTTGAAATGTTCGATCTAATGAATTCCCTGTTTCCAGATTTCTAATTTTTACTTTCATTACCCCGCCTCCTCGAGCTTGTTTACTGTGTTGATTCCACGTAACGACATACGGTTGTCCATCCAATTGAATCTTTGTTCCGAGTTTGAGATCTGTAATTCCGAGCATGAGCTTGTGAGTAAAAAATCGCTGAACTATTGCATTTTGCGCCCAATTTGTCAAAATCAGCCACGATGAAAAAAGATGCACAACTCGCCCGAATCGAAGAACTTGAAGCTCAACTCGAAGCTGTTACAAGTGAACTAGAAGAATCAAAAACAGCTCAAATCCGTGCATTAGCTGACCTGCAGAATGTCCAACGACGTGAAAACGAGAATAAAAAGAATTGGGTCACACTCGGTATTGCTGAATTTCTAAAACCGCTCCTTGCTCGATTTGGAGAGTTAAAATTAGGCGCAGAACATTCCGAGGACAATGATATAAAGAAGGCCGTTAATAATTTTTTCAAAGAACTAGAAAAGACCGGGCTTCAGAAAATTGATCCCAAAAAAGGAACTCTAATCAATCCCGATTTTCATGAAGTACTCATGACCGAAGAAGGCAAACCAGGCACGGTGGTAAAAGTACTGGAAACAGGGTGGCGTTTTGGAGAAACGGTACTTACTCCGGCAAAAGTTTCCGCTGCCCAGCACTCTTAGACTTTTTAACTTTTCAACTTTTAAACTTTCTACTATGGCAAAAAAATCAACCGGTATCAAAATAGTCGTATGGATCGCTGTTCTCGCAATGTTGGGAACCGCAATTCTCCCATTCCTCCTCTGATGAAGATTGTTGTTGGACTGTCGGGCGGGGTCGATAGCACTGTGGCAGCGAAACTACTTGTCGAGCAAGGACACGAAGTTGTGGGCGTTTTTATGCGTAACTGGGAAGAGGGAGGTCCTGAATGTACTGCCACCGAAGACGCACTGGAAGCCGAGAAAGTAGCGCAAAAACTTGGGATAGAATTTCACATGGTGAATTTTTCCAAAGAGTATTGGGAACATGTGTTTGAATATTTCTTGAAAGAAAACGAAGCCGGACGAACCCCTAATCCCGATATTTTATGTAATAAGTTTGTGAAGTTTGATTCGTTTTTGAAAGAAGCGAAAAAATTGGGAGCCGACAAAATTGCGATGGGGCATTATGCGGACATTTCAAAAAAAGGCGATTTGTTTCAACTGGAAATTCCTGCTGATAAAGAGAAAGATCAAACCTATTTCCTTCATGCGCTGAATCAAAAGCAGTTATCTCAGTCTATCTTTCCTCTTGCAGAGATGAGGAAGGATGAAGTGCGAGACCTCGCTCGTGAAGCTGGATTTCTTAATGCCGAGAAAAAAGATTCCACAGGAATTTGTTTCATCGGAGAACGAAATTACTCTGAGTTTCTACAAAAATACGTGAAAAAAATACCTGGAAAAATTAGGGATTATGGAACAAAAAAAATTATCGGCGATCATATTGGGCTCAGTTTTTACACCATCGGACAACGCAAAGAATTGGGGATTGGCGGAGTAAAAGGATTTGAGGAAGCCCCTTGGTTTGTGATTAAGAAAGATTTAAAAAACAATGAACTCATCGTGAGTCAGAACGAATCACTTCTCGATGCTGTGATACTAGAAGCGAAAAATTTCAACTGGATTGCAGGCATTCCTCCAGGTGGCAAATTTGAGGCACTTGGGAAGATTCGGTACCGCGACAAAGGTGAAATGTGTGATGTAAAAATTAAAAATTGTAAAGACGCGATTAATCATGTCTGTATCAAATTCCACAATCCCGTTCGAGCGATTACCGCTGGACAATCCATCGTTCTCTACGATAATGATGTGTGCCTCGGCGGAGGGGAAATAATCTAACACCATGACCACAAAAAAAGACGCCAACGAAATCGATGTTCCCGCTCGATTAGAAGAAAAAGTAGACTTCCTCATCCAGCAAGTTGATAGACTTAATCAAACTATTAATCCCCCTCTCTGGAAGAAGCTTTTACGGTGGGTGTGGCGACATTGGTTTACAATCGCCATACTTCTTGTCGTTGGATTTGTTGCTTGGAATGCTTGGGAAGCTCTTCAAGCCCTGAACGCAAAAATTGCTGAGATTCAAGCCATGCCAGCTCAAGCTATTAACGAAATTCAATCTCTTCCTGGTCGTGCCACAGAGTCTCTCTGGGAGACTGTTGATCGGGTGAAGTTTTGGTAAAAATAAAAACCCCCGCTCCTGCGAGACCTTTTTTTGCAACCCACCGCTTTAGCGGTGGGCATGATAGCCGACGGCTAAAGCCATCGGTTGCCAATTTTTTATCTTAAATTGTTCCCCTCAATTTCATCGTTGTCACAATTCGTTCTACTCCCAAAACAAACGCCGCTTCTCTGTATGAAACACCATATTGTTCTTTAACTTTTATGAAATCTACAAACGCATTATCCATAACCACTTTTAATTTGTCGATAACATAATTCTCTGCCCAAACATCTCCAGATCGATTCTGCACCCATTCAAAGTACGACACCGTCACTCCTCCTGCATTGGCAAGGATGTCTGGCATCACCACGATTCCTTTCTTTTCCATAATGGCATCCGCTTCAGGTGTTACAGGACCATTGGCCAATTCGAGAATAATTTCTGCTTTGATATTGTCTGCATTTTCTTCGTGTACTACTCCATCCAGAGCGGCAAGAACGAGAACGTCAACCTCCATTTCAAGAAGTTCTTCATTAGACATTGTTTTTACACTTTCGAGTTTCATTTTTTCCATATCGCACGTGTCTCCTTCACAGAAGTTTCCACGGAGAGATCCTGTTTCTTTTTTCCATGCGCTAAGTTTTTTAACATCAAACGCTCCTGTTTCACTATCACATACGACCGCTCCTTTTGAGTCTGAGGCTGCAATAACTTTGAATCCTGCTTTGTGAGCAATTTCAGCAAAATACGCTCCTGCGTTTCCAAATCCTTGTACCGCAACTGTTGTATCTTCTGGTTTCTTTCCAGTTCGTTCTAAATATTTTTGAAGCACAAAGAATCCTCCTTGGCTTGTTGCGTAGGATCGTCCAAGTGATCCTCCCAGTTCAAGTGGTTTTCCGGTAATCACTCCTGGGGAAAGATATCCAAGAACTTTTTCGTGTTCATCAAGCATCCACGCCATGATCTGTGGAGTAGTGTACACATCCGGAGCTGGCACATCTCGATTTACTCCGAAGATACCTTCTTCTGTTCCCCATCGGAAGTACGCTCGACTCATGCGTTCAAGTTCACTGTTCGAAAGTTCTTTTGGGTTTACAGTAATACCTCCTTTTCCTCCTCCCATTGGGATATTTACCACAGCGCATTTAAGCGACATGAGCGCAGCAAGCGCTTTTACTTCGTCCAAGTCTGCTTCGTGATGGAACCTGATTCCCCCCTTATACGGTCCTCGTGCAGAATTATGTTCTACTCTGTATCCTGGAACTTTTTTCGTTTCTCCAGAATCGAGCTTAAATTCTACTTCCGTATCGTGAATATGCTCTGGCGTCTCAAGAGCTTTAAGAGCTTCATCAGAAAGTCCAATCGTTTTTGAGGCTGAACGAAGGTTTATAAGAAAATTTTCAAACGGTTTTTTGGTAGTCATTTGTGAGGTGTGGGTTAAGTTAAGTGTATAAATTCTAAAGAGAGATAACCCAGTCGTCAAGCACTTTTTCTCGTGCACAACGAGAAGAATGTGCAGGAATTGGGGTAATTTCTGCACGAAATAAAAAGAATAAAAATTGACAATTTTCCGCATTCCCACTACATTGCGCCCGCACAAATTTAGTAAACGAAAAATGCTCGGAAAAACACGATGGCGTAAACGACTCAGAACTCACGGATTCCGTGCGCGAATGCGTACAGTAGGGGGACGACGTATTTTAGCATCTCGACGAGCCAAGGGACGAGCTCTTCTTTCTGTTGCTGCCAAGAAAACACCGTGGAGTTGATAGAGTGATTAAAAAAGGAATAATTTTTTATTACTCATTATTCACTATTCATTCTTCGTTATCTCCAATGATTGCAAAAAAAAATCGGTTCACCACAAAACTCTTTGACCGGCTTTTTCGTCGTTCAAAAAAGATGCATGTGGGCAACTTTCTTTTTCTTGTGTCAGATGCCCGAGGGGAAGCAAGATTCTCTGTCGTAGTAGGAAAAAAAACATCAAAACTTGCTGTCGACCGAAACCGACTTCGTCGACAATTGTATGAAATAATTCGCGAAAAAATGGTGCCCGCAAAGCTCAATAAAAACGTTATTTTGCTGTACAAGGGAAGCAAAATCTTGGAAAATCCTGCAGAATTCAAGCACGCTTGTACAAAACTAATTTCTCTTCTCTCATGAAAACGAACGAAAAAACATCAAAATTCTTTAAAAGTTTCCTCATTTGGTTCGCCGTCTTTTATCTCGTTCTTTTGGGAATTGAAAAGTTTTGGGGAAAAGATGAAGTCGAAACAATAACACCAGAAAATGCGGAAATTGTTCTTGAGCGAACAAAGAAATCGGTGGTTATTGGGAATTTGGTTTTCTTTAAAATAGAAAACAAGCTGGATAAAACAATTGATTTCATCTCTCCTTGTGAAGATCAAGAAAACCTAAAAGTGCTTCGCGTGGTCAACGACCAAACCGTTGCAATTTCAAATGATGGATTCTCTCACTGTAATGGAAAACGAGTAGATCCTTTTTCTGTCGAACCAGGTGCAAAATATCAATTTAGTTTGAGAGACTTTAATCTCGATTTCTTTTCTGAAGAAGGGGCCTATCAACTCGAAATGAAATTCCAAGCCGGAGAAGAAACCATTTCAACTACTTCTAATACCGTTAAATTAAAAGATGCTGGGGCTTTTCGACTGCTTTTTCGTGCTATTGTATCAAAACCGCTCTTTAATCTTCTTGTCTTTTTGACGCGGATCTTACCAACACATTCCTTTGGATGGGCCATTGTTATTATGACGCTCATTGTCCGATTAGCACTCTTTTTGCCAAATCAGAAGGCTATGAAGTCACAGCGAGAACTTCAAAAACTACAACCAAAACTTGCTGATCTGAAAGAAAAACACAAGGGCAACCAACAAATGATTGCCACTGAAACCATGAAACTCTACAAGACACACAAGATTAATCCGATGAGTTCGTGCTTGCCGATGCTTTTCCAGATGCCATTTTTGATTGGGATTTATTACATCGTAAGAGAAGGACTTTCCCCACACCTCGATTATCTACTCTATAGCGCACAAGGAAACCTTGATCTTTCAATGGTGGACGCTCAATTTTTTGGACTCAACCTTGATCTAATTCCCGTCATGCCAACATCAATTATTTTGGCTGTTCTTGTCGGAGGCGCGCAATGGGGTGCGGTAAAACTGTCACTTGTTGCAAAAAAGAGAAAAGAGAAAAAATCTGACAAATTGGTGGTCAAAAAAGAAGGAGTTGCTGGGCAAATGGATCAAATGAATAAAGTCATGCTCTGGGTTATGCCCGCAATGATCGCCTACTTTGCGACAACATTCCCAGCGGGAGTCAGTATCTACTGGCTTACCTCAACCGTTTTTGGGATTTTCCAACAGAAACTCGTGAACCATCAACTTGATAAGCCACAAGTTGTGAAGAAAGTCTAAGAGTTTCTTGTCATTCCGACCGAAGCGAAGTGATTCCTTTCTGTAGGATGGAGAAAAATTGCAACCCACAGCTTTAGCTGTGGACTTTTAATTGTATTAGGTTCCCGCCTTCGCTGGAATGTGGAGGATGGTTAATTATGCCTTTACCCCCTTGCTCAAATACGCTTTTTGTGGTATAATAAGGAGAAGAGTTAATATTTCATGCGAGAAATTCTATCGACACTGTTTACCGGAAACTCATTGCTGTATATAGCAATGAGCCTCCTACCTATTCTCGCCTGGTTATATTTCTTTCAAAAGAAACACCCTGAGAAGCGATCTTATGTACTTCTCACATTTGTTGCAGGAATGCTTGCTGTTATTCCTATTAAGCTCTATGAGGCCTATTGGGACACCGCTGTGTTTTATTTTCAGCACGCAAACCTCTTTCAATACATTGAGACTTTGGCACATTTACCAAATCTTTCTAAATTCTTGGCCTATATAACCATCAATGCCTTAGTTGGAGTTGGGTTTTTTGTTTTTACGGGACTGTTAATGTTTCTTTTGGAGATAGGAACTCGTGACAATACGCTCAAGGTTTTTAAAACAAAAGTAAAAAAGGCCATAGAAAGTCCTCTCTTTTTCATTTCTATTGGAATTCTTTGTGGAATAGTGGCCTTCCTTTTATCCTCTACATTCAATAATCGTATCTGGTTCTTTGTTGTGGTAGGAATGCTAGAAGAGTTCGTAAAACACCTTGTTCTACGCTTTTCTAACGAAGAAAAGGTACGCTCTGTAGACGATGCACTCTCCTTTGCAATTATTGTGGCACTCGGATTTTCTTTTGTAGAAAACATTGTGTATTTCCACAACTTTGCCTCACTCGCAAGCACAGGCGTAAAACAACTCTCTATTTTCTTTGTGCTCCGGTCAACCATTTCTGTTATGGCACACGTGTGTTTCTCAGCTATTTTGGGATACTTTTATGGCGTGGCGAAATTTTCACGAGAGATTTATCAACAAGAAGTACAACAAAATAAACACCCAATTATCAAGAGGCTTCACAAACTCGTTCGCATGAAGGGGTCTACACTTTTTCACGAAGAAAAAATGATGGAAGGAATGCTCCTTGCCATGATTTGTCACGCTGTCTTTAATTGGCTTCTCGAGATGGGACAAGTCACACTAATGATCCCTTTTCTCATGGTAATGTTCTTTATCGTATTAAGCTTATTTCATCGCAAAAAAATACAAACCCAAACTGGCATTCTCGCCAGACAGGCATTGCCTCCGTTTTCTGCGCAACACTAAGGGGAATTTTCGATTGCTCCCTCGAGTCCGAGCGAAGCTCTCTACCCTCTCGGCCATGAGCTCGAAGCCGAATGATCAGAGTCGAGGACCACTTTTCGATTTGGAAAACTCAACCCAGGTTGGAGTCCTTTTCATTCTTTCTTTTTAATTCCCTCTCGTTATCCCAGAATCCCGAAGGGATATCCGGGACCCATCCAGCAAGTCAGAGCTCTCAACAAAAAAGCACGAACCTCTGTTCGCGCCTTTCATTTTTAAAACTATAAACTATTAACTCGTCTTCGGTTTTCTTCCTCGTTTTCGTCGCTGGATATTATCCAGTGAAGCATCATATTCATACACCGCTCGCCCAACACGTTTGAAGAATGGATATTTTTGAAGGTTAAGTGAGATTGTTCCAAGTCGGATATCTCTTTTTTTCAAAACAGCTTCGATAATTTCTTGTCGTTTCATTGGACCATTGTGTTCTTGAAGCACTGTTTTGATCACATCACAAACCGTTCCTGCAACCAATCCCCAATCCTTAAGTCCGTACATTCCACGTCCTACCAATACGAATTCTTCATGTCGAATGAGTTCATTATGGATCGCTTGCGGTGTAACACTCTTCTTTGAATCAAAGTCCTGAAGTACGTGCTTGATAATGTCGGTGAAATGCAAGGGTTTTCCAATCTTCTTCAATGAAATAAGAATTTTATCTTTAATAGATCGAGGATTAATAAATCTCCATGATTTAAGTCCCCATCCATTTTCGGTACTCATAAATCCCCATCCAATTTGTAACACTGATTCCATCATTGCTGCCGAATGCTGTGGGAGTGCTTTTGCAATCTCGTTCATTTCAAGCGGCGCTTTTTTCTTTTCAAGCATGTTTTCGATAGACTTACTTACAACTCGAACCTCTGCCAAATTAAGATCTTTCGTTCTCCAAAATGGTCGAAAAAATTGATTCTTTTCTTGTTTAAGTAATTTGTCTGATACTCTCATCGCAAGCTTCATAGCATTTCCGTCGAGTTCTTTTGTATTCTCAATTCGTTTGAGCATTTCAGAAATAAGAACATCTTCTGAAATCACTTTTCCGTGTTCAAGGAGAATAGAATATGCCAATTCGTGAATCTGTCTCATAGACGGATCCATAGAAATTCGTGCCAATTTTTTAATAGCAACCGCCTCAATTTGTCGAACACGTTCTCGTGTAATAGAATAACTCTTCCCAATTTTATCCAATGTTTCTCGTGGATAATCCCCCAATGGAAATCGTCGTTCTATAATATCCTGCTCTTTTTCTGTAAGCAGCCCGAGTAATCGATTCATCAACTCAGAAAAGTTAATGGACTTGGAGGTTGTATCATTCATGTTTGTGTTTTTAGGAAGGGGGAAGGACGAGAAAATTAAGGGTTTTCTGTTCTCTTCATAGGCAACTTTACTTACAAAAAAAAAGTCTGTCAAACTTTTTTTCTGCTTTTCTGTCAAGCCCCCCCGTTTCCCACAGAGAGAACCCGATAGAACCTTGTTTTTTTTTATTGTATTCACCTTGTCTTGACGAGATTTTTTTCGTTCTGATTGTTGCCGCTAAAAAAGAAGTCTATAAAAATATTTGACAGAAATTCGTTTTTTTATACACTCCGCGGGCTCTTTTGAAGTTAAAAGCGCATGCTAACTACTAAAACAACGGCTTCGGTAAAGAAAACAACGAAGAAATCTCCTTCGAAAAGTGCCCCTAAGAAAGAGGCTCCAAAAAAAGAAACTTCTTCTAAAGCAACAAAAAAAGCCACTGTTGTGTCGGCTCCACGTGTTCGTATCATTGTAAAGTCATTTGACTACACGGTGATCGACGAAGCAGCGAAAGCTATCGTGGAAACGGCTGAGCGGGGCGGGTCACTTGTAAGTGGTCCTGTCTTGATGCCGACAAAAATCAAAAAGTACACCGTTAATCGGAGCTTTTTTGTAAACAAAGATGCACGTGATCAATATGAGATGCGAATTCATAAGCGACTCATTGATATAAAAGAGCCCACTTCTCAAACCATCGAATCCCTCCAAAACTTGGCGTTGCCAGCAGGAGTCGATGTTGAAATCAAAATGATGTAACCATGAAAGGTATTTTAGGACGCAAAGTCGGTATGACGCGAATCATTTCTCCAGAAAGTAGAAAAATGATTCCCGTAACGGTGCTCGAAGCACCGGCAAATGTCGTTTTGCAAGTCAAAACAAAGGACTCTGATGGATACGATGCTGTCGTATTGGGTGCTTTTGAACGAAAGAACTTTGGAAAGAATGAAAATCAAAAGTATAAATTTGTACAAGAGCTTCTTATGGAAGAAGGAACCGATCTAAAAAAAGGAGATACGGTTACACTTGAATCACTCAAGGAACTTGAAACTGTAAAAGCTTCTGGTACCTCTAAAGGACGAGGATTTTCCGGAGTTATCAAACGACACAATTTCCAACGAGGAAGAGAAACTCACGGATCTCACCATCATCGAGAACCGGGATCTGTTGGGATGTGTGCGAAACCAGGTCGAATTCTTCGAGGGAAGAAAATGCCTGGACAGTACGGATCTGAAAGTGTGACGTTACGATCTGTTGAGGTCGTTGAAATAGACGAAAAGAATAATCTCATCGCCTTGAAAGGAGCTCTTCCTGGGGCAAAAAATAGCTTTATTTTCTTGTGTGGATAATGAAATTTGATCTCTACGATAATACGGGAACCAAAAAAGGAGATGTAAACGCTTCGAAAGAAATCTTTGAAGCAAAAATCAATCCTGATTTGATGCATCGAGCAGTTGTTATGCGACTCGCAAACAGACGAACAAATGTCGCTCACGTTCAAACCCGAGGAGAAGTAACTGCAACAACAGCAAAAGCCTTTCGACAAAAAGGAACTGGACGAGCTCGACGAGGTGCAAAGACTACCACTCTTCTTCGTGGAGGGGGTGCTTCACATGGACCACGAAATGTACAAAACTTCTCAAAAACAATGCCGCAAAAAGAACGGCGGGCGGCACTTTTCTCAAGTTTGAGTGTAAAGGCA
This sequence comes from uncultured Candidatus Peribacteria bacterium, assembly GCA_964509975.1. Lineage (GTDB taxonomy): Bacteria > Patescibacteriota > Gracilibacteria > UBA4473 > UBA4473 > CAZVBV01. Next base: position 12,995 of record CAZDZO010000014.1, read on the forward strand.
AAGGAAAAAGCTATCTTCTCTCTTGAGGGATTTGACTCAAAAGAACCAAAGACAAAAGCCTTTGTTTCTCTTTTGGCAAAATTGCCAAAGGCAAAAAAATATTTATTTGTGTTGCCAGAACGAGACGATGTACTTCGAAAATCAGTTTCAAATATTCCAAACGTAAAAATAATTTTGGCCAACTACCTCAATCCATTTGATGCTTTGTGGGCTGAAAAGATTTGTTTTGTATCTGACTCCTTAAAAAAAGCAGAAGAAACTTTCCTTACGACTGATAAAAAATGATAGCTACTCAAGACGTACTCATTCAACCAATCGTTACGGAAAAGACCGTATCTGTAAAAGATAAATTTTGTTTCGCAGTTCACGGAGATGCAACAAAACAAGATGTTAAGAAAGCTGTGCTCGATTTTTATGGAACAAAAGTTTTAAAAGTGAATATTACAAACCTTCCGGAAAAATTTCGATTGGTAAAACGTGGAAAACCCGCCCGAAAACGAGCTCCACTTAAAAAAGCGACTATAAGTTTGGCAAAGGGAGGAACTCTTGATTTTAACGCCTTTAAATAATGGGAATTCGAATTTTAAAAGCGAATACGAATGCACAACGAGATACAAGTTATCTCGATACTTCTGAACTTGCGAAAGGAAAGCCTCTAAAATCTTTGCTCAAGAAATCAAAGAAAGTAACTGGGCGAGCAAACGGAACTATTTCTATCCGTCACCGAGGCGGAGGAACTCGAAGTCACTATCGAATGGTTGATTTCAATGGTGTTGAGAAACTTGGTGTTCCAGGAAAAATTGAGGCTATTGAATACGATCCAAAACGAACAGCCCGTATTTTACTTGTGCTTTTCAAAGACGGTGATCGTCGCTACTTCCTCGCCCACAAGGGCGCAAAGGTTGGAGACGTAGTTATCGTTGATACAAAAGCGAAAGCGAAAGATGGAAATCGAATGCAAATTCAAAATATTCCCGTAGGATTTGAAATCTTCAACGTTGAAGTTACTCCAAAAAAGGGGGGCCAAGCAGTTCGTTCTGCTGGTCAAAGTGCAAAACTGGTTTCTCTTGATGGAGAAAAAGCACAGATTGAATTTTCTTCTGGTGAAATTCGATTAGTAGAAAAAACAAATTTTGCCACCATTGGAACTGTTTCTAATGAAGAACATTCGCTCATTCGAATCGGAAAAGCCGGTCGAGTAAGACATCGAGGACGCCGACCACATGTTCGTGGAAAGGCGATGAATCCGAACGACCATCCACATGGTGGAGGTGAGGGTGGTTCTCCTATTGGAATGAAACATCCTAAGACTCCATGGGGGGCTCCGGCTCTGGGAGTGAAAACTCGAAAAAATAAAACTAACGATAAACTTATTGTTCGTTCTCGCCACAGAGCGAAGAAAAACAAGTAACCCTTCTCAAACCATGCCTCGATCATCAAAAAAAGGACCGTATGTTGACCCACGACTCATGAAAAAAGTCGTTGCTATGAATGATTCTGGACAAAAAAAAGTCATTAAGACTTGGTCACGAAGTTGTACTATTACACCTGAATTCGTTGGACACACCTTCGGTGTACATAACGGAAAAGAACACATTCCTGTGTTTTGTAATGAGTCCATGGTTGGACACAAGCTTGGAGAATTCTCTCCAACACGTCGATTCCGAGGTCATGGAGGAAAACTCGCCAAATAATTGTAAATCACTATGAAAGCCCATCTTAGAAAAATTCGAATCTCACCAAAGAAAGCCAACGCTGTTGCGGGGCTCGTGCGTGGAAAGGACGTAAACGAAGCTTTGGATATTTTGAAATTCACTCCAAAGAAAGCGGCTGATATGTTTTATAAAGTCGTTCTCTCTGCTGCACAAAACGCAGAAAAAAATGACGACATGAAGCGAGAGAATCTAAAAATTAAAGAAATTATTGTAAACAAAGGAGAAGTTTGGAAAAGATTTCTTCCTTCTACGCGAGGACGTGCGTTGCCTCTTGCAAAACCAACAACACACATTTCTGTTACACTTGAAAAGAAATAATTTATGGGAAAAAAAGTTTCACCACATTCGCTCCGTATCGGAATCACTCGAAGCTGGGACTCTAAATGGTTCGCTGGCCGAGATTTTAAAGATAAATTCCTTCAAGATGTTGCTATTCGAAAATTCTTAGAAGAAAAATTAAAACCTGCAGGAGTGGCAAAAGTGGAAATTCACAGAAGCTCCGGAAAAATTACGACTATTATATACGCTGCAAAACCAGGCCTTGTTATTGGACGAGGAGGCGAGGCTATCTCCGAGCTTTCAAAAGAACTTGGGAAAAAATTCAATGATGTTTTCGAAGTTTCTGTTCAAGAAGTCCGAAAACCAGACGGAAATGCACAACTTATTGCCCAATCTATTGCTGATCAAATAGAGCGACGTTTTCCATACCGACGTGTTGCTAAAATGGCGGTTGATCGAGCCAAAGACGCTGGCGTAAAAGGAGTTAAGATTGCAATTGCTGGACGACTAAATGGCGTTGATATTGCACGACGAGAAGAGTATACGCATGGAACGGTTCCACTACATACGCTCCGAGCAAATATTGATTACGCTACCGCAACCGCTCCTACAACTTATGGTTCTATTGGGATTAAAGTGTGGGTGTATCACGGATTGGTATTCAAAAACGACAAACTCAACCCACTTGGGTAAGAAAAAGAACCCCCTCATTCCCCTGAAGAGGGGAACCCAGTCAATTAAAGAGTTCCTTAAAAAAGGAATTTATTTTAACTAGGTTCCTGCCTTCGCAGGAATGAGGAAGAGATATTAGCTTGTCAGTTGAACTTGTATCAAATTCACAATAACCCATGCCAAGAAACTCACAATGAGTCCCGTCAACGCGTATTTAATCGTGTTTTTTGCCTTCTCTCGATCATCGGTCACTCCACTAAGAATCATCTGGAATCCCGCATAGAGCAAGAATATCACCGCAATCGTTCCGGCTAACTTGGTGCAGAGATCAATAAGGTGGATTATTAAAATTGGCAGATCCGAAAGCTGTACACACCCCCCTTTAATCTTGGTCCCAACATCTGTTATTGCCGCGATTTCTTTTTGATAGGTCGAAACAAATATTTTCTTCTTTTCTTCAGGGTCTGTTTTGCTCTGCATTGCATCACGTGCTGCTTTTTCAGCCATTCCACACGTTTTCGTTTCATCCTCCGGTGCCAGAATAATTCCCCATTTTTTCTCTGGTGGATCCGGAGTTTTCGCCGTAACCGCATGATTCATCCCAAAAAGGACACAAGCGAGCACGAATCCAGTGACTATTTTTCTCATATTTATGCAAATTGTACGGCCCGAAATTTCCTTTGTCGAGCCATTTTTCTTTTAGGGACAAAAAACACCTTCAAAAAAAGTCTTAAAAGTGGCGAAAAAGTGCTTGACAATAAACTTTTTATCCATAAAATCCGGCAGCTTTTTACCCCCAAATGCTTCAACCAAAACGTACGAAGTTTCGAAAAATACATCGCCTTAGATCCCAGAGTAAAGGGGTCTCAACGCGAGGGACTACTATTACTTATGGTGAGATTGCTATCAAAGCCGTTTCTGGTGGAGAAGTTACTGCTCGTCAAATAGAGGCTGCTCGTCGAACTATCGCTCGAGCCGTAAAACGAGGAGGGAAGATCTGGATTCGTGTTTTTCCAGACAAAGTTTTGACTGCAAAAGGAGCGGAAGTTCCGATGGGATCCGGAAAAGGAGCCCCTGATAAATGGGTTACACAAATCCGTCCCGGAAAAATTATCTTTGAAATGGCAGGAGCTGAACCAGAACTTATGAAAGAAGCTCTTAAGCTTGCAACATACAAGCTTCCTGTGAACTGCAAGATTATTACCAACGAAATCTAAACTATGAAGATTCAAGAACTTCGCCAACTTACTCCAAAAAAACTCGCAAAAGAACTTGCGAAAGCTCGTCGTGACTTGGCAGTGGCTCAATTTTCTGTAAAAACAGGAAAGAATCAAAACGTAGCACAAATTAAAAAATTGCGACGACTGGTTGCCCAAACCCTTACACTTCTCAGCGCTCCGAACAAGAACGTTGAAGAAACCACTTCTAAGACACCTAAAACCAAATGATTATCAAAAAAGGAACGGTTGTGAAAGTATCAGGAAAAAAAACCGTAAAGGTTGAAGTAAACGAATACCGTGCACATCCTAAGTACAAAAAACAATACCGAGTTACAAAGAACTTCCTCGTGCACAACGATGGACACGATGTAAAAGAAGGCGATAACGTGGTAATTACCCCATGTCGAAAACTTTCAAAAATGAAGTCTTGGATGCTCATTGACCCAAAGAAACAACAATGATTCAACACATGACCCGTCTTCGTGTTGCTGACAACACTGGTGCTAAATCAGTTATGTGTATTAAGGTACTTGGAGGCTCTAAAAGACGCTACGCGCAAATCGGAGATGTTATCGTATGCTCTATCAAAGATGCTGCCCCAAAGGGAGTGGTAAAAAAGAAATCTGTTCAAAAGGCAGTTGTGGTTCGACAAATTAAACCAATTAAGCGGCCCGATGGGTCTTCTCTTCGTTTTGATGAAAACGCTGTTGTTATTATCAATGAAGAAGGACAGCCAAAAGGAACGCGTGTATTTGGTCCTATTGCTCGTGAACTTCGAGCGAAGGGATATCAAAAAATTATTTCACTTGCCCCAGAGGTACTCTAAATCATGAAAGTAAAAGTAAATGACACCGTTATGATTCTTGCGGGAAAAGACCGTGGAAAAACTGGAAAAATTACAAAAATTTCTGGAGAAAAAGTGTTTGTTCATGGTATAAATAAACACATTAAACACGTGAAGAAACAAGGAGAAACTGCTGGAGAACGAATTGAGTTCTTCGCTCCTATTCATATTTCAAATGTAGCAATCGCTGATCCGAAATCTGGAAAACCAACACGAATCGGATACAAATTTGAAGGGAATCAAAAAGTACGTATTGCAAAAAAATCTGGCGAAACAATCGCCCAAACAGCGAAAAAGAAAAAAGTCGCTTCAAAATCTGAAACCCCTGACAAAAAATAACGATGGCAAAAGTGAAAACCTTATACGAACGATTTAATACCGAGGGAAAAGAAAAACTCGGGAAAGAACTTGGTATCAAAAACCCAATGCAAATCCCGCAAATCGAAAAGGTTTGCATCAATATTGGAATGGGATCTTATTTGCAAAAGGTGGGCAGTAAGGATTTTTCTTTTGTTGAAGAAAATTTAAAACTTCTCTCTGGCCAAAAACCAATTATTCGAAGAGCTAAACTTTCTGTTTCGAACTTTAAACTTCGAGAAGGAAGTCCTGTTGGGATTTCTGTAACGCTTCGGGGAAAGAATGCGTACAATTTTATTGATAAACTTATTCATGTGGTGTACCCACGTGTACGAGATTTTCGTGGAGTAAAGAGGGGGATCTTCGACAAAAGCGGAAACTGTTCTGTTGGATTTCCTGATCACACAGTCTTCCCTGAAGCGGTCCAACCCGAGGATTCACGAAAAATTCACGGAGTAGAGGTAACGATTGTTACAACTGCTGACAACGTCGATCATGCTCGTGCATTACTCGAAAGTTTCGACTTTCCTTTCAAAAAACTTAACGCTCCTACAAGCTAAATTTTAAAAACATGGCCCGAAAAGCAATTGTTCACAAGTCTCGAAAATTCATGGATCGCGTCCTCCTTGCGAAAAAAGAAGGACGAAAAGTTCCTCTCTCAACACGTGCCTACAATCGTTGTAGTCTCTGTGGGCGACCGGCTGGATACATGCGAGATTTTGGTGTGTGCCGATGCTGCTTCCGTGAGCTCGCAGAAAAAGGTCAAGTTCCTGGTATTCGTAAATCTTCTTGGTAAAAAAATGGTAGATCCTATTGCTGACTTCCTGACTCGTATCCGAAACGCCCAAATGGCGCGAAAGACAGATGTTGTTATTCCTTACTCAAAGCAAAAAGAAGAAATTGCGCAAGTAATGAAGAAAAACGAATTCCTTGTGTCTGTAAAAAAAGACACTTCGGGAAAATTTCCAACACTTGTGCTTGAGCTTCCTGAAAAGAAACTCTCGCTAACGCGTGTTTCAAAATGCGGACAACGAATTTACACAAAAGCTGAAGAAATTCAAAAGGTGTGCAATGGATTCGGAATTGCCATCATTTCAACTTCACAAGGAATGATGACGGGGTATGCAGCCCGTTCAAAAGGTATTGGTGGAGAATTAATCTGTGAAATCAGCTAATCATGTCAAGAATTGGAAAAATGCCGGTTCCAGTCCCAGAAAAAGTTGAGGTTCGCCTTGACGGAAATACTTTTGTGGCAAAAGGACCAAAGGGGGAACAAATCGTTCCATTTGAATCTGAATACGTTGCACTCGAAATCAAAGACAACCAAGTAATTGTTACACGAAAGAATGACTCAAAATCTGCTCGCGCAAGACACGGTCTTTACCGAAATTTAGCACGAAATGCTATTGAAGGAGTCTCTCAAGGATTCTCAAAAACACTTGAAATCAAGGGAGTAGGATACCGAGCAATGCTCAAAGGAACTGAGCTCGAACTCAATCTTGGATTTTCTCATCCGATTAACTACAAGCTTCCAGAAGGCATTACAATCCAATTTGAAGAAAAAAGCCAAACAAACTTCACAGTTTCTGGAATTAACAAACAACTCGTTGGACAAGTTTCTGCTGAAATTCGTTCATTCCGACCACCAGAGCCCTACAAAGGAAAAGGGATTAAATACTCTGATGAACACATTGCTCGAAAAGCTGGTAAATCTGTTGCCAAAAAAGCCTAAATCATGAAAGCACAAGAAAAACAATTTCGAAAAGAATCCCGTGCAAACAGGACTCATGTCCGTGCTCGAATTTCTGGAGCCCCACGATTGGTTGTGTGTCGATCTAACACAAATATCTACGCACAAATCGTAGACGATGCAGATGGAAAGGTTGTATGCGGAACTTCTGGATTAAAATTGAAAACAACCGGCATTAAAGCCGCTGAAGCAGTTGGTACAAAAATTGCCGAACTCGCAAAAGTAAAAAAAATAAAAACCGTTGCTTTTGATCGCAACGGACACGCTTATCATGGGAGCGTTAAAGCTCTCGCCGATGCCGCACGAAAGGGCGGTCTCAAATTTTAAACTGTAAAAAATGACTGACGAAACCACGACTCCTGCTAAAGAAAAAGAAACTGCAACATCTGTGGCAGAAGAACCTGCAACCGAAAAGGTGAAGGAAGAACCGAAGGCAGAAGAGAAAAAAGCAGAACCGAGGAAAGATGAAAAACGAGGGGGGCGAGGAGGAGACCGACCACAACGAGGTGGACGACGCGGAGGGAACCGACGAAATCAACAAAAAGAACCCAAGGAATTTGAAGAAGCTATTCTTCAAATCGATCGAGTGACCCGAGTAGTGTCCGGAGGACGACGACTCCGATTTCGAATTTCTGTTGTTATCGGAGACCAAAAAGGACGTGTGGGATTTGGTGTTGGAAAATCTGCAGAAGTTATGGTGGGAATCCAAAAAGCCGTTGCACAAGCAAAACGAAATTTGATTAATGTCCCAATCTTTAACGGAACCATTCCTCACGAGATGAACTCTACGTTTAAATCATCTCGAGTATTACTCTTTCCAGCGCCGGAAGGAAAAGGAGTGATTGCAGGAGGTGCGGTTCGACGAATACTTGAACTTGCCGGAGTAAAGAACGTGCTCTCTAAGGTGCACGGATCACGAAACAAACTTAATGTTGCCGTAGCCACTATTCAAGCACTTCAAGGAATGCAAAACAAAGCTCCATATGGAACAGAAGTAAAAGAGGAAGACGTAAAAGAAGAGGTTGTGAAAGAAGAAGAAACTGAAGAAAAGACAGAAGCAAAAAAGGCTCCTGCAAAAAAACCAGTCGCAAAGAAAGCGCCTGAGAAGAAAACTCCTGCTAAAAAATAGCCATGAAATTACACGAACTTAAACCGAAACAGGCAAAAAAAGACCGGATCCGAAAGGGTCAGGGAAACGGCGGAAAAGGAACCTTTGCTGGACGAGGATGCAAAGGACAAAACTGTCGTGCCGGAGGAGGGGTTCGTAAAGGATTTGAAGGAGGACAAACTCCATTGATCCAACGAATGCCAAAGAAACGAGGATTCCGAAATCCAAATCGTGTTGAGACATTTGCGGTAAACATTGAAGTTATTGAGCATTTCTACAAAGACGGAGAAAAGGTAAATCTCGAAACACTTCTTGCACACAAAATTATCGGAAAGAATAATGGAAAAGTGAAGATTCTAGGAGAAGGAGCGCTGACCAAGAAACTTGAAATTGGCGCTGAACTCTTAATTTCAAAAACAGCGAAAGCCGCTATCGAGAAGGCTGGAGGAAAGGTTGCTGAATAGAACTTTCTTACTGATACTGCTCCGCTATTGCTTCCTGTTCTGATCTATGTCTAAACTCGGCATTAGGGAAGCTTTTTTTTACAAGCTCTGAAAGAATCTTTCTCAAAGCGTTTTCCTCGTCATAGCGAGAACTATCACTTCCTGCCATTCGAGGTTCATAAAATTTAATCCCCAAAATTTTCTCCGTTCCGTTTCGAAAAAGGAGCCTTAAAACACCTCCTTCACTTAGGATAACTGTTTTTACATTCTTTTTTAGTACGGGAGTCCCTATCTTACCCTCGAACTGAACCCCCTCTTCCGTAAACAAAAAACCAGTTATATCTTTCTGATTAACCCGCCTGTTTTCGTCTGTTGTTTCTTTGAAATCAATGGTACAAGAAAATCTTTTTTGAATATTCGTAACTGAAACAACTTCAACCCCATTTTCTTTTATTTGCAATACCCCCTCCTGGAGAGTTCTCTCGTTGAGGTCTACACGAAGCACATTTTCTTTGCTTTCTTCAATATACATATCTTACCTCTTTTAGACTATTTCAAGGAAAATGTCAAATTTGAGATTGACAATAAGAGCGCTCTTTGCTAGGGTTCACAAAATTTTCAAAAACATGAAAGATACCCCCCTCGCTCTCACCTTTGACGACGTTCTTCTTGTGCCACAGTATTCTGAAATATTGCCCAAAGAAGTCTCACTCAAAACAAAGTTTTCTCGAAATATAAAGCTCAATATTCCGCTCGTATCGGCGGCAATGGACACCGTGACAGAGGATCAGATGGCCATTACTATGGCACTTCATGGAGGAATTGGGGTTATTCACAAAAACTGCGATCCTGACGAACAAGCCGACATGGTGAAGAAGGTAAAACGATTTGAAAATGGATTCATTCGCGAACCACTCGTTCTTTCTCCAAAAAACACCATCGCGGAGGTTATTCAAATCCGAAAAGATCGACATTTTAAATCAATCCCTATTACTGAAGATGGAACACTCGAAACAAAGGTTGTCGGAATGATTTCTCGAAACGACTACCTTCAAAAACACGAAGGTTGCACCGTAAAAGAACGAATGACACTGCTTAAGGATCTGCTCACAGCTACTGGAGAAATTTCACTCTCTGCGGCCAATGATATTTTGGAAGAATCCAAACATTCAAAACTCCTCATGATCAACAAAGACGGCACTCTTAGCGCTCTTCTGACCCGAAGGGATATCGAACGTAATGAAGAGTTTCCAAATGCCTCAAAAGACAAATACAAACGATTGCTCGTAGCAGCCGCTGTTGGGCCAGCACATAATAGAGACGAGCGCGTAAAGAAGCTTGTAAAAGCCGGTGTAGATGTTCTTATTGTTGACACCGCCCATGGTCACTCCAAAGGAGTTATTGATTGTGTAAAATACGTAAAAGAAAAATTCCCAAAAGTAGATGTTATCGCTGGAAACATTGCCAGTCCACAAGCCGCTGAAGCGTTAATTAAAGCTGGTGCTGATGGACTCAAAGTTGGAATCGGACCTGGATCAATTTGTACAACACGTATTATTGCGGGAGTGGGAGTTCCACAACTTTCCGCTGTAATGAACGTTGCCGAAGTCGCTGCTCGACACAAAATTCCTATTATCGCTGATGGAGGTCTCCGGTACTCTGGAGATGTTGCCAAAGCCTTAGCAGGAGGCGCAAGCTGCGTCATGATTGGATCACTCTTGGCAGGAACCGCTGAGGCCCCTGGAGAAATGATTTACTCTGGCGGAAAAACCTATAAATACTACCGAGGAATGGGATCGATGGCCGCTATGACAAAAGGAGGAAAGGAGCGATATGCCCAAGCCAACGTTGCTGACGAAAAACTCGTTCCCGAAGGAATCGAAGGAAAAATCCTTTTCAAAGGAGAAGCAAAGACTGAGATCTACCAACTCTGCGGAGGGGTGCGAAGCTCAATGGGATATAATGGAGCTGAGAATATTTCCGATTTCCAAAAGAAAGCAGAATTTGTTCGTATTACAGGTTCTGGAATCAAAGAATCACATCCGCACGATGTGTCTATCTTGAAAGAAGCTCCAAACTATCGAGGGTAGATTACGAGAGATTTGCCTTAAGTGCCGCAACCTGTGAATCTTCTTCGCTTTGTTCTGCTGTTTCAGCTACAACATTTTTTGCCGTTTCTTGTGCTTGGTAATCTTCTTTGAAATCAACGGCTAATTTCAGCATGTTTTCTTCTGCCACTTCTACAATATTTTCTTTTGCTGAACACTCCTCTTTGTTTTCAACCTTTAGCACTCCCGCAAATAAATTCACCATTTCTTGGTATTCTTGTGAGTCTCTTTCATATTGAGTACTCAAGTAATCCATCGAATCCTGCAAAAATTTCCCCGCTTGTTCATCAATTTCTCCAGCCGCAATAATATGCGCTAGGAAATCGTGTCGAGCTTGTAATGAAATCTCTTCACGAGTACAAAACCATTGAAGAAATTGTTCGAAGTCGGTGTATTGTTCAGTCATGATTAGGCAAAGGTAAGGGACATAGGTTCTCCAATTTCATTGGCATGATCTGGAAATTTAAAGTTTGGTTCTATCTCTGTTCCCGCGACATACCCCGGAAGGTTGTCAAAGATAAGAGCATTTACTTTGCTCGCACCACTTGTTTTTTGAAGAACAACAATCTTATTTGTTCCGGTTTGTCTTAAGACAAGAGCATCTGCTGTTTTACTAAGAATTCGCAAATTCCCAATCGGATTCGCTGGTCGAGTCAAAACATCATCACAAGCGAAATCTTTCCCAATGGCATATTTTTCAAAATCCATAGTCACTCGCGTTCCCTCTGGAGAAGAAAGCACCATGTCGAACCTCCTACTTTGATATCCTTCTAATTTCTTTCGGTACTTATCATTGTTTTCTTTTGCGGAGGTTGTCTTAAGGGAATTAAGAACACGATTTTTCCAGCTATTTGGAGCTCCTCCAAACAATGTTTTTCTTGTCGCAATGTCTGCATTTTTTGTGGTAATAGAAATCCTTTCATCCGAAAATTCTGAGGACACTAATGTGAATTCTGGGAGTATTGGCTCCTTTCCGAGGTGGGTTTGCAGATTAGCCTGTGCAGCGTTTATATTAGCCGTTCTTGTGTTGTGATGCTCGGGAGGTGATCCAACAGGAACAACCACTGCAATTGCAGCTGCCAATGCTGCATCAAGTCCTCCTTTTGCAATATCCCAGTCACTCTTCTTAATATCATATTCATCATATTTCGCTCTCTCCTTACGCCATGTTTTTTCAAGTTTCCCGAGTTTTTCTACCACTTTTGAAAGTTCCGAAAAATAGGCATCAAGTATTTCTTTTTCCTGTGGATCCAAAGAAATTGCCGCTTGTTCATATACGCTTTTTTGGTCGGCAACATCTTGTATGAAATCGTTTATTGATTGATAAACCGCATCATCAAGATTAATGGCTTCTTTTACAGCTACTAAGTCCACGTCTAACAGTTCTCTTGCGTCATCGTAAAGTATTTCCACCTCATTGTGATGACCCTCAAATTCCCCAGAATACGAATCAAGCCTATCTGGTCGTTCCTCTCCTTGTATCTTATTAATAAATGCCAAATATTTCTTTTTTAATGTCTTCGGCATGTCCTTTGTAAGATCAGCTTCTCCTTCAAGGTGTGCTGAATACACGAGAAAAATTGCTGAATCATCCAATTCTTTATTGTCTGCGAAATCCTGAAACAAAGCTTCTCGATTGATATTCCCCTGCGTTGTAATATATTGATCAAGTTCTGCTAAAAGAGTTTTGAGGTTCGGGGCACTTGTGTCCGCTTCCACATCTCCCATGTTTGCACGAATTGTATCCAAATTGGGATTCAATCCATTCACCTTATCTCGTGATTCTTTTTGGCCATCCCGAAGACCTTGTTGGTCATTTTCAAGAACTTCGGCTTCTTGGTTGAGATAATCCGGATTCCATCCAAGTTTTTTATAGGCCTCAAGTCGGTGTTGTCGTTCTGTGTACTCAACTACTCTGTTGTACGGTGGTGGACCCCAAACAACCACAGCCCCTCCTATTTCTTGCTGTACCATGGTAAGAAAAGTAGTTTTCTGGTCCGGAGTGAGTGTTTCAAATCCGGCACTCAACATATCTTTTGTTCTGTTTGTAAAATCTTCTGCATCTGCTTTTCGGTTTTCCACTTGATGCTTAATCTCTTCGAAAATTCCTTTTACGACATCTCCTCGCACTTTCATTCGAGACTGCTCTGATCCTGTAGATTCTTTCTTGTAAGAAAGCCCGGCAGTATACCATCGCCCTTTAAAAAATCTTCGTCTAAATTCTTCTGTTTTGTCTTTTTGCGCGATAACCTGTTCGAGTCTTTGTTGATATTTCCCCTGAAGACCTGAAAGCGTTTGTTCTGCTCGCTTTACATTTTCAACACTCAAAAGAGCGTCTGTTCTTCGATCTCGGATGATATCTACAACCGTTTGGTAGTCATTCCCCCAATCAGCATTTGCATTCCCCGCTTCATCCAAAGCTCCAAAAACCCTGTTGCGCGTATATTCCTCCAGTCGCTCTGTTTTTGACTTCCCTTCGACCTGCCCAATCAAATCACGTGCAAATTCTGGCATTGCACGAAGCGCGGCAAGCTCCGCTTCCTTGAGTCTCTTTTCTTCATCAACTTTTTCCTGTTCTTTTCGAAATTTATCCACAACAGAAGCGTTTAATTCCACTGTTGTATTTTCAACGCCAATGAACCGTGCGTTAGTTTGGCCGGAGAACTGAAAGATTCTTTTCATATTTTTCTAAAAAATCTGACTATTCTACCAGAATTTGCAAAAAAATGCAAGGGGCAAAATCACTTCACGCCTTTGCTCGGAATAAACCCACTTTCTGTTGCGACACTTTTTGTGCGAAAAAATCGCCTATAACGCACTTCCACGCCCCGTGCAAAATAGGACTCTGATGGATAAAATTTCATCGTTTTGGCATTTCCCGTGTAGGGGAACTGCGTATATTTCAGATCGTTTTCAGTAGAAATTTGAGAAAGGGGGATTTCAAAATCTCCATCATTTTCTACCAAGTTTTCCTTGGCCCACAGAATACGCACGGGACCAGAGATGTTGAGCGACAACGAATCACCTGTGATATTTTTAAACTGAACCAATGAAATTTCGGGGCGAATATGACGAATTTGTATCTCGGGTTCTTTTTGAGAGATTGAAGTTCGTCCGATAAAGAAGGCGACGAGTGCAGTCACTAATATGAGAATTGTTGTTTTGAGTTTTGAAGACGGAGGCGAGGAGGTGATCATATTTCAGATTTGCGATTTCGGATTGCAGATTTATTTTTTTTTGCAGATTTCAAAGAAACAACAACTATTGATACTATTTCATTAGCCTCTTTTAAAAGGGGGCTTATTTTTTCCTGTTCAAATAGCCCTGCTTCTATAATCATTTCCAACCAAAATACTGTTTCATCTGATTCTTCTTCCACGATACCAAGTTTCGCAATAAATTCTGCCCGAGAGCGCCCTCGGCACGCGGCTCTATAATTTGCCGCAACTGAACTTGCTGATCTAATTATTTGTCGGCTAATAACTTGGGATTCCATCGTGCGTGGCATAGCTTTTGAAAGCTTAAAAATTCGAAGTGAAAATTGTTTTGTACGTTTTTGAAAATCTTTTTTATCCATTGTTTTAAAATCTGAAATCCGCAATCCGAAATCTGAAATTTTCTCTACACATTTTTAGAATATATTTGATTACCAAGATGTTTTATGAATCCCTTGAGTTCCATGATGGCAAGATTTGAACCTAGAACAGATCCTGATAATTCTGTGTCTCGAATAAGATCATCAATATGCCGCTGGTGTTCTGTTTCAAAGAGCCGAAGAATTTCTGATTCCGTACCCGTTGTTGGAAGATTTCGTCGTGCCTGTTTTTGTTCTACTACACGCTCCATTCCAAAAGTATTGAGCACTTGTTCTCCCGACAAAACCGCTGTTGCTTCTCCTTTTGCAAGTAAGGCATTCGTCCCTGCAGAATTGGGGGAAAAAATCTCCCCTGGGACGACAAAAACATCCTTTCCTTGATCATTGGCCAATTGAGCCGTAATCAAGCTTCCTGAGCCCTCTCTGGCCTCCACAACGAGGGTTGCCTGCGAGAGTCCGGATACAATTCTGTTGCGAATAGGAAAGTGCTCTGGACGCGCCTCTATTCCGGGGAGAAATTCTGAAAGCACCGCTCCTTTCTTTTCGGCCAAAAGTTTTTCCCCAAAGGCTCTATTTTGTGTGGGATAAAGAAAATCGATACCGTTTCCAAGAACGCAAATCGTACGAGCACCATTCTCGATTGCAACCTTGTGTGCCAAGGCATCTGCTCCAAGCGCCAACCCTGAAACAATCGTGATCCCTCTCTGTGCAATCGGACCGACAATATTTTCCAACGCCCGTTTTCCATACGATGAAATATTACGAGACCCGACGACCGACAGTGAGGGGAAATCTTCTGTTTGAAGTTCCCCTCGTACGAAAAGAAGAACTGGAGGCGAAGGGATGTGTTCCAATTGTGTTGGAAACCCTGCTTCTCCTTGGATTAAAACTCGTGCGCCACATTTTTCAAGACGCTCCATTTCCTTTTCTGGAACAACGGTATCTCGACTCTCAAAAAACGATTCGATTCCCTTTTTATCAATGCCGCAAGATTGAAAGTCTCTCAATGATGCTCGAAATACTTTCTCCCAATCGCCTTTGAAAAAAACGTTCAACGCTTGGTATCGCAAAAATGTCACATTCATGGCTCTGTGCACCGCGATCAAAAACTTCTTATTCTTTGCCGAAATACCGTGTTCCATTGAGAATAATTCTCAGTATTTTGAACGTTTCCTCAATCCAACAACTTTATATAAATTTAAGATTTGAGAACCCGAAGTTTCCGACTCGTCTGACTCAAGACCTCTGGCTCTCCATCGCGAACAATGAGAATGTCTTCTATTCTAATACCAAATTTATCTGGATAATACAGCCCGGGTTCACACGTCACCACCATGCCTTCTTTTAAAACTGAGTTCGAATTAGAGGTTTCTGAAGTTTGAACCCGAGAAGTAATGCGCGGTTCCTCATGCACCTCCTTTCCGACCCCGTGTCCAAGGCCATGAATAAAGAATTTTTCATCAGAACCGAGTTCTTTGCGCACAAACTGGTCCAATTCCACAGCACTTTTCTCAGGTAAAAATTGCTTCAGCGCCGCCTCATGAATACGCAATACTTTTTCGTATTTTTCTCGGAAATCGGAAGAAGGTTCTCCTAGTGAAAACATGCGGGTGACATCACTACACCACCCTTCATATTTCGCTCCACAATCGAGGAGAATTGTGTCTCCTTGTTGCAAGAATCGATCCTCTCTTGGTTCATGGTGTGGTTCTGCCGCCCCCTCTCCAAAAGCCACAATAATAGGAAAAGCAAGATCGTATTTTCCTTTGTTGCGAATGGCTGTTTCAAGTTTGTCGGCTACTTCTTTTTCGCTCACGCCTTGCCGAAGCAGACTGGGAACAAGACGCTCCAAAAGACCATCTACATGTGCCTGTGCTATGCGAATAGAGTCCTGTTTCATTTTTCTTTTGGGCAGAACGAGCACCATTTGGGAAGTCCTTTTATTTTCTTCTTAAGCACAAAGATTAAGAATCCCACTAAAATTAAAATATCAAACAAAAAATGCAAAATTTCTCTGATCGTTGGAGCTCCCTGAAAGAGCTGATTAATTTCTGCCATTAGTGTTATGAGTATCACTAAAACACCGGCACAAACCCACCCCTGCCAAGTCACTGGAGTATATCCGTATTTATACCGTTTTGGCGCAAACCAATAGTTCTTTTCCATGCAAAAGAAGTGTAGGGAAAGATTTATTTATTTCAATCTTGCAAATTAAAAGAAGATCTTTGCCGGAGTCTAGCCTCGACTTGGTCGGGGGCAGGGATGTAAGATTCTTCGGCTTCGCTCCGTCTTCGGCGGGCTTAGCTCGAATTCACCTACAACTTATCATAATCATGCATCACGAGCTGGGCATTAATCCGTCGAATCAAATCAAGTACCACTCCCACTACGATGATCATCCCCGCTCCGGAGATAAAAAGGGAAATTGCGTTTGATCCCCCAGAAAGCCATCGTTCGAAAAGCAATGGCACCACGGCAACGGCTGTCAAAAACGCCGCCCCCCAGAAACAAAGTCTTTGTGTTGTTTGATCCAAGAAAACTTCCGTCTCCTGTCCGGGTCGATATCCTGGAATAAATCCTCCTCGTTTCTGAATGTTTTCTGCCACCTTCTTTGGTTCGAATACAATGGATACATAGAAGTACGTAAACCCAAAAATAAGCGCTCCATAAAAGACATTATACCAAAACGTTGGTGATCCTGGGTTAAGGTATTTGAGAGAAAATTCAGCAATTTTTTGAAGTATTGGAGAAGATGATTGTGAAAAGAATTGCGCCAAAATCGACGGCAAACTCACGAGTGATACGGCAAAGATGATTGGGATCATTCCCGCTTGATTAATTTTGAGTGGCAAAAAAGACTTCTGCTGTCCCCCCAATCGACGCGTCGCATAAACCACCGGCACCCTCCTGTCCGCTTCTGACACATACACAATAAAAATTGTGAGTGCTAGCGTTGCAATAATAAGCGCCAAAATAATCGGCAATTCTGCTGCTTGAAAAGCTCCTCCTATTTGCGTTGGCACCGTTGCCACAATCCCCGCGAAAATCAAAAGAGAAATTCCATTTCCAATTCCTTTTTCAGTAATAAGTTCTCCCAGCCACATCATGAAGACCGTTCCCGCTGTCGCGACCACCATCATGGGGAGAATTGTTGCCACATCTGTAACATCTACAATAGCCCCTCCTGGTGAGAACCTGTTCAAAAGTGCCATCATCCCATAACTCTGCACAAAGGCGAGTGGAATAGTAAGAAGTCGTGTGTATTGATTGATTTTCTTTTGTCCTTGTTCCCCTTCTTTTTTGAGATTCTCGAGTTGTGGTACAACCACGCCCAAAAGCTGCATGATAATCGATGCATTAATGTACGGAGTCAACCCCATAAGAACAATTGAGAACCGTTCCATCGCCCCTCCTGTCAAAAGAGAGAATACTGCCAAGGCAGATCCTTGGTTTTGGTTTTCAAGAAGGAATTTAATCTTTTCTACGTCTGCTCCAGGAATTGTAATATGTGCCGCCAATCGTGCTACCACTAAGGCCAGTATCGTAAAAATGATCTTATTTCGAAGGGATTTTGTTTCCCAAATCTGTTTAAGCGTTTTAAAGAGTTTCTCCATAGCGTTGAAAAAATGCCCGATGACTGTACAAATTAAAGCTAAATTGTCAATTTTTACAAAGGGTTTTTCTCTTCCTTCCACACCCTCTTTTCTCTTTTCTCCAAAAAACATCAAAAAATAGTTTGACAGCATTGGTTTCTTTGCTACTATCCGCCAGCTTTCTAACCCAAAGTGTCCTGTCCCGGGGCCCCCGATTGCCAAAGGCGAGTGGGGAGAGGAGGAGGCAACGAAACAACCTGAGTCATTTGCGAAGCAAGTTACGAAGGAGTGAAGTTGTTGACGACGAAAGCTCTTTTTCATTTCGAACGCATGTCGAGTTCTTTCGAGAACTTGATACAAAGAAAAAAACAATTATTCCTTTGAAGTCCTTGTCTTCCGGACAAGGTT
>CAZDZO010000015.1:0-24969 GCA_964509975.1 uncultured Candidatus Peribacteria bacterium
GGATTGGTGGAATTTTCTTTTTTATAGGAAAAATCATTGGATATATCTTGCTCACCATCTTCATATCACAAATTCATAAACGCGTTGCCGACAAAAAATATAATACGTTAGCGGACTATTTCGGAGATTTTCATGGGAAATATATTCACCAGTTTGTCGCGGGTGTTATTGCGGTAACGTATTTGGGATGGTGTTTGGTGGGGTTTGTTGGGGGAGCGGGGATTATTGTAATCCTCAGCGGAATATCATTTGAACTCGCCGCATTCGTAATGCTGGGGGCTATTTTGCTTTACACGATTATCGGAGGATTCCGAAATGTCATCCGTACAGATTATATTCAATGGATTGCAATTTTCGTGGTATTCCTTCTTTTCTTTGCAAATTTTTCCAGCAACTTGAAATCAGTCGAAGCCGTTCAATGGGATTTCTTTGCTATGTCTGGGGATATGATAGCGGCATTCTTTCTTGTCGGAGTAACGTATCCTTTTTCCGCAATGGAGGTGTGGCAAAGAATGTTTGCGCTCGAAAAATCCAAGAAAATCGTTGCGGCTATGACACGATTTGGAATTATGTATTTGATATTCGGGATAGTGCTGTGTCTCATTATCATGATTATCCGGACGTTCGATACCACAATGAATCCAGATTTTGCGATTGTAGAAGGAATTGTGCGGTTCTTCCCACCAACCTTTGTGGCACTGGGAACGGTAGCATTCTTTGCGGCTATTATGAGTTCCCTTGATTCCTATCTTTTTGTCGCCAATGCGACGGTGGTACATGATTTCTTTGATCCTCAAAAAAAGTTAGCGTCGAAAGTCATTGAAAAAAAGATGCGTTGGACCCTTCTTGTTCTTGGAATCCTGACACTCTGTATTGGATTTGTGTGGCGAAATATTGTGGATATTGCGGTGTACTTTTCTGGGATTACAGTAGTGATATCGATGTTGGTTTTTTTCTCATGGATATGGCGAAAACAAGTTTCGGAGAATGCTCTTATTTTTTGCGGAACGCTTGGATTGGTTTCCGTAACGATGTTTGCTTGTCTTACTCCAGTAGGGGCGATGTGGCTTTTGCCAGGAATTTTTGTGCCAATGGTTGGTTTGCTTTTTTGGTATTTGATTCGTACACTAACGCTACTTTGTAAACAAAAAATATGACAGAAGGAGGTCCAGAAAATCTCGACGATTTAATGCTTGGAAATGTGAGTGAAGGGGTAACTGAATCTGATGAGAAATTTAAAGCGCGAGTGGCTGCAGCTCAAGCGAAACTAGCTCAGCTTAAAAAAGACGAAAGCAAAACAAAAGATTTTGATTTAAAACTTTCCAAATTAATCACATCACTCGATCCACACACCTTGCGACTCGTGGTTTTCCTTATTAATAACAGTGTACCGAGTCTCACGGTGCTTGCGATGAGTTCTCTTGTGGTTCACAAAGCAGAGAAGATTTGTCATACAGAGTTTCATAAATTTATTGAAGAACAAGCAGACTTCTCTGACGCTAAACTCAAACCAGAAATAGAGAAATTGGTTTCTCTTTGGTGGACCTATATGTTTGCTGCTGATCAAGTGTCGGTAGATACGAAGATGTCATCGTTTCATTCTAACGCGGCTTTTGTGGAATTCATTTCTTTGGAATTTGTGGAAATGATGAAACGATTTTTGGCCGATCATGAAGTAGAACATCCACACATGGAAGAGATTGAGAAGATGTTGAAGAAATATGAGGGGATATTGTTTGCAGCAAAAAAGTAAGTGAAATCCAGCGATCCCGCAAGTCGAGAGAATCGTTAGTCGAACTTATCCTCAGGAATGTAAGGATCTTTTTAAATATTCCTTCAAAAAAAAACAAAAAAATTTGACGAACAAAATTTGTTTCCTAAACTATGCCGGGTTTTTTAGAAATGCTCTTTTCGGTGTCAGCTATAGCAAGTAGTCACGCGTGGGTGTGTCCACTCGAAATATCAATTCTCGAGCAGATCCTCCCGTGGGTGTTCTGCTTGTTATCAAAAGAAATTATTCATCAACTAAATACATTACCTATGTCAGAAGTACAAATTAGAGAAAGGTTAACTGAATTAGATCAAGCGAATTCTTTACAACCATCTGAGCAGGATGAAATAGCACGGCTCGTGGATTTATTAGGAAAAGTGTCTAAAAAACGAAAGTAAAGAACTTTTAAAACAAAACAGTATGATTGATCTCGCTATTCAGAAGGTGCATCAAGAACTTGATGTAGTAGGAATTATGACCGAAGAAGATCAACTTAAAGTTTTTCTTCTTCAAACTTGGAAAGAGTTTCAAAAAAAGAATCAAGAATTTACAAAAAACATTGCTCAGGAAATAGTCCGTAAAACAGACTTTTTCAAACAGTATGAACATTTTTTTATCGAAGTTTGGGTTGCTTTAAAAAAGAGAGTTAAGGAAGTTCTTCAGACACTTCAAAGAAAAGAAGTTTTTGGAAATCCAGTTCGTTGTTACTAAAATCAGAACACCATTCTTGCGATGAGTCTCATTGAGGCCATCGCATTTTTTTTGTACGAAAAGTATTGAACAAAAAACATGTCCTCGACTTGATCGGGGATGTGTTCAATAAGTAAGAGGAGAGTAGAAAAATCTAGTCATTCCGGCTTGCCCGGAATCGGGTGAAAACTTGGAATATGTTTTTAAGCGTTAGCGCGCTGTAAATGTTGATTTTTCGCTTTGCTCTACACACGGGAGGACAATTGATCCGATCCTGGGCAAGCCAGGATGACTAAGTGTATTGAGTATTTCTTATTGTAACGTAAAAGTAACCGTTTCAATCTTTTCTTCCTCTGATTTTTTGATTGTGAATTTGAATTTATTTCCCATCTTTTCGAGAGCGATTTCTTCGCCTTCCCCAGGGAATCGTTCGAGTTTTTCAAGCAAGAAATAGGAGAGTGTTTTGTTCTCGTCTTCTCGTTCCCATGGCCAATGTTTCGCTGGAGCATGTCGTCCGAGTGTTTTCTTCACATACTCTTCAATCTGTTCTAATTCAATATTCGCACGACATTCAAAGGAGCGTCTTCCTGTTCGTCGAATTAACACATCTGTTTCATCTGCTTCATCTTCAAATTCTCCAAAAATTTCTTCCAAAATGTCTTCCAATGTAATGAGTCCAATAAGTGCTCCGTGTTCATCGAGCACAAACGCCATGTGTGTGCTTTCGTTTTGAAACTCTCGAAGCAACGTATCAATCTTCATTGTGAGAGGAATCTTCATCGGTGGCAGTAGAGAGAGGTTCGCTACTTTTTTGTTTTTAAAATCTGGCTTAAGGAATTCTTCGACCAGAGACTGCACCTTCAAAACGCCCACAATATCATCTGAATTTTCATGAAAAACAGGGATACGTGAGAAGGTTGATTCGGCAATTTCCTTCAAGGCCTCGGGAACGGGCATATTGTCTGGTAAAGAAAAGATCTTACTGCGAGAGGTCATAATGCTTTCTACGTCGTGTTCATCAAATTCAAGCACACGCTCAAAGAGTTCTTTCTCTTCAGTTTCAATACGTCCTTCTTTCTCACTGAGTTCAATAGCTGCCTTGAGTTCGTCTTCGGTCAACCCATATGTCTGCTGGCTTGATCCTGTGAATTTTTTTGAAATCGAAGCAAGGGGAGTGACGATGGGCCAGAGAACAACTCCAAGAAATTTAAGGATAGGAGCGGCAAAAAGAGAAAAGGAAAGGGCGTATCGATGTGCGATTGATTTCGGCGTAATTTCTCCAAAAACAAGCAAAAGAAATGTCATTACCCCTGTCACGACTCCAATAACGGTATTGGTGTTTTCTCCAACTCCCATATCGTTTGCTATTCGTAAAGCTACGACGGTTGCCATTGCAGAGGCTGCAACGTTTACTACATTGCATCCGATGAGAATCGTTACGAGTAGCTTACTGGAGTCTGCCTTTAGGAGCTCAAGTTGTAGGGCTCTTTTTTCTTCCTTCTTTGTTTTTGCTTTGTTTTTCAGTGCTTGAATCTTTTCGGGACCAAGCGAAAAAAGAGCGATTTCTGCTCCAGAAAAAAATCCAGAGAGAATCAAAAGTAGTACCAATAAACCAATTTCATTCATAGTCGTATTGTAACATGATTTTAAATTTTTCTATCATCCCAGAATTTTAACGAAATCTCCGGGATCTATTATTATATTTGGATATCGGCAGGGTTGTTCTTTTTATAACTAAAAAGAACCAAAAAGTTTTGGGGACGAGAAAACTCGCTTTCATTAGCATAGCATATAATTGCCGAGTCCCATTGACGCTCAGACACTTCTCGTCCACAAGCCCCCATTAGAGAGCACTCCTCAATATTTGGATTCTTTCATTTTTCTCAAAAAAATCTTTTGACATTCATCGTTTTGCTGTACAATTTTACAGACATGAAAGTAGTTATTTCGCAAGAGGTTCTTCTCGACAGTTTAAAGACCGTATCACGGGCTGTTTCGGGACAAAATACGTTGCCAGTATTGGGAAACGTGCTTATCCGTGCAACTGGAAAAAAGTTGAACTTTGCAGCAACAAATCTTGAGATTTCTATTTCGACTTCATCTGAAGCTGTGGTAAAAAACGAAGGAGCGATTACCGTTCCTGCCAAGATTTTGACATCGTATGTTTCGCTCCTCAAAAAGGGCGAAGAAGTAGAATTGTCTGTTTCTGCGGGAACAGCCCTTGAAGTAAAATCTCAGAGCTCAAAGACGAAGATTAAAGGAATTACAGCGGACGAATTCCCGTCTATTGCTCGTGTAGAAGGAGGAATAAAGTTGGATCTTGATACAAAAGATTTCCAAGAATCGGTTCATCAAGTAGCCTTTGCGGCTCAGGAATATTCTTCACGACCTATTTTGTCTGGGGTATTCTTTGCTACAGACAAATCAAAATTGCGCATGGCGGCAACAGATTCTTATCGTCTCAGTGAAAAGGTGTTGAAATTGAAATCGGATGTTGCTGAAACATCTTGTGTGATTCCAGTACGAGCGGTATTTGAAGCAGATCGTTTGGCGGGAGGCGAAGAAGCTCTTGAGATGAGGATCTCAGAGAATCAAGTCATGTTTACGGTCAATGGAACAGAACTGACTTCTCGACTGATTGAAGGACAATTTCCAGATTATCAACAAATTATTCCAAAGAAAAGTTCTACAACCGCTGAAATTGATCGTTCAGAATTTGAATTGGCGGTTCGTCGAGTATCCATCTTTGCAAAAGAAAACAATCAACATATGAAACTAGAGTTTCTGAATGATGGGACGTTGACGATCTCTACAGATGCGACGGAGATTGGGGAAGAAAAAACAACAATTCCCGTGAAACTAGAAGGGGGAACAAGTTTGATTGCCCTCAATGCAGATTATGTGCTCGATATTCTCGGAGCGCTTTCTGGAGAAGATAAGGTGCGTATGGAGCTGGAAGGAAAGATGAGTCCAGCAGTTATTGGAGCGGTAAAAAATAAAGACTTCCTGCATTTGATTATGCCTCTTAAAATGTAGTACTCGCCGTTTGAGTTGACGCTCGAAAGGGGACTTTTCCATTTTAGGAATACATATGCACGGTTTTTGTATACGTAAAAACGAATTTATTTATTTTTCATGAAATGCGTTTGCGCCATTTCGGGGAAGTCCTTTGAGATAACTGATGAGGATCTCAAATTCTATGAAAAAATAGGTGTCCCATCTCCAACACTCTGTCCAGAAGAGAGGGAGCGACGTCGGTTGTCCTGGAGAGGGAAAAACTTTTTTCTGCGTCCCTGTGATAAGTGTCAGAAGAATTCTTTTTCGTGGTTCTCAGCGGATACAAAAGGGGTGCTTACCTATTGCGATGATTGTTTTCAATCAGATAAGTTTGACGCTACGGTATACGGAAGAGAGTTCGATTTTGATCGCCCTTTCTTCGAACAGTTTGCAGAGCTTCAGAAACAAGTGCCTCGGCACATTTCAAATGCGATTTTAAATGAGAATAGTGAATACATTATCTCTGCTCACAAAAATAAAAATTGTTACATGACGGATGAAATGGATGGGTCATGGGATTGTTATTTCGGATACAATGTTCAGTATTGTAAAAACATTGTAGCGGGGCTGTATATAAGAGATTCAGAGATTGGCTATGACCTTGTGAAAGCCGAAAATTGTTACGCAGTTTTCTATTCCCAAAATGTATTTCATTGTGTGGAATCAGCATTTCTTCAGAATTGTCGAAGTTGTAAAAATTGTCTCTTTAGTGCCAATCTGCGGAACAAGGAATATCATGTTTTCAATAAACCGGTTTCAAAGGATGAGTACAAAAAGTATTGGGATTTCTTGTTTTCGGGATCGATGAAGAATTTAGAAATTTGCCAAGAGAAGTTTGCCTCCTTCATCAAAGACCAATCATTTCCGGCGTCTATCCTTATTAATACAGAAGATTGCACGGGGAACTACATTACGAACTCTAAAAACGCAAAAGATTGTTTTGGTGTAGATAATTGTCGGGATTGTCGATTTTGTGTTGATATTCACAAGGCAAAGGATTGTTATGATGTAAATATTTATGAGGGAGAGCTTATGTATGAATGCGTTAATACAGGGCCTGAAGGCTATAATATAATCGGTTCGAATCTCTGTTGGTTTGCGAGTGATGTGTCGTATTGCATGGAACTTCATCATGGCTGTAAGAACTGCTTCGGATGTGCGGGGCTCAAGAAGGAGGAATACTGCATTCTCAATAAAAAATACTCAAAAAAAGAATATGAATTATTGAACACAAAAATTGTTCAACATATGAAGAAAACCGGTGAATATGGGGAATTCTTCCCTACAAATATGTCTCCAACGCCGTACAATCACACGATGGCACAACAATTTTATCCACTCACAAAGGAAGAGGTTTTATCCCGTGGATGGAAGTGGGAGGATGAGAAAGAAGTGATTGGAGAAGTTGCAGAAACTTCTATTCCCGAAAACCTGAAAAACCTCCCAGAAGGCTTTCCTTCAAAGGTTTTCTCGTGTATAATAACAAAGAAGAAGTTCCGGTTTACCCCTCAAGAACTTGATTTTTATAAAAAATGGGGTATTCCTCTGCCAACACTTTCTCCTGCAACGAGAATCGAAAGTTTATGGAAGAAATTAGGAGACAGAAAATTGCATGATCGCACGTGTTCACAATGTTCGATTTCAGTTCAGTCAGTCTTTTCAGCAGAAGCACCAGCCGTTCGAGGCTCTGAGGAGCCCTCAGGCTTTCGAAGAGAGAAGGTTCTCTGTGAACAATGTTATCTCAAGATACTGTAATACATGAAATTTAAAAAGTTGCCGTTTTCGTTTGATTTAGCAGAACATATTCTTCAACTCGAGAAGACGAAGAATTTAACCTTGGTGAATTTGGGGAATCCTCCAGCGAAATCTTTTGTGATTGAGCAAATTTTGAATAAGACGAATTTTCAAAATATTTTTTGGGCCTCAACTGATGAGAAGGCCGATCAGCTCTTTTCTTCAGCGGAATTCTTTTTTAATGGGAATGTGCATTTGGTGCCGGCAGAAGTATCGATTTCAAAGTTTTATGAACTTAAATATCTCCTTGCACAAAAAGAAGAATATCTCTTTTTATTTGAAGATTTGGAAAAGGTGCTTGAACAAGACTTTCCAACACAATTCGATATTGATCAAAATAAAGTAATTCTTAAAGAAGGAGAGACGATTGAGATTTATAAACTCTTTGAAGCGTTGCAGAGTATGGGCTATGATTCAGCGGAAGATCAACTTATTAAAACAGGGGAGTTTGTGAGAAGAGGGGAGAATCTCTTTGTGTATCCAGAAAATCATCCCGATTGTTATCGTATTGTATTGGATGGAGACCAGATTGAAAAAATAGAACCATTTGAACAAGTTGAAAGCCCTGAACAGAGTCGGAGACAAGAATTGTGTCCAACGAAGGTGGTAAAAAAACTTGAAATATATCCTGCTTCTTTTAATGAAGAGGTTACGGGGAAATTTATTGATCTTATCGAAGGAGACGAGAAATCACTCTTTATTTCCGATGATTTGGATAATGATGTGTGTCCGAATGGAGATTTCTATCGAGTGAAATTCACGACTTTCCCCAGTGAAAAGGAGAAGTTTTTTCATCTCAACTTTTTTTCAGTTCTCCCATTCTATACAATTCAAGACTTTGTTGTAGACATCAAAGAACGTCTCAGGCGAGAATTTGAAATTGTTCTTCTGACAAAGAAAGAAGAAGAAATTACCAAAATATTCAAAGAGAACGACATTATGTTCACGGAGGATTTGACCGAAACAGCCCCGTCTACAGTGAAATTGATATCGGTCAAAAAAGATGCCTTCGTGCCACACTCTTTTCAAAATAATAATGGAAACATTCTTTTTCTTACCGATCGTGAAATTTTTCAATTTGCGCGAACGTCTCGACAAAAGAAAGCTATTGGAGGGGTGAATTTGGACCTGATGACGAGTTTGAAATCAGGCGATTTTGTGGTGCATGTAGATCACGGATTGGCGAAATTCGAAGGAATTGTGCGTCGAGATTTAGGAGAAAATTTCGGAGGGGTTCGAGAATATTTGAAATTAGCGTATGCAGAAAATGATAGAGTATTTGTCCCTGTGGAATCGGCAGAAAAAGTTACCAAATTTATTGGTGATGATGATCCGAAGCTCAGTCGTATTGGTTCTACTGAATGGGCCAGTTCACAAAAAAAATTAAAACAAGAAGCGGAACGAATTGCCAAAGATTTATTAAAACTCTATGCCGCACGAGAGCTCGCAAAAGGAAAGAAATTTCATGAGGATGATGACATGATGCGAGATTTCTGTGATGGATTTCCATACGAACTCACCCCAGGGCAAAGTCAGACATGGGAAGATGTAAAGCGAGATATGGAATCTGCAAGAACAGCGGATAGATTGGTTTGCGGAGATGTAGGATTTGGAAAAACTGAGATTGCAATGCGAGCAGCTTTTAAATGTTTTCGATCTGGAATGCAGGCGGCAATTTTGGCACCAATTACTATTCTCGCTGAACAACACTATCAATCATTTCAAAAACGAATCGCGGGAAAGAATTACAATGTGAGAGTAGAACTTTTGTCGCGATTCCAAACACCTGCAGAGCAAAAAAGAATTTTGAAAGATATCAAACTCGGACTCGTGGATATAGTCATAGGAACGCATAGATTACTCTCTGACGACATTGAATTCAAAAACATGGGACTCATCGTTATTGATGAGGAACAGCGGTTTGGAGTGAATCAGAAGGAGAAACTGAAAAAGATGCGAGCATCCGTTGACATCATTACGATGACGGCAACCCCAATTCCTCGGACACTCAATATGAGTTTGAATAAACTCAAAGATATTTCCACTATCACGACACCGCCGCCAGGGCGTTTGCCGGTGGTGACAGAAGTTCGGAAATATAATTTGAGCCTAATTCGTGAACGAATCATGTCAGAGATCAAACGAGGGGGACAGGTGTATTTTCTGCATAATCAGGTGCAAACAATTGAAGCTCAAACGGAACAGATGCGGGTGTTAATTCCGGAAGCAAAATTTATTGTTGCTCATGGGCAACTGACACCACAAGAACTCGAATCACGGATTCGTTCATTCAAAAACAAAGAAGCCGATGTACTCGTGGCTTCCACTATTATCGAAAATGGAATTGATCTTCCCAATGCGAATACGTTATTGGTAAATCGCGCGGAGAAATTCGGATTGTCGCAACTCTATCAACTGCGAGGGCGAGTAGGACGAAGTCGAACGCAGGCGTACGCGTATTTTCTCTACCATGGACAGAAGTTGGAGTTAGAGGCCAAAAAACGATTGAGAGCGATTGTAGAGGCGTCAGAACTGGGCTCAGGATTTCAGATTGCCATGCGAGATTTAGAAATTCGTGGAGCAGGGGAGGTGTTGGGCGTATCACAAGCGGGAACGATTAAAACCGTCGGGGTGGCGCACTTCATGCGGATGCTGAATAAAACGGTTGAGGAAATGCGATCGGGTGAGATTTCTACAGATGTTGTGGAAGAAGAAAATATCACGGTTGAAATTCCACTTTCCGCTTACATTCCGCCGTCATTTATTCCAAATGCTGATGAGAAGATTCAGGTGTATAAAGAATTGGCGTCTGCCGAAGATCACAAAGCGTTGGAAGAATACAAATACGATCTCAAGCAGGATTATGGAACGTTGCCAAAGGAAGTGGAGAATTTGTGCCGAGTGATCGAACTCAAGATGTACTTGAGGGAGGCGAACATTATGGGAGTTAAAATCCACAAAGCGACACACAAAGATTATGAAATCGTTCTCAGAATGGGACGAGATTTTACTGCTGATCAGGTTTTTGATCTCGTAAAGAAATCGAAATTTCCGTGGACGATTACTGCCACTGCACTCAAGACAGCAATGACAGCATTGCCTGTGACATGGTACGAGGATTTAGCAAAAGATGTGTGTTTGTTGAAAGCGAAGAAGATTAAAAAATAAAAATGAAAAAAGAAGAAGTTTCTCAGTTTTTCGAATGTTTGGGGGAGATTTGGCGTGATGTGACGGCAATTGAATTTTTAATGCGTTGTGCTATCGCAAAATCAGATGGCGAGATTAGTAAATTTCCAAAACCTCCTTACGAAAAAGGGAAAATCTATAAGAGTCCACCGAATTCTTTTAGACATTTGAGTTTTGAGATGATTACAAAAAAATTTAACAAAAGATTCCCGCATATTAGTTTGCCTCAAGAAGTGATATCATTCAGAGATGCGATGGCTCATGGAATTACCGTAGATGTGAATAGTAGTGGAGTAACTCAACTTATAAAATTCAAAGAAATAAAAGAAACAAAGGAGCTGCAAGTTGAATTCAGCATGCCACTTGAACTTCAAAGACTTGCTCAACTTCGCCAATCTTTTAGTGAATTTAGAAGGTATATAATGCAAGAAGTAGATGATAAGAAATAATAAAAGAACCCCTCGTCATTGTCGCTTGGCGGCAATCCTATGAGTTGTTATCTTTTTTACAGAAGTATTGAAAAACTTATGTCAGGATGCTTCGCTTCGCTCTACAGGAACGAGGTTAATTCTCAGGATCCCCGCCAAGCGAGGATGACGGGATGTTTTTTCTTGAACAAAAAATGTGCTCAACAGGAATAGATCCCTGCCTTCGCAGGGATAAGTTTCACCAACCAATCGCTTCGCTCTTGGGGTGTCACTTACTTCACTCCCAAATCCTTCTTCAACGCATGAATGTGCCGAGCGGTCGCAGAATCTTTTCGTTTGAGGTCGGAAATCTTTCGAATTCCGTGCATGATTGTCGTGTGGTTTTTTCCCCCAAAGTCTTTTCCTATTGCTTCGTGACTCATTCTTAACAAATCTTTACAAAGTAACCACGCAATCTGACGCGGGTAAACGAATTCTTGCTTTCGAGAACTTCCGAGGAGTTCGGTGGCGGGTACCTGAAAGTGGTCACTGATAGCAGTAATAATCTCATCAGGCGTTTTGGCATATCCGGCCTTCGCGCCATCGACGGTTTGCAATTCGTCACGCGGATTGAGCTTCCGAAACATCTTTCCTACAGACTGTACGGTGGGGGAGAGTTGAGAGAGTTCTACTTCTGCTGATACTTGATTGAGGATGTTCTCCAATTCTCGCAAACTTTTTCGTACATTTGCAGCAATAAATTCCTGTACATCATTTGGGAGGATAAGACCGAGTTCTTTTGATTTTTCTTGTACAATCGCGAGACGAGTTTCATACCCTGGCATCTGGACATCAACCGATAGTCCCCATCCCATACGGCTTCTCAGACGATCAGAAATTCCTGCTAAGTCTGCCGGTGGTCTATCTGCAGAAAAAATAATCTGTTTATTGAATTCAAAGAGATCGTTAAACGTATTGAAGAGTTCTTCTTGTGTTTTTTCTTTTCCTTCAAAGAATTGTACATCGTCCAAAATGAGTGCATCTACACGACGATATTTTTTGCGAAATCGGTCGGTGCTTCGTTCTCGGATAGATTTTACAATCTCATTCATAAATCGTTCAGCTGTGGTGTAAACAATGACAGAGTTCGAATCTCGTCTCAGAATTTCATTTGCCGTTCCTTGTAGAAGATGGGTTTTTCCCAAGCCGACGCCTCCATACACAAAGAGGGGATTGTATTTCTTCTTATCCTTTGGTCCACACTCGGAGACGGCTACACACGCTGAATGAGCAAGTCGGTTTTCATCTCCCACAATAAAATTTTCCAAAGTGAATTTTGCATGAATAATCCGTGACTCGAGTTCTTTATCAAGTTTCACGTCAGGTCTGTTCGGAAGTTTGCGTGGTGTTTTCTTTTCTTCAAATACTTTTGGACTGGCAGTTGGACTATCAGCGAGTGAAAGATCAACATCAAAAAAGAGTTTCTCAATTTCTGGAAGTATTGCCTTTAGGTTCTGAAGAATCATTCCGTGATACTTTGTCTCCAACCAGTTTTTATTCATTTCTGTCGGACAACTCAAAAGCACGGCTTCACCTGAAATTTTAGAGATGCGTACTTTTTTGAACCATGTATGAAATTCCATCCGAGAAATTTTCTCAGACATTCGTTGTAATACAGCGTCCCAGACCTGTTTTTTGTCCATTTAAAAAGTTGTTTGTGTTGAAAAATACTATCGAAAAATAAGATCAGTTCGTTCTACTCCGACACCAATTGCACGGATAGGAGTGTTGATCATTTTTTCCAAAGCCAGAACATAATTTTGTGCATTCTGCGGAAGCTCTTCAAACTTCCGAATACCACCGAGTTTTTCTTCCCATCCTGGGAATGTTTCGTATTCCAGTTCAAGTTTTTGATTTGCCTTTCGCGTTGTTGGAACTCCGAAGAGTTCGTTTCCATCAAGCCTGTATTTCGTCACGACTTTGATTTCATTCATACCAGAAAGCACATCGAGTTTCGTGAGGTTAATCGCATCAATTCCATTTGTTTCCACAGAGTTTCGCACAACCACTGCATCGAACCATCCACATCGACGTGGACGACCAGTCGTGGCTCCAAATTCAGCTCCTGCTTTTCGAACTTGGTTTCCGTGTTCTTCATCAAGTTCTGATGGGAATGGGCCTGATCCCACACGAGTGGCATAGGCCTTTGCAATTCCAATAACACCAGAAAGTGCCTTTGGTGCAACTCCGAGTCCTGTGCAAACTCCTCCAATCGAAATTGAACTTGAGGTGACAAATGGATATGTTCCGTGATCAATATCAAGATGATGAGCTTGGGCTCCTTCAAAGAGTACCTTCTTTCCAGAAGCAATGGCGTCTTGTAAATATTTTCGTGTATCGGTTAACAATGGTTTGATAATTTCTCGGGCTTCCATGAGTCGATCAAATTCAGCTTGAGCATCGAACTCAATTCCCATGTGCTTCGCATGGAATTCACAGTTTTGTTGTAGTTTTTCCAAAAGAAGTTCTTTATCCAAAAGATCTTCACATCGGATACCAATTCGAGAAACCTTATCGGTGTAGGCTGGTCCGATCCCTCGACAAGTGGTTCCAATTTTTTTATCCCCCTTTCTCTTCTCATTTTCTGCATCAATCTTTTTGTGATATTCGAAGATCATGTGTGCTCGAAGTGAAATTTTTACGCGAGAAGCCACTTCAAGGCCTCCTTTTTCGAGTGATTTGATTTCATCAGCTACATCACAAATATCAATAACCGTTCCATTTCCAATAACCCCAATAGCATTAGGGTGAAGCATGGCAGAAGGGAGAAGATGAAAGATAACTTGTTTTCCATCAACTACAATTGTGTGTCCTGCATTGGCTCCTCCAGCACTTCGACAAATAATACTAAATTCACCACTTACCGCATCGACCAATTTTCCCTTTCCCTCATCTCCCCACTGTGTTCCAATAATAACAACATTTTGGCCGAGATCTGAGAGCATTTTTTTCATGTTTTTGTGGGTTTGCGACTGAAAAATGAGGGGGAAGTCGCGAGAAGAAATGTAGGCATTTTGAACTCAACTGTCAATGAGAAAATGTGCAAAACTTTAGGGCTTCTTTTTGAGACAGATTTAGTAGTTGGGGCTCTTTATCATGCCATCAACCTTCCCCTTAAAAAAATTAAAATCTTTTATGGTTTGTGTCATCCAATAATGTAAATAATAACGATTTCGCGTAGAGATTTGACGAAATTTTTCCATAAGAAGAGATCGATTTTTTCGAGCCTGATTTTGAGTTGTTACTGTAAAAGTTTGTTTTCTTGAGATGGCTCGTAGTTGAAGCACTCTTTCATCACACCATTTTTTTTCACTAGAAGTATGCATTCCATAATTTGGAGAAGCACAATTTTCAAGCCAGTTATCACAGATTGCTTCTAAACAAGCTTCATGTCGCCGCAATCGACGAATGCCTTCTTCGGCAATAAATTGTCCATTAGATCCATTATCTTTGAGTATTTCGGAAAGATCTTCTTCTTGAAAATCAGTTATTTCTTTTTGCAATGCTTTCCCAGCATGATTTTTTGCAGTTTGACTTTGTTCATTACAAGGGATTTCGTATTGTGGTTCTGTGAAAGTTGGTACTTCTCGAGCACAGATATAAGGATAATAACGGTTTTCTGCATGAGCCTTTGCTCCAAGAAGAACTATTACAGAAACTCCAAAAATGAAGAAGATCGTTCTTTTCATATAAATATTGTAAAGAAGTCGTTTGAAATTTTCAATTGGAAGCGTGTTTTTTTGTGAAGTATATAAAGAAAACAAAACTCGGTTTTGCGCTACAAGAAAATGAACAAATATATTGCACATGAGCAATAATTTTGGTTCAATTTAGAGTGATCAACTTTTTTACTCTCGTTCAAAAAAATGAAACAATTCGATTGGCGCACATTTTTGATAGGATTAGTCTTTTTGTCGAGTACGGCATTTGCCATGGATACCTTCTATGGAGACCTTGGAACAGAGGATTTGTACTTCGTTAATGAAGTGCTTATAGATGGTGTGGAATTACCAGAAGAATTGGATTCTAGCATTGGAATAAGTTCCGTGGAAATAGAAGGAACGGGAACATTAAACATAGGAGACAGTATTAAAGGACCCGATAGATTAAATGTTTCAGTTTTTGGAGGAACGACCATTGACGTGGAGCGAAGGTGGGATGATGCTGATACACCAACTTGGTTTGAAGGGATTCTTCCTTCTCCAAAAATAGTTTTGACACCGCCAAGTACAGATATTCTATATGATGATGATGCAAGACATTCGGCTAGTTTTGTGAAGGTTTTAGATGCCTATGGAATGGGAATGGGAAATGAATCATTCTCTTTTTCTACACCAGCAAGCTTTACTTTTCCAGCAGAACTTCCAGATGGTATAAAACTTTGGTTTGCTTTTAAAGAGGATGTAACACCCGCAGAAAATAAAGATAATCCTACGTGGAGAATCGCAGAGGGAGAATATTGTGTTATTTTAAATGGGCTTTGTATTCTTGAATTAGCAGAATTTAATGAAGTAGCGCTTGTGGAAGAATATTTTTATAAATGTCCGCGATCATCTTATTCAGATACAGATGTGATTAATGGAGTTATTGGATCAGAACCAGAGTGTCTTATTACGTGTGACAGAGGCTATGAACTTGACTATGGAGAGATGAAATGTGTTTCCGAGGAAGGAACCGAGTATATTCCAAACAAGACAAGGTATGCTCCAGCAACGACAAAGCATTCCTGGATGCCAGCAGTGCCAATTGATGAAACAGAAGATCTCGTTGCAAATCCGGGATATTATCGATACACAGGGGCTCGGGAAAATCAACTTGAAAAAGAATTGGAAGATGCTGGGATTGTTGGAAAAGAAAAATACCGAGTGAGACGAACAAATGCGGCTGATAGCATCCGATCAACAAAGATTACAGAAGAGAAAATCTCACGAAATAACAGTGATGCAGGGCTTATGGAATATATGATGCAAGTCAGAAATTTCTTTGGAGCTGGATCGAGTGCAAATGTGGTTCGAAGTGAAGAAGCAGAAATTAATTCAGAAAATGGAGAAGGGGAGATGTATTCGTCGGCACCTCTTCTTCCAAGTACTGGTCCTGGACTTTTCTTGGGGCTTGCTGCGCTTGGCCTTGGATGCATGGTCGTAGGAGCGCGAGGGCGACGAAAATAACAAAGACTTATAGTGGGAATTTGTGGGTTAAGAGGAAAAACCGTGAGGGGTCGCGGTTTTTCCACATACAGCGGAATCTGAATCAGGACTCTGATCCAATTAAAGGTAAAATGTTAAAAGAAATCTCAATTTCTAAATTTAAAAACTCGTTGTCATTTGAACTTTTAGACTCGTTGATTTTTTAACTTTTAAGCTTGTTGATTCTTTATTGTTTGAAGTTAAAGATTGTTCAATAAGAAAAGCTTGACGAAAGGTCTTGAAGCCCTACAATCGGCGCGATTTTTCAGTATAAAATTATGAAGAAAGATATTCATCCAAAAACGCATCCAGTAGTTTTTCGTGACGCGAGTGCAGGAAAGGACTTCATCGTCATGTCTACTATGACTTCAAAAGAGACCGAAAAAATTGATGGAGTAGAGCACTACGTAGTACATGTAGATATTTCATCAGCTTCTCATCCGTTCTTTACGGGAAAACAAAAATTGGTCGATACATCCGGTCGTGTGGAGAAATTCAAACGACAGATGGAAAAGGTCCAAAAATAATCTCTCTTTTTCATGGCAAAAACAAAAACAATTTCATTTGGTGTTTGGAAAACTCTTTTCCGAGATACGCTTACAGCATTTTCTTCTGTATGGTGGCGGATTGCTTCTGTGAATATATTTACAATATTAACTCTTATTCTGGGGACAGGAATTCTGATTGGACTGGGATATGTAGCCTTTCAAAGTACGATTGAAAATCTTATCGCGAATATTTCGTTTGGAGGGGCTTTGGCAGGAATAATTCCTTTGATTGCCTTGGCAATTGTCTGGACGCTTTTTATACTAGTTTTCTCAGCAAATGGAAAAATTGCGAATAATATTGTTTTGAAGAACTACACAAAGAAAATAAAGAGATCACCTTTTAAAGTATACTTCATTGATACTTGGCATTACTTATGGCGATATATTTTACTTTCATTGCATGTGCTTTGGTATCTTTTGTGGCCAATTATTATTTTTGCAGGAGTAATAAGTCTTTCCGTAACCTTCTCAAAAACAGAACTGGCACATCTAGATATTCCAACGATTCTTTTGCTTGTAGTAATGGGAATGCTTTTCCTTTGGAGAATGATGTACGTGGTCTTTATGAAGAGTACCTTGGTGCATTTCGATAAAAAAGAGAAAAGTACCTTTAAAGCTATGAGAAAACTTGTGAAAGGAAATTGGTGGGGAGTGCTTCTCTCGATAGTCTTCTTTTTCATTGTAGCGAATGTGGTACGTGTATTCTTCCTCGTTCCAGAAAGTATTTTTGCGAATCAGGAATTTAACATTTTTGCATTACTTGACTTTCTCTTCTCATTCTTTGTTTTGGCACCGCTTCTTATTAGCTTCATGTATCTTTTCATGTTGCACCTTTCGAAAACAAAAAAGATTAAACCGTAATTATTAATTTTTTAAACCATGTCTAAAAAACCCGTACCTTCCAAAAAACAAGCTGTTAGTTCTACCCGTTCACGTCATGCATCATGGGTTCGAAAGATGCGTGTGAAGTTGAGTAATAAGATTACGCTTGAGGTGTGTCCAGATTGTGGAGCCAAGAAACGACGACACTTTGCTTGCAGTGAATGCGGGAAATACAAAGGTCGACAAGTTGTAAACGTAAAGGATACAAGTTCGAAACCTATTCAAGAAATTGAAGCGTAGTAATTTTCAATTTTCAATTTTCAATTTCTAAGTCATGTCTACTAACAAACAAGCTCGTCACGAAAGTCGTATCATTGCGATGAATGCACTCTTTTCATATTTTTCGCGAGAAGAATTAGTTTCTATCGAAGATAGTTTGGCACACGTGATCGAGATCGAAGAAAAAGAAAAAGATGACTTTGCAGAAACACTCTTGAATACCGCTATTGAGAATTTTGGGAAGATTAAAGTTATTATAAAAGTATACGCTCCAGAGTTTGCTTTCGAAAAGATTGCTCCGATAAATCGAGCGATTCTTATTCTTGGTATTACAGAGCTTAAATATTTTGATACGCCACCAATTGTGGTTATCAATGAATATATTGAGATTGCAAAAGAATTTGCTGAAGAACGTTCAGCAGGGTTTGTGAATGGAGTGCTTGATGCTTTTCGAAAAAATATTGGGAAGGAGCGAGAAAGTGAAGAATAAATACACTCCTTTATTACTTATTCCCTCATCATCAATTTTAAATTGATGATCCAGTTTATAATGCAACCCACGGCTTAAGCCGTGGGCTTTCTTTCTTGACTAGGTTCTCCAGTCAAGCTGGGGAATGAGGAGACTGTAAAGGAGGGGGACAAAACTTGAAAACAAAAGAAAGAGGAATACAATCTCATCGATGCCAAAATTTGAAGAACTATTTCAGGAAATCGGATTTTCTCTTTCAGATGAGAAATTGTTAACAGAAGCGTTTACGCATCGATCAGCTGTAAATGAAAAATCAAACGCAGAAGCTCACAATGAGCGTCTCGAATTTTTAGGAGATGCGGTGTTGGAATTGGTAGCGACTGAATTTCTTTATAAAAAATTTCCAGAGGCTCCAGAAGGGGAACTAACTAATTTACGTTCAGCGCTTGTAAAAGGAGAGCATTTGGCAGAAGTGGCACGAAAGTTGAATTTAGGAAATCTTCTTATCCTCTCTCATGGAGAACGAAAATCTGGAGGCGCTGAAAAAGACTATCTTTTGGCAAATGTTGTGGAAGCATTGATTGGAGCGATTTATCTAGAGAAAGGGATTAAGGAAACGACAATCTTTATTAAGACTTTTATTCTGTGTGATTTAGAGACGATTATTGCAGAAGGGTCTCATATTGATGCCAAATCAGAATTTCAAGAGCTTACACAGGGTGTTATGGGGATTACCCCGCATTATGAGGTTCTTTCT
Organism: uncultured Candidatus Peribacteria bacterium; assembly: GCA_964509975.1. Classification (GTDB taxonomy): domain Bacteria; phylum Patescibacteriota; class Gracilibacteria; order UBA4473; family UBA4473; genus CAZVBV01. The sequence continues at coordinate 19,027 of CAZDZO010000015.1, forward strand.
GAATCAGGTTTGGATCATGAGAAAATATTTGTTCTAGCAGCGTTCCTTGAAGATAAAAAAGTTGGAGAAGGACGAGGTGGATCTAAAAAGGAAGCACAAGTAAGTGCGGCTGCGGATGCTTTAAGTCATAAAAAAGATTGGCTTCCATTATGAACTTTGTAAATGCATTTGCTTTCTTTGTGCAAAAAATTAAAGCAGGGGAGGAGGGTGTGTTTTTTTCGGAACGAGAGGGAGATCGGGAGCGATGGATTTTTGGATGGGGGAAAAAAGTTGAAGCTGATTTTGAAAAAGGACCGTTCCCATTCTTTTCATTGACCTCCTTTGATGGGAAGGCTCACCAGTTCTGGCATTTCGATAATTTTGTGTCCAGTAACGATGATTTGAATAAAAGTTTTGAACAAATGTGCAAAACTTCTGCACAAAATGTGTTCAACTTTTCGGAAGCACTAGATACAGACACGAAGGAGTCATTTTGTAAAAAAATTGAAACAGTTCGTCAACTTTCTGAAAAAGGAGAGGTGTGGGTACTTAACTTAGCGCACTCTCTGAGTGGTGAATTGACGGATGATAAAGAATTATTAAACGTTTTCCACAATTTTCTAAAACTCGAAAAAGACCATTGTGGTGGGGTAATATGGACTGATGAACAAAAAATGTGTTCAACCTCTCCGGAGGTGTTTCTTCGACAGAAAGAGAATGTTTTGTCTACATTTCCCATTAAAGGAACTGGAACCGAAGCGTATTTAAAAAACAATGAAAAAGAGATTTCAGAGCTCGCGATGGTAACAGATTTGCTTCGCAATGATCTCGGGCAAATTGCACAAAAGGTATGGGTAGAAAAAGAACGAGTACTTGTAAATAGGGGAGATTTCTTTGATGCGCATGCGGAGATTTACGCGACCCTCCCCTCAATCCCCCCTCAGGAGGAGGGGAAGTCTGTTTTGACATGGGAACAATATAGATTACTTCTCCCGTGTGGATCGATCTGTGGGGCTCCGAAGAAGCGTGTCGTGGAGAATATCTTAAAATTGGAAAACTTTGATCGCGAATACTACACAGGGACGTTTGGGGTGCGTTATTCGCCGACGGATTCTGTTTTTAATATCCTTATTCGCACGCTCTTTATTGAACCCTCTCCCCAAGGGAGAGGAAGTTTGAAATGGAAATTTCCCGTAGGGGCGGGGATTACGTATGAATCCATTCCCGATCGGGAATGGGATGAGACTTTGCAGAAGGCGGGTGTTTTATTGCAAATAACAAAGAATAAATAACAAAGAGAAAAAAGTTCAAGTTCAAAAAGTTCAAGCCCGGACTTGGAACGGAGAGAATACTGTTATAGACACGAAAACACGGGTATTGATTCTGGATATGAGGTATATTTTGGGGCTAGGGGGGGAAATAATGAACAATGAAGGGAGAATAATGAGTAATCGTCTGTAATTATTCATTATTAAATTCAAGTCCGGACTTGAAAACAACTTGAAAACAAGTTGAAAAGGTCGACCTTCTTCGATATTCTTTGCTCAACAGAAATGAAAAAAATAACTTTTGTCTTTATCATCCTCTTACTCCTTGATCAGGTGACAAAGTTGATTGCTCGATTCTTTTTTTATGAACCAGCAGAAGAACTGCCTTTTGTGGGACTGGAAACCACACACAATACTGGAATTGCATTCTCTATCCCGGTTCATCCACTGATTATTACCATTCTCACTATTGGAGTTCTTATTTATCTGGCTTGGAATCTGGCAAAGAAAGAACTCTTTTCCTGGGAAACGGTTGCTTTTACGTTCATCTTCACGGGAGCGGTTGGAAACTTTCTCGATCGGATATTTCTTGGTTCGGTAACAGACTTCATCCGTCTTTGGGAACTGCCTATATTTAACTTTGCTGATATTTTTATATTCTTTGGAGTGATGTTGTATTTGTGGTACACATTGAAGAATGCAAAAGAAGAAGTAGGATAAATGGTTCCCCGCCTCCGCGGGGATAAGTTCGACCAACGATTCACTCCGTTCATCGGGTCTCGCTTACTTCTTCTATTTCACTTCTTTCACCTCTTCTTTCTTCGCAGGAGCTTTTGTTGTTTTCTTTCCATCCATAAGTTTTGAAAGTCGTGATTTCAATCGTCCTGCTGTGTTTTTGTGCAAGATGTTTTTCTTTGAAGAGAGATCAATAGCTTTTTGAACTTGAGGGAAGAGTTTTTGTGCTTCTGCTGTTTTTCCAGCAGCGATAAGCGTTTCGAACTCTTTCACCAACATTTTATATTTTCGTTGTGCAATAAGATTTCGTTGTCGACGTTTATCAGATTGTCGAACTCGTTTGATAGCGGATTTAATAATTGGCATGTCTTCTAATGAATAATGAACAGTGAAGAATGAATAATTGTGGAGGGAGAGTATAAATTCCCTGTTAAAAGTCAAATAAAAGTTGAAGAAGCAGGGAGGTATTGAAGTCGGAAAGAATGGAGGAGAAAAAATTGAAAATAGAAAATTGGCAATTGACAATTGTTTCCTGAATCGCTAAAAAACACAAGCCTTTCTCGCGTTTCGCGCGCGTAGCTCAGTTGGCTAGAGCGCCTGCTTGACTTGCAGGAAGTCATAGGTTCGAGTCCTATCGCGCGTACCATCGAAAAAAACAGAGGACTTGTTCTCTAGTTTTTTCGATAATTTACATGGACGAGAACCGTTTAAGGTTCGTTGATTTGCACTGAGAAGTGAAATGACGAAGATGCAAATCCCTCGAGTAGCCCCGCATTGCGGGGCGTAAGGAGAGAATCCTAATCGCGCGTACCACTCTTTCTCAAGAAGGGTGGTTTGTGTATAATCTCCACAATGAAGAAACTGGTGATTGTGATTCTCGGATTTGTGATGATGGCTTGTGGACAGGAACAACAAGTTTCTATGGATGCGCTTATTCATTCAAGTCATCGTCCTTCTACAGAAACAAAACGCCCCACGATTCCAGCACACATTTTTCTTCATGATAGCGAAGGAAATAAAATCGGAATGGCCGTATCTGTACAAGGTCAAATCTTTGTAACAGCGGATCATTTGAAAGAAAAATACGATAAACTTTTTTGGAAAACAGACCCTATTCATATCATTGCGCGGGCTTTTGAGGATGATCTTCTTTTTTTTGAAATGGACACGTGGATGTTGGATGCCCCCGTGTGGAGTACTCATCCACCAGTACTCGGAGAGCCGATTTTTTGGATTGATGAAACCTCTTCTCTCACTACAGAAGAAGTGCGTTCTATTTCTGAAAACATTCAAGAAAATTCTCTCAAAACAGAACGTATTGTTATCTCTGGTATTGCACAACTCCCAAATTCAGGATCTCCAATTTTTGGGGATCGAGGACAAGTGTTTGGGATTCTTGTTGGAGCAGATCGATTCAAAGATATTTCTTATGCGGTTCGTTCGGATAAGATTTTGAAAATTTTGAAGGAGCATTTGGAGTGATTTTCCATTATCAATAATTTCAACAATCTCCTCATTCCCCTGAAGAGGGGAACCCAGTCAATAAAAATCATTATTTCTTTTGTGAAAGACAAAATAAGGAATTCCTTAACTGACTAGGTTCCTGCTTTCGCAGGAATGAGGGGGGGATTTTTTCGCTTAAAAAAAGCTTGACGAAAGGTCGTGAAGCTCTACAATCTGCGCGATTTAATTTTCTCATATGACAAAAGAAGAAACCGTAAAAAAAGAATCTGGCTCCGTTAAAAAAACTTCGCCAGACAAGGATAAAAAGCCCGTTGCAAAAAAAACAACCGTAAAGGCTCCCGCTAAAAAAGCTACGAAAAAAGTTGTGACTAAAGCAAAACCAAGAGTAGCAAAGAAAGAAGTTATTAAGACACATCAAACACATGCGAAGGATACAGGGTCTTCACAAGTTCAGATCGCTGTTTTGACGAACAAAATTGAAATGCTTTCTGATCACTTGAAAACACACTCCAAAGACAAGCACTCACGACGAGGGCTTATTGGTATGGTTGGAAAACGAAGAAAATTACTTCGATACTTACAAATGAACGATGCGGCACAATACGCGCAAGTTACTAAAGCACTAGGCCTCCGTAAATAGAACTTCGGCTCGGAGTAAATCCGGGCGTTTTTCCTTTCGAAAAATTCCTCAATTTTATTCCGAGCAAAAGACTTACGGAGATTATTTTTTAATCTTTTGCTCAATGCAAAACACACAATCGGTTTCGGTAGAAATAGGTGGAAAGACCTTGTCTTTTGAGACAGGGAAATTAGCATTACTCGCTAATGGTTCCACAGTCGCTACATATGGCGACATCGTTATTCTCTGTACAGCAGGAATGACAGACACGGCGAAGGACGGAATAGACTTCTTTCCTATGATGGTGGATTTCGATCCTAAATTTTACGCCACAGGTAAATTTAAGGGGTCACGATTCCTTAAACGAGAAGCTCGACCACCAGAGGCAGCTATTCTCACAGCACGAATGACAGATCGTCCTCTTCGTCCAATGTTCCCAAAGATGATGCGGAACGATGTTCAAATTGTCGGAACATTGCTTCAAGCAGACAGCGTGCACACTACAACAGCAACCATGATTAATGCTGCTTCAATGGCCTGCCTTCTCGGAGGACTTCCTTTGGAAGATGCAGTGGGGGCGGTACGAGTAGGGATGAAAGACGACGGGTCTTACTTCCTTGATCCAACCTTTGAAGAAGTAGAAAACGGAAAACTCGATCTTATTCTCGCGGGAACGGAAGACTCAGTGCTCATGATGGAAGCCGGAGCGAATCTTGTTTCTGATAAAGAAATGATCGGAGCGTTGCAGTTTGGACACGATGAAATTAAGAAAGTTTGCGCAGCTCAAAAAGAACTCGTAAAAAAGATGGGAAATATCGAACAAAAAGTTCCAACCCTTCAAGAACCAAGTGAGGTAGCGAAAGAACTCGTTGATAAAAATATGACAGAAGCGGAATTCGAAGCGATTAAGGGAGCTGGAAAAGTAGAAATTAAACAAGCGTTGCACGACGGAGAAGAGAAACTTCTCGAAGCCTGCAAAGAGCAAATCGAAAATGACGAAGTAAAGAAAGGAGACTTGCTTTATTTCTTTGAAAAACGATTCGCGGCAGCGATGCGAAAACGAGTATTCGAAACAGGAAAACGAATCGACGCTAGAGAAGTGGATGACGTACGACCACTTCAATGTGAAGTTAGTCTTTTTCCACGAGTACACGGATCAGCGTTGTTCCAACGTGGAGAAACGCAATCTTTGTCTATGACTACATTGGGAGGTCCTGGTGATTACCAAATCATCGACGATCCAGATCAAAATGAAGTGAAGAAATACTACATGCATCACTACAACTTTCCACCATCATCGGTTGGAGAAGTTCGACCACTTCGTTCAACAGGACGACGAGAAATTGGTCACGGAATGCTCGGAGAACGAGCGCTCAAATACATGATGCCAGACCGAGTTGAAGATAACTTTCCGTACACCGTACGTGTGGTTTCTGAAATTCTTACCTGCAACGGATCATCATCTATGGCAGCGGTTTGTGGATCAACATTGTCTTTGATGGACGCAGGAGTGCCTATCAAACGTCCAATCTCAGGAGTCGCGATGGGACTTTTGATGAACGCTGAAACAGGGGATTACCGAATCTTGACAGACATCATGTCATTCGAAGATTTCGACGGAGACATGGACTTCAAAGTAACCGGAGACCAGAACGGAATTACCGCTCTTCAATTGGATATCAAAGTGAAAGGACTCAAAATGTCACTGCTTGAAGAAGCGTTGCAAAAATCTCAAGCAGCACGAGCTCACATTCTGGAGGAGATGCTCAAAGCCATTCCAGAATCACGAAAAGAAATGAACGAATACGCACCGCGAATTGATTCATTCAAGATTAATCCAGAATTTATTCGAGTGATTATCGGAAAGGGTGGAGAAAC
>CAZDZO010000016.1:0-24657 GCA_964509975.1 uncultured Candidatus Peribacteria bacterium
GAGTGATCATCTGGTAAAAAGAGCAGACATTTGATTTTCGTTCGGCGTGGGACGAGTTCTGTTGTCTTCAGAAAAGGTTTTTAACCGCCTGATCACAAGTATTATAGGTGAGAACGGGAAAATAGTCAATAGTTTGTAGTTAATAGTTTTTAGAAAAATTAAAGAGTCAAAGAGTCTAAAAGTTAAAAAGTTGTAGGGGAAATCCCTTGTGGTTGATTGGTTAACAAGGGGTTTAAACCTCTTGTTAAAATTCAAAACAGATTTGTATTGTAGGGGCTAGGCATGCCTAGCCCTTTTCGGGGGACAGACATGTCTGTCCCCTACGAATAGGAAAAATATATTCCAAAAGATTGAACAAAAAATGTGTTCAAAAAAGGCATAGAATTTATCTATGCCTTCTCAGTGTCTTCAAAAAAAATAGTTTTAAATAAAAATGGAAGCTATCGCTAAAAAATCAATTACTTTTGGGTTCCACTCACAATAGATTGTATCTGTTGTTTCGATGCGAATAGTCTTGATTCCCGGGTCGGTAGAAAACTGGAGTACTATTTTTTTATTTTCCGGAACATCCTTCATTAAGCTTTCAACGGTATAGGTCTCCATCAAATTGAATTCAGCACTTTTATTTATGCGATCAAGCAAGGATTGCAAGTGCGCTCGCTCGTTGATGTTATTTTGAACACCAATAATACAGTTTCTTGTAGCCATATATTTAAGGTTTTTGTTAGAACAAATTAATAATTAAACGATCACCTTGATCACCTTATAGATAGTCAAAGTGATCGCTTAAAAATTCCTCACACATTTTCTTTTAAAGAACACTTGCCACGTTTCAATTTCAAAAAATTGAAAGCGCAGACACGTCTTAAATAGATTATTTTCTAGAAGTTGTCAATACGTTGGGCATTATAAAGAAAAGAGCCCCGCACTGCGGGACCCCTCTTTTTATTGAAATATTAACAACCTACATCATTGTCGCCAACTCAACATATCTGACAGAGTACCCCCATTCGTTATCATACCAAGCGAGTACTTTTACCATGTCATCAATAACCATCGTTTCAGCCGCGTCCACAATAGAACTCCGTGGATCACATTGGAAATCTTTTGATACGCATGGTCGCGTTTCAAATCCAAGAATTGTTGGATTGGCGTCAGACGCTTTTTTGAGTGCGATGTTTATTTCTTCAGCCGTTACTGTTTTTCCGAGCTTCACTACCAAGTCTACAAGAGAGACGGTTGGAGTTGGTACACGAATAGCGAGTCCTGTCATTTTTCCTTTGAGAGAAGGAATCACGATTCCGACAGCCTTTGCTGCTCCGGTTGATGTTGGGATCATGTTGACGGCTCCAGCTCGTGCTCGACGGAGATCTTTATGACTTACATCCAAGATTCGTTGATCATTTGTATACGCGTGGATGGTCGTCATGAGACCGGCTTTGATTTCAAAGTTGTCGTGGAGTACTTTCGCCACAGGTGCGAGACAATTTGTCGTACAACTGGCATTTGAAACGAATACGTCAGAATCTTCTAACTGTTCTTCATTTACACCAAGGACAATTGATCGCCATCCATCGTCTTTGGCGGGAGCAGAAAGGAGAACTTTCTTTGCTCCTTGATCGATGTGTGGTTGGCATTTTTCTTGTGTTCGGAAGACACCAGTACATTCAAGTACGATATCAACATCAAGATCTCCCCAAGGAAGTTCTTTGATTTCTCGTGTTGAAAAGCTGTGAATTTTCACACCTTCAACATTGAGGAATTCTTTGTCTCCTTCTTTTTCGATAACAATCTCTTTGTCGTACGTTCCGTAATTGGAATCAAATTTAAAAAGATGAGCTGTTGTCTCGGTAGGAGACGGATCATTGATAGCGACCAGTTCGAGTTCGTCTGAAAAATCAGACAAAATAATGCGGGCTACGGCGCGTCCAATACGACCGAAACCGTTGATAGCAACACGTTTTTTCGACATGGGGTGGGTGGGTTTAGAATTAAGTTGCCTGTATTGTAGAGAAATATGTGTTGAAAAAAAAGTAAATTTGACTTTATACCTCCTCAATTTAAAATTCACATCGTGAAAACAACAACAACGATGACTACCACAACGCCCCGATAATCTCGGAGATTTTTTAAAACTTAAATATTTATGTCTGATAATAATTCCAATCTCGAAGTCTGCCGACGCCACACTGGTTCGCATGTGATGACCGCTGCTGTGAAAATGATCTATCCCGATATCAAACTCGGAGTGGGTCCATGGACGGACGATATGTTCTACCAAGATTTCGATCTCGGAGAAGAATCTTTGTCAGAGAAGGAGTTCAAATCGATTGAGAAAAAAATGCGATGGCTGGTGAACAAAAATTTCAAAATTGAAAAAAAGATGTTCACAGAAAAAGAAGCCCGAAAAGAATGGGCGAACGATTCGTTAAAACTAGAGCTTATTGATGGCATTGTGGAAAAAGGAGAAGATATTTCCGCGTACGATTTTGTTGATGACAGTGGACGAGTCGTGTACCGAGATATTTGTGCAGGACCACATTTGAAATCTACTGGCGAACTGGGAGTATTTAAACTTATGAAAGTCGCGGGAGCGTACTGGAGAGGGGATGAAAAAAATCCCATGCTGACTCGAATTTATGGAGTGGTATTTGAGACTCCGGAGAAACTGGAAGAATATCTTCACTTGCTCGAAGAAGCAGAAAAACGAGATCATCGTCGACTCGGAAAAGATCTCGGACTCTATGCGATTGATCCTGAAGTGGGGAGTGGGTTGCCACTTTGGAAACCAAAAGGAGCCATGATTCTTACACAACTCAGACGGTGGTTTGAAGAAGAACAAATGAAGAGAGGTTATCAACCGTTGTATACTCCACACATTGGAAAAAAAGCCTTGTGGGAAAAATCAGGACACTGGGGTTTTTATAACGATTCCATGTTTCCGCCGATACAAGTAGGACAATCGTTATCTGATTATCAGGATGAAAGGAAAGTGAGTGAAAGCGAGATTTATTTATTGAAGCCAATGAATTGTCCATTTCACATGGCGATTTATAATGATGACCTCCATTCTTATCGAGATTTACCTTTGCGATATTATGAGTTTGGGACGGTGTATCGGTATGAACAAAAAGGAGAACTTGGGGGGCTTACTCGTGTGAGAGGGTTCACACAAGATGATGCCCATATTATTTGCCGAAGCACCCAAATAGAAGAAGAAATGAAAAAGATTCTTGATTTTGGATGGTTTGTTTTGAACGAAACATTTGGCATGGAAATTGAAGTTCATGCATCATTGCGTGATTCTGAAAGTGATAAGTATCTTGGAGATGATAAGGATTGGGATAGGGCAGAAGCATCGATAAAAAAAGTATTAGAAGAAAAAAAGATTCCTTATATCGAAGAAAAAGGAGAGGCAGCGTTTTATGGTCCGAAGATGGATTTCAAAGTGAAAGATTGTCTTGGGCGAAAGTGGCAACTCTCAACAATTCAGTTTGATTTCAATTTGCCGACACGATTCGACATGACGTATGTGAATGAGAAGGGAGAAGAAGAACGTCCTTTTGTAATTCACCGTGCACTTCTTGGAAGTTTAGAACGATTTATGGGAATTTTAATCGAACATTATGCGGGAGCGTTTCCAACATGGTTGGCTCCGGTGCAAGTACACATATTACCAGTGTCTGATAGTCATAAAAAATTTGCTGAGAAAGTCCTTTCGCAGATAAAAGATAAGGGTGGTCGAGCAGAATTTTATGAAGCGAGCGAGACTCTTGGGAAACGAATTCGAAACGCACAGACACACAAAATTCCTTTTTCAATCATTATTGGTGATGAAGAAGTGAAGAACAAAAATCTCACCGTGCGAAAGTACGGAGAAGAGAAAGATCAAAAGATGAGTGTGGAGGAGTTTTTGGAGTTGTTGAAATGAGTTTATTGAATAAGGGAGCATACTCCTTTGTTGAAAGAGATTACTTGACATTTCCAATAAAATAGTCTAAAAACACTTTGTAAAAACAAACATACACACAAAGGATGATAATTCACCTCGTATGTTTTTTATTGCACTTTTTCTTGGTCTCATTGCGTTTACAGCGCCAGCAGAAATGCCGGTGGATATGCATCTGTCAGCGCCCGTTCAGGTCCCTGTTCGGCAACGACTTCGTGTGGTACGTACGCGACCGTTTCCTTCGGTTAAAATGCCAAATTGGAATGGGCATTTTTCTGCACAGAAATTTCAAAAAACAAGAGAAGACAGAATTGCACTTCTCAAAGTGAAACAAAATGTGCGAAAGGTATTGTCATCATTTGAACCAGAACAGATTAATGTTCTTAAAAATCTTGTGATTAAAAATCAAAAACATCCTTCTCGAGGGATGGCGAATAGTAAGAAAATCATTCTTCACACGGATTCCATAACGACAGATGACGAGATGGTGGCGGTATTGGTACATGAATTTGGACACGTGATTGATCTTGGGGGGTTGAAAAGTATCAATGGAGGAGTCAGCAACTTTCGCGACAAATCAAAAATATTCTTCAATGACGATCCGAGTGTGGATTTTTACTCTCTTGCTTGGAAAACTTCAGACAAAAAAAGAGAGGATGTCTCTCGTGCAGACTTCGTGTCGGGATATGCGATGGCGAGTTGTTTTGAAGATTTTGCGGAAAGCTTTTTGTTTTACCGGATGCATGGAGAAAAGTTTCGATACCTTTCTCAAGAGTCAGAGGTGCTAGGTGCAAAGTACGACTTCTTCCGTGATCAAGTATTCAACGGAGATGAGTTTCAAATAGACGAGTCAGTTTCAGAAGCATTTATCGCCGGAAAGTCTTTGGTATGGGATGCGACGTTGTTGGGGTTGTAAAAATAAACATTCCCCCTCATTCCTGCGAAGGCAGGAACCTAGTCGATAAAAAAATCCTTATTTATTATTTTCAAGGAATATTCTGATTGACTGGGTTCCCCTCTGCAGGGGAATGAGGATATTTTCTTTTTGTTTGTTATAATAATTTTGTATGGATATTCTTCACAAAAAAGCACACCGATGGGCAAAAATTCTTGGACGTTGTCCGGGTGTGCGGGCTATTTTTCTATCGGGGAGTGTGGCAGAGGGAAGAGGGACGAAGGAGTCGGATATTGATTTCTTCATCATCGCGAAATCAGGACAAATATGGACGGCAAGATTTTTCACATTCCTCGTTTTGAAAATATTCAACCAACTCGCCAAACCGCATCATCACGCGGGAAAAATTTGTCCGAATCATTTTATTGCTGACCATCAATTGAAAATCATTGAACAAGATTTGTATTCAGCAAAGCTCTTCACACACAACATCCCTTTGTATGATCCACAAGCGATATTCCTTACTTTTGTGCACGAGAATAAAGAGTGGGTGAAGGCGTTCGGGGAAGGATTTGATAACGTTGATTATAAAGGCGCAATTAATTGTAGAGACGCGATTAATCGCGTCTCTACAAAACGTACGGGCGCATTGCAATGCGCCCCTACAAAGAAACCACGATCGTGGTCTGATAAAATCTTGGCTCCTCTTCAAATCACCAAAATCAAAAAGAATCCCGATTTCAAAAAAAAAGGCGCAGTCATCATTTTCACCGACGATGAACTCCGGTTTCATCCAGAACCAAAGAATCGACATTTTTCCAAAAGCTAATAGAATCCTTCCACGATGTTTTTTCTCCTTGCAGTTCTGGCGATGATTGCGTATTCCATACAAGGAACGCTTATTACACATTATGCACGGAAGCATGATGGGCTTTCGATTTCGATTTATCGAAACTTGTCGCTTGGAATTAGTATGACGCCACTTTTGTTTTTTGCTTCAAAGGAGAGCTTTGGATCTTTGTTGATACTACCGGTTATTCAGGAATTCCTCATCGCAGGAGCGACGGGAGCGGCGGCGTTGACTTTGAGTCTGTGGGCGGTGAAGTCTTTGCCAGTAGGCGTTAAAACAGTCTTTGGAAGACTCTTTAGTGTGGTAATTGTGTTTGTTTTGGGATTTTTCTTTTTTGGAGAAATTCCACTTTGGAATGAACTCTTTTTTGTAACTCTTATTCTTATTGCAGGAGGGGCACTTGCTATGCAAAAAAATGAATTTGCGCATCTGGATAATAAAGTGGCAAAAGGAATTTTTCTTACCTTTGTTTCAGCAATTCTTGCGGGATTCTCCTTTTACTACATGAGTAAGCTTTCGCGAGAAGTAGATCCGTTTCTTTCTGCATATGTGTGGGAAACACTGATTGGTCTTTTTGCGCTTCTCTTTGGAATTTTGCGTTCAATTTCTGCACAAAAAATTGCCCGTGTGTCATGGAAAGAATTTGGAACGATTGCACTGGTATCTTGGCCGACCATTATTGGAACGGGATGCTTCGCGTATGCAATTACTTTGGGACCACTCGGGATTGCCAATGCTATTGGAGCGGGGGGAATACTGGTTTCTATTGTTATTGCTCATTTCTTGTATGGTGAAAAACTTATCCGGGCTCAATGGTTCTGGATTGCAGTTATTTTCGTTGGGCTTGTAGGACTGAAATTGATGGGAAGTTAACCCCACCCTTGTCATTCCGATTGGAGCGAAGCGGAACAGAGGAATCCCTTCAGACGCTCCTATTTTCGTTAAAGACTCCCAAAGAATATAAATCCTTTGTGAAAGATATTCATTAACATATTTGCAGACTAAGGGATCCCTCCGCTACGGTCGGGATGACAAAAGGAGCGGGATTAATTCATCTAAACTTTCTAACCTTCTATCGACCTCTGGAAATTCGAGATTCGCAGTCATGCCATTTGGAATAATATGACAAGTCATACCAGCTGCTTTTGCGGCTATTGCTCCACGAGGGGAATCTTCGATAACGAGACAGTCTTCCGGTTTGAGATTAAGTTGTTTCGCGGCGTAGAGGTAGGGATCTGGTAATGGTTTGGATTGATTATAATCTTCTCTCACTGCAATGAGTTCAAAGAACGGTTGAATGGGGGCGGTTTCGAACTTCACAGCCGTTTCTTGTCGCCTTGCTCCGGTTACGAGTCCTAATCGATATTTTCCCTTGAGTGCATTTAATACGTCTAGGGTTTCCGGAAAGAGTTTCGTTTCGGTTTTAGTAAGTTCGTAATAGTTTTCCAGCCAGCGTTTACGCACTTTTTGGGCTTCTTCCATTGAGTATCCTTTTTCTTCCGTGAGATATCCGATCACCCCTAAATTATTATGCAATGTGTAATGGGCATAGAGTTCGGGTGTATAGGAAATTCCAATCTCAGCCAACGCATCTCGACACGCTTCAAAATACAAACCTTCGGTATCCATAAGGACTCCGTCGTTGTCGAAGAGAATGGCTTTAAATTTCATAGTTTAAGAGTTGAAGAGTCTAAGAGTTAAAAAGTAAAATTCGAAATCGAAAATTGGCAATCAGAAATTGTCTTATTCCCACTCAATCGTTCCAGGGGGTTTGCTCGTTACGTCCAAGAATACAGCAGAGATTTCCGTATCTTGTAGAATCTCATTGGCTACTTTCTCAAAGAATTCCCACGGCAGTTTCCCCACACTCGCACTCATCGCATCGATAGAATCAATCGGTCGGAGCACAATCGATTCAGTTCCTACATTGTTAAAGGCAATTGGCAACAGTACGGTCGGGAACTGCCAGACTTTTTCGTACAGATTCATTTCTCGCAATGTTCTGGTGACGATATCATCGGCTTTTTGCAATAGCTTCACTCGTTTTACCGACATGTCAGTTTTACTCATCGTTATGTGTTTGATGTAACCGGAGTAACTTTGTCCGAGTGGAAAGATGCATCGATTGATTTCTTTGTAATGGTTAATCAGACGCGTCGCGTGTTTTTCCAAATTATCGAGCGTTTTTTCTCCTGGGAGTTTAGTGAGGATTGCCGGATGCTTGTATGTCCGAAAGTCTCCCTGAACGCCTACCGATTTAATTGGTAATACGATGAAGGGTTTCTTGTTTTCTTGAAGCGTGAACCCAGACACCTTATTCACGAGTGGTGCATCAATCACTTCATCGTTACACAAAATTCGCACTCCCAATCCTGGTCCGGGAAATGGATGTCGCCACACGAGATCATGTGGGAGTCCGAGATGTTCTCCCAGACGTCGTACCTCGTCTTTGTAGAGCTCTTTGATCGGTTCTATGATCTTTCCCGCATCAATCAATTTTTGCACCTCAGGCGCCCGATTATGATGGGTTTTGATTTTTGAAGCATGCTTGGTTCCACCAGTTTCAATCGTATCAGGATAAATCGTTCCCTGTGCCAAGATCCAATTTTCATGAAGATCATGTTTCGTGAAGAAATCGTTCTGCACATCAAGAAACGTGTGTCCGATGATTTCTCGTTTCTTTTCGGGATCAGCCACGCCTTTTAAATTTCCAAGGAATCGACTCCCTTCACTGAGAGTCGTTAGATCAGCCCCAATGGCGCGAACAGAAGTTTCTACTTGCTCAACTTCGCCTTGGCGCATCATTCCGGTATCTACAAACAGACCTTTTACTCGATCCGCTCCAAATATCTTGGTCAGAAATGAAAAAGATACTGTGGAATCAACACCACCTGAAACAAACAGGAATACATTTTTGTCACCGACGACTTCTTTCAAATTTTTCTCTTGTTCTTCAAAGAATTTCTCCACACTCCAATCACGTTTACATTCACAAATATCCAAAAAGTTTTCGAACATTTGTTCTCCAAAATCCGTATGAGTTACTTCCACATGAAATTGTAATGAGAAAAAATTTCTTTCCTTGTCCCATGCCGCAGCTGTCGCACAATGAGGCGTTGATCCACAGATTTTAAATCCTGGAGCGAATTCTCCAACGGCATCCACATGATTCATCCAGACGGTGGAAACCTCTGGAACGCCTTTGAAAATTGGGCATTTCCCGTCTTGTGTAAACTCGGATCGTCCAAATTCTCCAGTGGTTCCCGGAGCTACAGTTCCTCCCAGTGCATGAGCGAAATATTGATGTCCATAGCAGAGCCCCAAGATTGGTTTCCCCAGTTCAAATATTCCTGCATCAGTCGAAGGGGAGTCATCGGCAAAGACGCTTTGTGGCCCTCCCGAAAGAATAATTCCTTTAATATTGTCATCACTCATATTCTTCGCATTTGCTTCATCTGGCGCCATAATTTCTGCGAGCACATTGAGTCGTCGAATCCTACTTGCGATAAGATGCGCGTATTGTCCTCCGAAATCCAAGATGATAATTTTCTCGTGCATTGTAAGGGGATTATAGGGAAAAAAGGGGGAATATTCAACTTGTACTCACCCCTCGTCATCCCGGAATTCCGCTCTGCGGAATATCCAGGAGCCAGTGAGGAAAAATAAACCCCTCATAACCTCCCCTTAACAGGGGAGGAATTTAAAGCCCCCTTGTTAAAGGGGGCCTGCCTGCTTGCAGGCATGTTTGGGGGATTTTTAAAAAGAAGGGATTCCTTTCCGCTTAGCGGGATCGGAATGACCCTAAAGCTTGGTTTTATTCAGGCTTTTTCACCAACAAAATCTTAGTACAACTTCGCTAAATAACATTTTTCGCAAAACACTTTTTCTGGGCGAGTGGGATCAAATGTTGTGAGAATTTTCGTCTTACATTCAAGGCATTCTCGTTCATGTATTTTTCGTGAATTTCGTTTATTCATTCGTTTTTTGTATCGTTCGTCAGGATGTTTCCTGGGAATCGGAAGTTTTGCGGTTCGATAAAATTTCAATTCCTTTTCTTGGATTTTGAAAAGTTTTGTCGAAGTTTCACATTCAATAGCCCAGTCCAAAATTTCATCTGTCACATCAGTAATATCATCGGGGATATCTTTTGCCGGAACGACTTTTGTCGCGCTTGGACGTTGTTCTACATGTCCAGTCCAAATGAAACCCGCTTTCTCGGCGTCATCTTTTGTGAGAGGGAAATTCTCATTTGCCACCGATTCATCATACCCAAAAGGAGAGAGTTCTACGGGAGGAAATTTTCCCCATTCTCCGTGTTTTTTCATGTGTTCTACAATCTTGGGAATCATCTGATCGTATTCTTCGGGTGTATATTCTTTATTGAGAATGTGAAATTTCTTATTTCGCAATCCCGCACATCCAAACAAATTGGAAGAATAAAAACAACAATCAGAGTAATACATATCGTTACTGTCTGAGACAAATGTATTAAACGCTCCAGTATGGGCATTCTCATTTCCGAGACAATCGTAGAGCCAGTCACTTTTTCCTAACCCATACACATCATGAATATCATGACTTTCAAAAATCCACGTGCAGTTTTTGCAATCTTGGATTTCAAAAGAATCAAAACACATCTGACAATTCTTTGCATTGATAAGATAATTCCCAACACAATCAACCGTGTTGAGACTCCAACTTTCCCGTTGTGGAGCATCGACAAGGGCTTCTTGGAATTTCTTTCGATAAAGATCGAATTTTGAAAACTTATTTTTTCCAAGTTCTTCGAGTTGTTTGAAATAATCTTCTTTGGAATACTGTGTGTTAAAAATCTGGAATTGTTTTTTTCTCAACCCAAAACACCCGAAGCAATTATCACAACCTATGCAGTCGTAACAAAAAGTAAGGTCACTTGAATTTTGGCAACTCTGACAATCCGCACAATTATAGAGTTTGTCACTATCTAAACACCCGAAACACAATTGGCAATTTTGCACGTAATCACAATCAAAACAGTCGGTGTCTTTATTCGCATGAGAGATATACATGCAGTCTTCACATTCAGTGATCACGGTGCAGAGGTAGCAATTTTTATTGTTATAAGCCTGCTGACAAAATTCAGAATTCGTCGGATTCACATTAAATAATCCAATGCGAGGAACGGCGATAAGAAGTTCTTTGAACTGTTCAAAAAATGGCCGAGAGAAATCAAAATCTTTTTCGAAATCAGTTCCATTCCAGTTGTCGCCCCACCATTCATCAGGATGAAAAACTCGGTGTGGAGAACTTTCGTGATAAATAGAAATAATTCCATTTCCAGAAAGCGAAGATTTTCGTCGATATAAATGTCGCTCGTTTCGGAAATTCATCTTTTGTTGCATCCGACAATCAGGACATTTTTCTGGCTCCGGAATAAGAAGTGTTTTGCCATCACATTTCGGAGATACTTTTTCCAAAAAAGCATGGTCTGCTTCTGTAAACTCAAAAGAGGTGTTGCACTTGGAACAATTTCTTGTCATCTGGCTCGTAAGATACGGTTTTTTGTATTATTTTCAAATGGTCTTTCCTTTGAATTTCTTTACCCAATAACTGAGATACAAAAACGGTGTGTCGATAAACGCGACGATGATTTTTATTAAGTAGGTCGCAATTGCAACTGACCAGAAAATTTCAGTAGAAATTACGCCTTCAAATGGCAACCAAGAAAAAGTAGTCAGTCCCACGGCGGTGAAAATGAGCGTATCGATTGCTTGCGAAATAAGAGTCGATCCGTTGTTTCTCAAAAAGAGAAATTTATCACCGGTCCATTGTTTGATTTTTGCAAATGCCCAGACATCGAAGCTTTGTGCAATCGCGTAGGCCAACATTGACCCTAGCAATATTCTTGGCGTTACCGTGAAGAGAGTTGCCATTGCTGGATGCGCGAAATCAAATTCATTGGGACCAAAAGCAAGGAGGACTTGCGTAGCCACCACAAATATTCCAGAAACCAGAAAACCTACTACGACGGATTTGAGCGCCTCTTTCTTCCCATAATGTTCAGACAAGATGTCGGTGAGGAGAAATACAGATCCATACAAGGCATTTCCTCCCGTGACCACGAATCCAAAGAGCGTGAATTGCTTCAGTACAAAGATATTCATCAGGAGGCTGTAGACCGCAATGAGGATGAAAATGTACATCTTCCCAAAGCGGAATGCCGTTAAACCGAGGGCGAGTAAAAATACCGAGAAACCGAGAAAGAGAAGTTCGTTCATCGAAAAAGAGTGTAGGCGAAAATCAATTTCTCACAAATGGAGTTTTAGGCACTAACAGCAGCTGATGTTTGATTGGCTATTTCTCTTTTTAACTTTGTAATAATTTCGTAGGCTGCTTTCATAAAATCATCACCGGTTATATGAACTATTACTCCATCAGGGAGTTCTTTTCGAACTTGTTGTTCAAAATTTATTTTAAAGAGAGTATCTCCAGCTGATATGGCATCAAGATTTGCTGCTATCTTGGGGATATTTGCTTCATCTTGATTCAATCCCACTAAAGGATGTAATTCTTTTTCTATATTCTTTCGTAAGTCTTTTTCTAATACAGAAACTATTGCATCATGAATAGTTATTCCCATTTGGATCTCTTTTGTTTCACCAGTTTTTTTCATTTTTTAGGATTTAATCTTCTGCCATTATACGAATTATTTAAAACATGGCAACCCTTTGTCAACATTATTATCATATCGCCATCGAGTTCTTTTGTTTCAATAATCTTAAAATTCGCGAGTGACATCTCTTCAGTAAAAGTATTTTTTCCCGTGCCAGCAATGTATGGGGCGGTAAAGAGAATGATCTCATTCACCAAGCCTTCTTGTAATAACTTGGTTGACATCTCGGCGCCACATTCGGTCAGGATCGAATCAATGCCCATTTCATAACATTGCTCGAGTGTTTTCTTTAAATTCTGATTGGGAAAGGTGTGTATTTCGCGATCCCCACCTTCGATTCCTCCCCCAGAGGGAGAGGATGATATGGAGAAAATCTTCGCTTGTTTTTTCACTGGTCGATCACCGAGAATAATGAGATCAGGATCTGAAAAAGGTCTGTGAAAATTCTCCAATCGCACGTTCAATAACGGATCATCAATGCGCACGGTTTCAGTGGTAGTGAGGATGGCGCGATGCTGGGCGCGGAGATGATGGACAAGTGTGTGGGATTTTTTGTTTGAAATCGGATCCGGATCCCCCCCCGGATCCGAATCCCAATGAATTTTCCCATCGAGACTTTGTGCCAATTTTAACGTGAGATACGGACGCTTTTGTTTAAAAGATTGAACAAAAAATGTGTTCAACAGTCTACTTCCTTCATGATCCACGACTTCTACTTCAATGCCGGCTTTTCTTAATCGCTCAACACTTCGCCCTTCAAACCTCGGATCGAGACAACCAATGACCACCTTCTGCGGTTTTGCTTCCATGAGGAGGTCTGTGCAGGAGGGAGTTTTCTTTCCCTCGAAATGGTCGCAGGGTTCGAGGGTGAGGTAGATTTGGGATCCGGATCCGGGGTCGGATTCGGATCCCCCCCCGGATCCGGATCCCATCAAAGAAATTACTTCTGCGTGTGGTTCACCGAATCGCTCATGCACTCCCTCACTCACGATCTCTCCATCACGAACAACTACACATCCAACACGTGGATTGGGGCTGGTCAGGTGGGGGTCCACCTGTTGTGCGATTTTGACGGCGTGATCGAGGAAGTTCATTTTTTGTTCCTGTTATTCCAAATTTAGTTTGGAATCTATTATCGTTTTTTAAGAAGATGCCTGGATCCTGAACTAAATTCAGGAAGACAAAGGGGGGCAAGTGTTTTTCAAAAGGTATTTTCCAAGAATATCGAATTCAATGTTTACCTTGTCTCCAGCCTTCTTCGTATGCAGATTGGTCTCCTCCATCGTGTAGGGGAGGATGGAAACTTCAAACCAATATTCACCTTCATCAGAAACAGTGAGTGAAATCCCATCTATCGCCACAGAACCTTTTTCCACGATAAGTTTCGCATTGTCTTTGCTCATTCCAATTCTAAAAATCCAGTAATCCGACATTTTTTCCAACTTCAAAATCTCACCGACTTGATCGATATGTCCCGTGACATTGTGTCCTGAATTTCGTTCTCCAATAATCGCCGATCGTTCCAGATTAACTTCATCACCTTCCTTAGAAAACCCAAACACCGTGCGGTTTCGTGACTCCTCCATCATTTCCACAGTAAACGTTCCTGTTTTTTGCGCGAGTGCGGGGTAGTTCTGCGAAGCAGGAAGCTCCGTACGAGCGAGACGAGAACATGACGAAGTTCTTGGAGTCTCAACTTGTTGAGACGACTTTATCGAGTCATGTGCGAGGACCGTCATACACGCTCCATTGATCGCCACCGATTCCCCAATTTCAAAAGATTTCCCAAAAGCATGCTCGATGGTGAACTTGTTTCCATCGATTTTTGATATTTTCCCAACGTGCTGAACAATCCCCGTAAACATCATTCGGAGCGTATTCAGTTTAGGGTTTTTTTCAAATGGATTACTTTACACGCAGTTTTTTACTCGTGTGTTTTCCCCGTTGAAAACGAAGGTAAGGACCGTATTTATCTTTCCCCACACAGACACGATCTGTCGCGTAATAGGTACTTTTTTTATAAATATCATTGATGTATTTTTGAACACGGGTCGCGGCATCATCAAGTTCTCCATCGGATTTGAAGATTGGTTGATCCATTTCTTGTCGAATGTCCCAGTGTGCATTTTTGATAGCGCTGTTTAATATGTTTCCTTGTCCAACTCGATAAAAAGTGGATTCTTTGTCTATAGCAGACTCTTTAGCTTCTTCTTGTTTTTTAATTTCGACTTCTTGTTTCGCTTTTCCCGAAGGACTTTGAAGTCCTGGAATAAGAATGGTTTCTCCTACACGAATGATTTCATCGGCAGGATCTTTCCCATTGAGTCGTTTTACAAAATCAATAGCAATTTCTGATTTTCGTCCTGGATACCAGACTTTTACAAAATCAGAAAGTTTTCCATCTGGAACGGCGATCATATTTCCTGGAACACGAAGTATTTGACCTTCATCGAGAACTTGAGTTCGTTCTGGTCGAATGCCATCTTTTGCGGCTTCAGGGTTTAGTGATTGCAAGAGTTCAAGGACGGTCCCACTAATCATTCCATCGCCAGAAAGCCAGCGAGCAAGCGTGTTCAAGGTTACGTCTTCAGAAACAATAATTTCTTCAATGTGTACTTCAAGAAGTTTAATCTCATGAGTTTTTGGATCTTCTCGGTTGATAGAGGCAATAACATTTCCCAATTCATCTTTTGAAACGGTGATATTTCGTTCAGGGTTTGGATGTTGCTCCAGATAGTTTGTAAGCTCTTCGAAAGAGTATCTCACGATTTCCTCTGGTTCAATAATCTCTTCTGGTTCGACAACGATCTCTTCGGGTTCTACGATGATTTCTTCTGGTTCGATGAAAATCTCTTCCGGTTCTACGATGATTTTTCCTTCTGGAATAGTGACATCTTTAAGGCGCTTTTCAGCATATTCAAAATTCGTTTTAAGTTTATGTCCATAACTAGATCTCCCACAGTACCATCTCCCTGATTTCTTGAAATCAGCAAGCGTTTCCATTTTGAAATAGGGATCAACTTTCGAAGCATCAAATTCCCCTTTGGAATTACAAACCTTCTCAAGCCAATAACCAAGAAAAAGTTTAGCCGCATTCTTGGGGTGATAACACTGTCCTTCCGTAAGTCCAAGTCGTCGACGTGCTCGGAGTCCTGGTCCCTGCATCAAAATATGAAACATCGTAAATGAATATTCATGATGCCCTCGATCTCCTTCGTATCGCTGAAAAGAATATTCCCCAATAGCTTGTTCAGTATTGGCAGCGGTTTCACTACGTGCAAACGCAATCATAATTTCTAACAATTTCTTTTCACCATGCTCTTCGACGATGTCCTTCACTTGTTCTTTATAAAAAGAATCTTCTTTCATTTCACATATTCCTTCATAACAATAGTTGGTAACTTGCTTATAACTCAATCGTCGATCATCTATTTTTAATGGAATGGGAATGTACATTCCTACCTTTATATGACGTGGGAGAATATTAAATGCGGAAATATTTCGGGTATAGGCTGAAATATCTTCGCCCTTTTCGTTAGCAGCTGGATGGGCGTAAAAAGATTCTTCCAAATAAGAAAACTCAGGAATTTGTGCGAGCCTGCTTCGTATTCCGTTAATAGTGTCGCCTTTTTTTACGACATAAAATGTTGTTCCTTCATCACGAAAAAGTTCTACTGTTTTTTCATCAACAATAAGTCGTTCGGTTCTATTCTTCCGTTCCTCTGCTGAGAATTCTCCTTTCCGTCCTTTTTCATTCTGGAGTATTTTGAAATAGTCATAATTGTCTTTTTCCCAATAAGGATGTTTTTCTCCAGGGAAAATATCAGGATACGTTAAACTTTCGACAGAGATATTTGCTACATCTGTTTTGAGTCCTGCTAATTCTCCTTCAAAATCAGTCTCTTGTGATTCAGTTTCCACATTACCCCACACTTCTCGGAAAAGAAATTGAGAATTATTTTTTTCAGATCGTTGAGAAAAAATCCACTTCATCTCCAAATTATATCACAAAAAACGAGCAAATGCAATGGTGAAAGGGGCTCTCGTTGTTTTTAGAACGGGTATTCTTCAAGGCGCTTTAACCACTGTGAAATTTCTTTGTCACTTCGTTTTCGTGTCATTCCCAAACTTCTCAAATCCACCTTCTTCACTCCACAGTAATTGAAAATATGTTTAAGCAGGTGGTACACGTGATTGTGACTAGGGAAAATTCGATAATACCACGTCGGTCCATCAGAAGTGGAGACAACCAAAACTTTTTTTGTTTTCAAAAGTCCCTTTGGCCCAGCGGTGGGGAGGACTTTCCCAAGGGGTAATATTTTCACCAACCACGTTGAAAGTTTATTTGGCACAAAGGTGAAAAAATACTTCGTTTGCACAACTCCATCGAGGAAGGATTTCATGGCACTAGGAGCAGCAAAATTCCACATTGGTGCACAAAACACAACCGCGTGAGCATCCATAATTGCATCACGAGGAGCGGTAAATTGTACTGGGAAACCGTGTTTGATGGGATTTGTTTTCAACATCTCAAAATCATGCGCTTCAAATCGCACCACTTCAAATCTTTGCTTCTTCGCGCCACGTTCAATCGCGTCTGCGTTTGCATGGCAAAGACTTTCTTTTTCTGGATGCGCGGTGACGATCACAATTTTCTTCATGGGAAGAAAGGGTAACAAAAATTTGAAATTTTTCCAAAAATTAGCACAATCGCGCTGTTCTTTTGAAACAAAACTCGTGAGTTCCGTTTAACGGGACGAGCTCAATGAAGTTTATGCCGACGAGGCGCCATCGTCTAGTGGTTAGGACACAGGATTCTCATTCCTGCAACAGGGGTTCGATTCCCCTTGGCGCTACCAGTAAGAAGGCGGATATACCCGAAGGGTGTAGCCGTCTTCTTACCTTGTGGAACACAAACGGGGAAGAGAACCCGGGTTCGCCCTTCTGAATTTTTGCACAGCAAAAAACAGATTCCCCTTGGTGCTACTATTAAAAAAATTACTTAGAGGATATGTTTTTATAGACAACTCCTCTGTGTTCTATGGAATACACAAAAATAGTATTTTTACCTTTTTCCTGAAAAATTATTCGATACAGTCCAACTCTCAATTTTTGATAATTCTGAAGTGGCTTTCGTAAAAAAAGCCCCTGAATTTTCCCATCAGCAAGAGATTCTATTTTTACCTTTATTCTTCTTTTTATACTTGAATCAAGTTCTTGAATATTCTTTTTGGCAACGGAGGAATAGAGTACCTTTTTCATTCTCCAAATACATCGTCATGAGAATAGACATCGCCATTTTTCCAATCTTTTTCAGATTGAACTAAGGCTTTCATTGTTTCTGTATTTGAGAGTGTTGCAATGGTTTCTTCGTATGCCTCAATTTCTTCAGGTGCAATAACCATTGCTTTTGAAGTTCCATTTACGGTAATCACAATCCGATCAAATTCTTCGTTTACAGATTTTACTATCTGGGGAAGTTTTGTTCGTGCGTTACTGAGGGAGAGTGTAGTCATTTTTAGTTATGTACAGAATTGTGTACATTATAAGGAGGTACTAAAAAAAAGCAAGCTTATTGCTTTATACAAATTTAATAAAAAGGGATTCCTTGGTTTCACTCGGAATGACAAAGCGTATGCTATCAATTTCAAAGGAAATAACTTAAATCGGCAATCGAAAACAGGTCCTCGGCTCTGATCGAGGATTGGCAATCGAAAATCCCCCTACACCTCCTGAAACTCCCGAATTATCGCCTGACGTTCTGTCGGTCCTTTTTTCATAAGGAAACTTCCGACGACCACGATGTCAGCTCCAGCTTCCTTAAGTTCCCCAACGTTAAGCAACGTCACACCGCCATCAACTTCGATCTCCCCCTTGAATCCTCTTCTTCGAATCGCTTTAATCTTATCCAAACTCTCTGTCATAAATGATTGTCCGCCCTTTCCGGCTTTGACCGACATGACGAGAATCTTGTCGACATTCTTTAAAACTTCATCGGATAAGGCCTCATCGCCTGTGTATCCATCAATGCAAATTCCCGCTTTGAGACCTCGTGTCTTCAAATCTTCAAACAATTTCAAGGTAGCCTCTTCCTCTTGTGTCTCAATGTGAAATGTAATACCTATGACGCCCAGATTTTCAAATTCATCAAAAAAACTTTTCGGGTCATTTACCATGAGGTGAGCTTCAATTGGAAGTGGAAACTCAACGTGTGCTAAATCAGAAGCGCGAAAAGTCTCTCGTGGAACGTATTTCCCGTCCATTATGTCGAGATGAATTCGGTCGGCACTCGCGATTGAGTTGACCTCGCTTTGCAAAGCTTCAAAATCAGCGTCTAAAATCGATGGAGAAATTTTCATTCTGCTTCATTTTATGCTAAAAATGCTGAGAAAAAAATGAAAATCCAAAAATTTAATCGTCGCAGAAAAAAAACTGGAAAAATCCAGGCGATTTGGAAAAGAATTTGTCCGCATAGGAAAGCCCATAAATGGGGGTTTAAGAGATTCTTTTTGTTGTTTGTGGGATTGGTATTTTTTGGACTGTTTTTTTACGGTTGGTTGTTTTTGCCATCGGTGAGCAATGCTGACCAGTTAGCATTTGCTGAATCAACTATTATTTATGATCGAGGAGCTCTTGATGAGGAAGAGGATCCCAATGAGCACATTCTTTACGTGATTCATGGAGACGAAAATAGAGAGCACATTCCGTTGTCAGAAATTCCACAATACATGATTGATGCGACTATTTCTATTGAGGATGATTCGTTTTATTCACACTTTGGATTTGATCTCGGAGGTATTATCAAAGCAGTTCTTAACCACTTTTTCAACATCGGGTCATCACGGGGAGGATCGACGATTACACAACAGTTGGTGAAAAATACATTCCTCTCTCGAGAAAAAACAATCACGCGTAAATTCAACGAACTTTTACTCTCGATTAAAGTTGAGATGAATTATTCCAAAGATGAAATTTTAGAACTTTATTTGAATAATATTCCCTACGGAAATAACGCTCATGGGATTGAGGCAGCAGCCAAGACGTTTTTCAATAAATCAGCAAAGGATTTGACCATTGCCGAGGCTTCGATTCTCGCCTCACTTCCGGTGGCGCCAACTCGGTTTAGTCCGTATGGATCCAACAAAGATCTCCTCATGGGATATTACGAGTATGATGAGGATACGGGGGAGAAAACCTACAAAAAAGGACGAAAAGATTTGGTACTTCAACGAATGCTGGATTTGAAAAAGATTTCTTTCGAAGAATTCAAAACCGCCTGGGCTCAAGCCAAAGAAATCGAATTTACCCAATACAGAACAGATATTAAAGCTCCACACTTTGTGTTTTACGTGCGCGAACGTTTGGAGGAAAAATATGGAAAAGAGTTTTTGAAAAATGGGGGACTTCGCATCTACACCACACTCGACCATGATTTACAACAGATGGCGGAAGACATCATTGATCTCAAATCTCCGCACTACGAAGATACCTACGGTGCAAAGAATGTTGCACTTGCATCAGTTAATCCTGACAACGGACAAATTTTAGCGTATGTGGGAGGGAAGGATTACTTTGATTTCGAAAACGACGGACAAGTAGATGTACTGACTTCACGTCGCCAACCTGGATCGAGTTTTAAACCGTTTGTGTACGCGACAGCGTTTCAAGAAGGATATTTTCCCGCAACGGTACTCTTTGATGTGGAAACAGATTTTGGAGGAAATTATCAACCCCAAAACTTTGATGGGGAATTCTCCGGTCCGGTTTCTATGCGAGATTCTTTGAACAAAAGTCTCAATATCCCCGCGGTCAAAACAGCGTATATTGCGGATCCAGAAAATGTGCTCAAGGTGGCTGATAAACTCGGAATTATCTACGAAGGAGATGCGGAAATGCACGGAGTAGCCCTTGGGATTGGAGTAGCGGAAGTGGAACCACTTTCACATATTGCTGCCTTTCAAGTGTTCACCGGCGATGGATCTTATTTCGAACCGACAGCGATTCTTGAAGTACAGAATTCTGATGGAGAAGTGCTTGAATCATTTGCCCCAGAGAGAGGAAAGAAAGAAGGACTCGATGGCGAAGTTGCGGCGCTTGTGCGTCATATTCTCACCGATGAAACGACTCGTCCGACAACAGATGGATTCGATTGGAATATCTTATTACAACTGGAAGGACAAAATAATGGAGCCAAAACAGGGACTTCGAATCGAAAAGTAGAAAATCCAGAATTTGATGAAAAGAAGCCAGTGGATAAAGAAAAAAATCCAGAATTTATTACGGTTCCTGGGGATTCTTGGACAGTGGGATTCACTCCGCATTTGGTAACGGGTGTTTGGGTAGGAAATAATCGTGGAGAACCGATGAAATCTGGTGCTACGGGACTCGCGGTAGCGGCTCCTATTTGGAAGAAATTCATGAACGATGCGCATGAAAATCTCATTGAAAAAGGCGCTGATTCGGAAAAATTATATAACGAACCAACGCCGTTAGAAGTACGACAGGTTAATAAATATTCTGGAAAAATTGCTTCTCCGATGACACCACCAAAATTGGTGAGAGAGGAAGTGTTTGCTTCTTTTTCGATTCCGACAGATCTTGATGATGCAGTGAAAATGATTGAAATCGATAAGGTCTCTGGACGACCGGCAACGCAATTTACGCCATTCTATGCACGGACACGAAAGTATGCTCTAACAGGGTTGGAATCAGTTCGTCCTGATATGCCAAACTGGCAAAATCCGGTAAAAGAATGGATTGAAACGCATCCGAAATTTATGACGTCATTGGGAGCGATTATGGACGAAGAACCAAAGAAACAAGATCGTGTTTTTGGGAATTTTACGTCACGATTTCGCAATCCACCAGATGATATTCACAATCGATTTACGCGGCAAAATGCACCAGAGATTCAGATTGTTTCTCCTCGAAACAAGGGCTCTCTCGCGCGTGGACAAGTGGAAATTTCGGTTACTGTTTCCGCGAAATATGGGGTTAAAGCTGTGGAATATTATCTTGACGATCAATTGGTCGCAGATGGAATAAGGTATCCGTGGACAGGTGTGTTTAAGATTCCAACATCAATTGATTTTGGAACTAAACATACGATTCGAGCAGTGGCGATTGATGAACTTTTTCATTCCTCAGAACATGAAATTGAAGTGGAAATTGCTCCTGATATCATGGGACCGGAGATTATTTTTATGGGACCGGTTGGGCGACAAAAAATTCCGATCGATTCAGAAGTGCAGGTTTTGGTGGATGTAAAAGATGCTTCTTCTGGAGTGAAGGTTGTGGAATTTTTTCTTGATGATGTGAGTTTGGGATTTCAGGAGAAGTCTCCGTATAGAACTACAATTCAAACAAGTATGGATTTGGGGATTCATCAGCTTGCGGTGAAAGCATGGGATTATCATGGTAACGTGAATACAAAATCTATTCCGATTACTTACGAACGACAACGTCTCCTTCAGATTAGTTATCCGGAGATTAGTAATACTGTGTCGTACAGAAACTCAATCTCTGTCGATGTTACGGTTCCTGATCCAAGAGAAATTGAATGGGTTGAACTTTTTGCAGAGCAGAGAGAACAAATTATTTATTCTGAAAAAGTTAAAAATCCAAAACAATATTTGCAATTTCAAATGCTTCGAAATATAAAGGGGAAAACAAACCTGAAACTCGTAACGAAATTCAGGGGAAAACGTACAATATATGAGAGTCCCGTAAAAATGATAAACCTCTAAAATATGGATTTTTTACTACTTGGGTTCGGTGTTATCCTGATGATGGGAGGGCTCTTCCTTCTTTGTAGAGGAAAAAAGAAAAAATTAAATCGAGAAGATTTTAATCTTTTTTCTCATAAGATTAATAATACTCATACGCTTGATCCAGCGCACGCATTGATTGAATCTCATAAATTATTTGTGGCAGCAATCGGAAAAATCTATCCCGAAAAAAAGATGACAGCGGCAGAAACGGTTAGTCAGGTTTCAAAGATGTTTAAAAACGAACACGATGTGTGGAAGTTTCATCATTTGCGTAATCGTATCGCACATGAAACGGATATGAAAGTGTCCTTTGAGCAATCACACGAGGCACGAAAGGCATTTATTCGAGCGTTGAAGAGTTTGACGCAGAAGTAAAGATTGAACAAAAAATGTGTTCAATGATTTGTTAAGAAAATATTAATAGTCATCTTAACAACCTCAGTCATCCTGGCTTGTCCAGGATCGGATGAGTTATCCTCTTGTGTCCAGAGTAAAACGAAATAACCGACATTGGTACCGCGCTAACGCTTTTAAATATATTCCAAGTTTTTATCTGATTCCGGGCAAGCCGGAATGACAGGGGGCGCTACACCGCCGGAAATTCATAATCCGCATGGAATTGTTCTTGGGATTCTGATTCTTTGAGAACTTTTAACAAAACCTGTTCACTCCCCTCAAGAGAATGATTGAAGGTTTTTGAAATCTTCTCCTGTTTTTCTGCAGGCAAGAGACCGACGAACATAGGTTGATCAAATTTGTCACCTGCTTTGTCAATCGTAATTCTCACTAATTCATCATTCTCCTGATAAAACACACCATCGGAAAAAGAGTTCAACAGAAAATCTCGTGATTCGAGGAGTTGTTCAATCCACTTGTCAGCTCGTACCTGATGCACAGGGATGTTGTGAGCCACGCTCACAGCGTTCAAAACACCACCACCAGCCCGTAAGCTTGAAAATCCTCCGGGACCGGTCACGCCACCACAGAAGGTTATTTTTCCTTCGTGATTCTTCAGAAAATCAAACATCTCTTGTCCATCGAGTTTCCGATTCTCCCAGGTTTGTCTCTCGATCAAATTGTTGGCTTCGTCAAAAAGCGCACAGAAATGAGGATCGACGGCGGTATTGAGGATGAATTTCACGTTAGCACTTTACCGAAGACCAAGGAACTTCGCAATTTTTGTCCGAATTGTTTCTTCTGCAACTTTGAGTTGTTCGAGTTGTTTGCCTTGGGATTGTAATTGTTTATTTAATGCTCGTTGTTCTTGTTGTTCTTTTTCCCATTTGCTTGCCATCATTTTCATAAAACTACTCCCAATCATGTGCCCAATTCCGAGATATCCAATCATTTTTTCAGTAGTATCAGCATCACCAAAAGGAACAAAAAGTTCTGGATTTGCTTTTAATGTTGCAATAGCCGTTAAATAGTTTCTCCAAGGATTTTTAGGAGATATTGGTTCATCAACGTTTTCGAAGAGTTCCATAAAGGGAAATTAATCACAAATATTATCACAATAAAAACAGATAAAGTCAAGTAGCTATGGAGTCATTCATTGGAACTTTTTTATTTACGCTACTAATTTTGTAAAATATTTATCAAAATAATCTCGCGATTCCTTCAGAATCTCAATCATCTTTTCATCATTTCCTTCTTGTAAATTCTTTGGAGAAATGACGAGTGTGAAGTCTCCTTTGAAGTGTTTTTGTGCCAGTTTTTTCAAAAAACTTTCAAGTGGTAAAATCCCCACTGGTAGCGGAGAATAAGGAATGTTTCGGTGAACATTCGACAAATAGACATGATGAAGATTGTCTCCCAAGAACTCGATTGTTCGCATAGATTCTTCTTTGTTGGCCCAGAGAGCAGAAAGGTCGAGACAAACACGCCCTTTTTCTCGCAAACTAAACATAGAATTTTCTGGACGATCAGGCAAAACCCCAAACATCGCTTTGGTTTGGACATTTCGTCTATTGAGTTGGAGATCATATTTTTGACACAATTTCGGCACAATCTCTTCAAGCCATTTTTTATATCCAAAAGAAAAACTCTGCGGTGAACTTAAATTTAAACTGATTCGATTAAATTCTCGAACCGTTAATTGATAGGCTGCGAAATATTCTCCTTCGCTTTTTTGAGGCATAGAGAATGCACGGATTGGCATAGAAAATCGTTTTTCAAGATCTTTTAGATACTTTGCGTTTTGGGTGTCAAAATTTCCATTAACCGTAATTTCAACTCCATCAAATCCTGCCTTTTTGGCAAAATCAAAAAATCGTTCAAGTCCGTAATGTGGAAAAGATTGAGAAGAGAGAAGTAACATATTTGTTTTTGTATTAATTTCGAAGAATTATACCTGAGATTAAGGGAAAACGCAATTTTTTTTGGGAGTCTTTGGGATCCGGATCCGACCTCGGATCCGGATCCCAAATGTGAAGAAATTATAAAATCGGTCGGTTTCTTTTCATTCAACACTCTGCATAATCGGAGCAATGCTGGCAAAACTCAAGACGCTGTCACTATTCGGACTCTCGGGGGAAGAAGTAG
>CAZDZO010000017.1:0-23834 GCA_964509975.1 uncultured Candidatus Peribacteria bacterium
TATGGTAAAATGTTAGAAATACTTAAAAATAACTCGCTGTTCTAGTCTTGACCCTAAATTTATAAAGAATAAAAACGAAAGTATCACGAATATTGAAAAAATAATGAGTCTCGACAGCGGACTTCAAACAAGTAAGGGTCTTGATATTTTTGATAATAAATTCATTTTTTTAGAATACTTAAAGCTGTCTGCATCTGAAATATATGATAACCTATTGAAGCTTGTTTTTAATACCACAAGCGGGATGCTCCATATAGAAAACCTAAAAGGGGTTGATGGAGAAATTGGTTTAAAAATTGGAGAAAACGAATATTTTGGAGTTATTAATGTTGGAGATAGTGATAAATTAGTAAAGCTGTGTGAATCAAATGGTATTACTATTTCTAGTAAAGACTTTTCAAATTCGTTATTTCAAACAATAAATGAAGATTCATCAAACCTACATATACTGATCGGATCAAAGAAATTTAGTGAAGGTTGGAATAGTTGGCGCGTGTCCACTATGGGGCTTATGAACGTGGGAAGATCAGAAGGATCACAAGTTATTCAACTTTTTGGTCGAGGGGTAAGATTAAAGGGTCATGATTTTTGCTTAAAAAGAAGTCGAGCTCTTCGAGGTAAGGAATTAGAAAGAAAACATCAAGCCATTGAAACACTTCATATATTTGGTCTCAAGGCTGATTATATGAAAACCTTCAAAGAATATCTTAAAAGTGAAGGAATCCCGACGGATGAAAGAATTGAATTTGTCATGCCAGTAATCTATGACAAGAAGTATAAAACAAAAAAACTAAAAGTATTAGATTTACAAAAAGACAGGGATTTTAAAAGAGAAGTGAGCCTTGATTTAAAGCATGAGCAAAACAAAACAATATTTAAGAAAGTATTGCTCAACCTTTATAAACAAGTTGATGTTTTGGACAGTGAGGATCAGAGAGGAAATGTACTTGAATTTAATAGTGAAAAGCTTCAAGCACAGCATTTAAGTTTTATTAATATTGATAATGTGTTTTTTGCCCTTCAGCAGTTTAAAAATGAAAAGTGCTGGAGTAACCTATCTATTTCAAAAGAAGTGATTTATGAGCTCTTACAAGAAGAAGATTGGTACACATTGGAAATCCCCGAGACTGATATGAAAATCAACAGTTTTAAAAATTTAACGAATTTTGAAACAATAATAATTTCATTACTTAAAAAATATATAAAAGCCTTTTATGAATACAAAAAAAGCGAATGGGAAAGTCAATTTTTAGAATATAGGGAACTCGATGAAACAAAAGATTCTGCAAATTTAATTGAGAATTATACGATTACCGTTGAAGACAAAGAAACTGCTTTGATAGAAAGACTAAATAGTCTAAAAACAATGCTTGAGAAGGAAGAGATTGATGATGTCGAACTACATAGGCTCTCTAAAAAAGACTTAAAAGTATTCCCTTTTGATAAGCATTTATACAATCCACTTATTTTTAAAGACAAAGGTGAAACAACACTTCAAATAAAGCCAATACACCTAAATGATGGAGAAAAGGATTTCATAGGAGATTTAAGTGTTTATATGAAACAAGAAACAGCGAAATACAAAGATATTGAAATGTATCTACTGAGAAATCAAAGCAAAACAGGGCTTGGATTTTTTACTGAGGGGAATTTCTATCCGGATTTTATTATGTGGATCAAAAAAGGAGAAAAACAATATATTAACTTTATAGATCCAAAGGGAATAAGAAATTCAAATCCCAAGAATGATCCTAAAATAAATTTTTCATCAAAAATAAAGGAAATAGAGACACAAATGGGAGACAACGATATAAGTTTAAATTCTTTTGTTGTATCAAATACGTCATTACGGTCATTAAATATACTACATACTGATTTAAATTATGACTTTTTTGAAAGTAAAAACGTATTATTTCAAGAAGATCATACGAGTACTTATATTGAAAAAATGTTTTATAAAATATTGAATTAAGAAATACAAATCACTAAATAACCTCCCACTCGATTGTAAACAATTCACTGGTAGCAACTGTTTGTTCCTTAGCTTTTTTAAGTTCTTCAATTAATTCATCTCGTTCTTTTTCTATTTTTTCTTCTATATCAAAAATGTCTCTTTGGATTTTTCTTCGTTTTCTTTCTTGAGCTTTTATTTGCAACTGTATAACTGTCTGTTCTGCTATACTTTCAGTTGACACACTTTGCCTATTTAATTCTTTAATTTTAACTTTTGTGTCTTTTAACTCCTTTTCAACGCTTACTAATTTATCATTAGACCATTTGTGAAGTTTCAAGCTTTGATTTATGAAATGTGTTTGATTTGTCGCTTCATTTTTCTTCAAAATTATGTCTTTTTTCTTTAAAAATTCATTTTCTAGTTTTTCTATATCATTGCTATCAATGGTTGTTTTTTGTGACAAATTTGCTTCCAGTGACAATAATTTCGTGGCTATTTCTTCTTCTATTGGTTTATAATCATTCGTAAGCCCTGTAACAATGATATATTCCTCTGTTTCATAAGAGTTAATAGAAATTTTTGTAGCAGTGAGATATCCTTTTTTATTTTTATATTTATCTAGTGTAGATATTTTGTATTTATTATTTGAAAGATTAAAAATAAGTTTCGTTTGATTCAATCGTCTTTGTTTTGCTGTATTTATTATTTTTTCACCAAGGGTGCTATTTAATCGATATACATGAGCATGTTTATTGAGATTCTTTTTAGCAATAGATATAAGCTGATAACTATGTCCTCGATATTCAAATTCTTTAATTTCATCATGAAATATAGCCACATCATTTAATTCTGCTTTTGTTATATCCCAAAAAACACTAGAAAACCTATCAACCGTATTTATGCTTCTTAATTCCGTATCTTTTAATCTTAAATGGACATCTTCATCAAAATGATCCAATAATGATTGTCTCGTTTTTACCGTCATCTCTTCTATTTGATCACTAAATTCTTCTTGTAAATTATTAAAAGCCACTTCTATCGATTTATTATCTCTACAGGTTTGGTATATTTCCAATATTCTTTTTTCGAAATCAACACCACTCTCAATACTTCCAAGTACTTCATCAGACGCACCAAACACTCCTTCGAATAAATTAAATTTCTTTGATAATAATTCATAAACTCTTCTATCTGCTGCATTTTTCTTATTTAAAAAATTAATAACTACGACATCAAATTTTTGTCCATACCTATGAACCCGTCCGATTCTTTGTTCTATTCTCTGTGGATTCCAAGGTAAATCATAATTTATAAGCATATTACAAAATTGTAGATTTATACCTTCACTGCCCGCTTCTGTTGCTATTAAAATAGTCGCATTATCTCTGAAATAATCGACAATAGCCTGTTTCATATCCGCCGTTTTAGATCCAGTAATTCTTTCGCTATCTTTATATTGCTCTAACCAGTCTTTATAAATTTCTTTTGATTTAACATCTGTATTTGTTCCATTAAACAAAACAACCTTATCCTTAAATCCATTGTCGCTAAGGTAATCAAATAGAAATTGTTGTGTTCGCCTGCTCTCCGTAAAGAGAATGGCTTTTTCTTTTTTTATTCCAAGTTTAATTTGTTGTTCAAATCCTTTACGCAAAGCGATCATAAGTGATTTAACCTTCGTATCCACAGCGATACTTTTTGCTAGATATATAAAGGCTTCAATATCTTTAATTTCTTTTTCAATTGCCTCAATGTCTTTGTCTAATAATTTTATTTCCTCTATGGGTTGATCGAATTCCACGGCTTCTTCTGCTTCTTCAAGAAAATCTTCAATTAATTCCTCTTCATCCTCTGAAAGGAAAGTTAAATCATTTTGAGTGATTTTTTTTTCTGCAATCATCTTTCGAAGTCTTTTGACAAATGTTTCAAGTGTCCCAATAATTGCTTGTGTAGAAGAAGCCATAAGCTTCCTAACGACTAATGTAATAAGTGATTTTTGTGCCGATGGTATAGAAAATCTATTTTCACTTAATAAAAAATCAGAAATCAAATCATAAAGAATTAATTCTTCTTTCGAAGGAATGAATTCTTCAACAAGGGGTATTCGTTTGGTATAATTTATATACTCCAAAACATCTTTACGAAGAGTCCTCTTAATTATTGGTTTCAATCTTTCTTTTAAATCATTCGTGTCGCTTATCGTCAACCCTGACGCTGAAAACTGTTTTTGAAATGATTTTTTGTCACCAAAAACGAAATTATCAATAACACTTACAAGTCCAAATATTTCAAGTAAAGAATTTTGCAGAGGAGTAGCTGTTAATAAAATTTTCTTAGTATCTCTTAGAGCTTTTGCAATAGCAAAAGCCATTTTAGATTTTTCCCCACGATGATAATTTCTCAGCTTATGCGCTTCATCTATTATTGACAATTGAAAGCCAGTTAAGAAGAGTGCCTCACTATGTCTTGCTGCAAAATGATAAGAAGTAATAACTATTTTATCCTTTTGTTCAAATGGATTTTTATTTCCCTTCAAAAGTTCTTTTTTGTAACTATTCCCATCTAAAATAAAACTGTTTAGAAAAAATTTTTCTTTAAGCTCCATTGACCACTGTTTTCTAAGGCTGGAA
This sequence comes from uncultured Candidatus Peribacteria bacterium, assembly GCA_964509975.1. Lineage (GTDB taxonomy): Bacteria > Patescibacteriota > Gracilibacteria > UBA4473 > UBA4473 > CAZVBV01. Next base: position 4,585 of record CAZDZO010000017.1, read on the forward strand.
GGAACAATTATAATAATTTTTCTTTTCCGTTCACTCCAATATTGCGTAAGGACAAGACCTGCTTCAATTGTTTTCCCCAGACCAACTTCATCAGCCAGAATGACCCCATTCGATAGTGGTGACTTAAATGCAAATAATGCTGCCTCCACTTGATGTGGATTTAAATCAATCTGTGCATTGAATATTGATTGTGACAATCTATCAATTGATTCCGAACTATTCTGCAGAGTAAGTAATTCTGCATAATACTTTGAATGATATTGGGTGAAATCCATTTTATTTATTAAACATTTTTTGTGCATTAATACTCTTTTTTTTAAAAAGAATAAAGAGTATTGGGATTGTTTCAATCTTTCACTTACCGCCCCATCCCCCTAGGGTAAAGGGACACGCACTCCCTTTTTCAAGCCATCTGATCCCCAAAAGCCCCAAATAATTCGGGTCACGAAACAGCACAAAGAGCCAGATAGTGAATCACTATCTTGCTTAGTGCATAAATTGGCTGGCATAGTGAGTCTCCTCACTTTAGTCGCTTTTTAACTAGGTTTTCTAATGATTTCGTGCATTCTCAACGAGACAGATGAGACACTATAAAAAAGGGTGTCTTGTTCCTAAAATGTTACACGATAGAAAAGCGTTGTTATAATTGAACACATTATTTGTTCAAGTAGGATGAATTATTTCTCATGCTTCAATAAATTCTGAATATGTAACTCTAATTTTTCCCAAGACATATCTTCTGTAATTTTATGATCATCTATCCATCGACAATCCATATGCATCGCCCAAAAGGCTTCATTACTCCTTCTTGGGAAATTTCCAACTATCGAATCAAAAAATGATCGATGGATTGTGTAATGATGAGTATGAATGAAAGGTTCCCAGGATTGATGAAGTTCATCTTCGTCTCTTATATCAATTATCTCTATTTGTTCGAGATTCCGATCGTGCACTTCTCCCCAAGCATCTTTAAAAAGCTTAATAGCTCCCTCATCTGATGCTGGCGCCCCATACCCAAAAATTGTTACTGTGAAGGAATTTTCCCAATACCATCTAACCTTTTTCCACTGATCCTTGATAAAAAAATCGTCTTCATAATTTTTTTGTTTAATTGGATAAAGAAGTTTTGTCGGAACAAATGATTTTCCACATCCTCTACAACTACTACTTATTAACCCGACACTATTACACCCTTCACAAGTTCCAAGTAGGACATTCCCATGAAGAAACATAAGTTGGGGTAACTTGCTGGTTATTTCCCTGCACCTTTGATATGCCTGAAGAAGCAATGGATCCCAGTTGAATGAAGCAATCCCGTCTTTCTCTCTAAGAGATAAAAGAAGAAAATCGTAAACAGTCGGAGAATCTGTTATTTCCAGACGAGAAAAGTAATCATGAACTCGATTCTCTAGTTTAGACAATACTTCACTGCAGGATCCAGATGAATAAAGTTCGCTGTAAATCTCTTCAAAATTATCATTAGCATCTAACCCCTTTTCTCCAAACAGATCATCTAGACCTAATGTTTTTATAAAATTATTCATTAATGGAAGTTTTTTCTCTTGTTTATCACCCTTAGGCAGTGTTGCGAGACTAGCTCCTGCGCCAAGAACAACTAAATGAGGTCTCTGTATAGAGGTCTCTGTAATAACTGTGTCTTTCATAATGCAATTATAAGTATTTTTGATAATCTTTCTCCAACTCAGGAAGAACTTTTTGAATAGACTGCCTCACCCACTCCTCTTTTTCATAAATCAATTCCCAAAACCTGTGCCAAATTTCACAGGTTTCTTTTGGATAAAGATCGACATACTCAAAAACATTCCACATTTCCATCATAAACGATGGCTTGTTTTTTTCTGGATAAGAACAAGAGAACCAATACTGATCTCCTCGATTGGAAGTGTAGAACAATTCAGGTTTGGTAGTGTGATATTTCATGAAAAATATTATTATATAGACATGTTTATTATAAATAACGGAATACAAAAAGATAAAGCTAGGGTTCGAAATATCGAAGTCTCTTTTTTGTGGAAGAGTGATGAAGAAAAGTCTTTTTATGTTATAGATAACCATCGTTGTGCCAGCTGGTGCTGGGGACAAGAAGTTCCCGTGGATTCTAAATATTCAATATTTCATGTTGATCAACATTATGACTCGTTAATATTTGGGGATGTTACTAATATGCCCAAAATTGATAACCACCTCTCTTTTGAAGATTATATTGAGGCAGAAAAAGAAGATGGCAATTTGTCATTCCCTGTTTTTCAATGGGATTCATATTTTTCACCTTTCATAGAGCAAAGAAAAGATAATTTTTCTGAATTATTTCTTATGACACAAAAAATTGGAGATAAATTTCAAATGGGAAGAGAGCTCTTCCCAGAGGACATAAAAAATTGTGATTTTTGGTTTACTAACAACGAACGATTCATCTTTAATTTAGATATTGATTATTTCTTCATGCCTTCCGAAACAAAAGGAATGATCCGTCATCTCTCTGATAAATATATCGAAGAGTTAGCAAGAGTATGGCGCAAGGCACAGGACTCAAATAGATTTTTCTGTACTACAATTGCTCTAAGTCCTTGTTGTTGTTTATCAAGCACAGAGCTCGAAGAAGAAAATTATGAAAAAGGGTGGAATAATTCAATCGAGGTTTTGGAAATTTTCTGTAAAGAAGCAAGAATAGATATTCGAGAATTAAGAGAGATAACAGATACTTAAAATATAAAGTGCTGTCTTTTTTCGTCAAAATAAGGAAAATATTTAGATTTAAAGCTTTACAAGCTCCCCATTTTTTAATTGAATATATTCTTCAGGCGGTCTTTTTTTGTTTGGATTATTCTGGTCTTCGTCGATCTCCTTGAGAAGTTCTAAAAACTTGATGAAATTGTCCACGTCGGCTTTTGTTATTTCTTTTTCCATGTAAATATTCCCAGTAATCCGGTATTGTTTTTATTTATTAGCGCTGTATTAAAGGCATTCTAGTGTTTCTAATATCTTCACCATTGCCAAGGTATCAAGTTCACAATAAGACAACAAATTCTTAGCAATTTCATTTTTTTCTTCTTGTGTTTTCTCATCAAACATCATTTCTTTCCATCTTGTAAGTGCCATTCCTCCATCTTGAATATTCAAGTCCTTATACGAAAAACCTGGAGCAAGAATCGGTAAAACATATTTAATAGAGGCACTTCCTTTGAAATCCTTGTGAACGTATAATTGTTTGCTGAATATCTCCATAAGGTCAAAGAAACGATTATTAATCCCATGCATAAATCCTACTAATTCAGAAACAGTTTCTGCCAAATCTTCATTACATTTCCCTTCAAACTTTTTATTCCAGACGATAACAGATCCCGTGTCCCCAATGTCTTCCCTTAATTGATGTGCGAGTATGGACATGGGATTTTCAAGTTCAGTTTGTAAAAACTCCTTATGGACAAGTTCTGATTCCGGAGACGCTAGAATGTGCAACGAGTACTGAAACGGTACTTGTTGGTACGGATAACAACCATCAAACACAGGAACTGCTTTGGGAAATGTTTCGTAATCCAAAAAATACAATGGATATTCTAGCTTTTCTAACTCTTTATGAATTTTTTCTCGTTCTATAATTGGATTTTCTGTGATAGTAACGTGAACATGATTCGTTTGAGTTGGAGATAATTCATATTCCAATGGAATATCTTCAATACGAAGCCAATCATTATCAATTATTTCTCGAAGTCTCGGAAGACTGTTTCCAATACGGACAATATCATGAACAGAATAATCTGGAACTTCGGGATGGCTATACGAAAAACTCGGACAATGATTATTTCTTGATTTGTAGATACATTCACAAACTTTTGGTTCTTCTTCTCTAGCAAGAAATCGTTTAACATCTTCGATTTGAATTTCAATGTTCGGCTGAAGTTCAGTAACCTTTTCCGTAATATCTGTTTTCTCTAAAAGCAGTTTTGGAACTATGTCCCCGTCTTTACGGAATTCTTTATTGAGTTCAATAAGATTTACTTGCCCAACGGTGTGTCCTGCTTTTTCTAAAACAACCTTCTGAAATGTTGCATCCTCAATATGTTCTTCTTTTTTTACTTGTTGAGAACTTGATCCTTTTACCTCATTAATAATCCAGTACTGATTCTCCTCATTCCATTCCAAGATATCTACCATCGCATACAGACCATCTACAAGAAATGTCGCCTGAAAAATTTGTTTCTTTCCTTCTTCCAAAAACTTTTGAGTATCAGCGACCGCATGTATTCCTTTGGATTCCACAAGAACTCCCCCCCTATAAAGTTTTCGTGCCCATCCTTCCACTTCATTTCCCTGTTCGATAATTTGTTTCTGGAAATCAGAAAGTTCAATTTCACCAATAACTTCCCGCTTTTTTTTCCAAAGCCAAAAGTGTTTTGGACACTGAAGGTAGAGCAAGAAATCGGATTTAGATATGTACATGTAGTATAATATGTAGCATATTTTCGTTAGAATAAAAACAGAGATGAAGATTCCACAGAATAAATGGCAAACTCCCTTTAGAGATGAAACGCGTCTTTCGGAATCAATGTTCCAAAATTTTTGTCGGAAAAATGGGATACTCTTATCAAGCAAGGATATTTTGTTTCTCTGGGAAAAAAAATATTTTTTCCAGTAGAAAGGATCTATTTAGAATGTTTCCCGAAAAGAAAAGTTTTTAAAGAACACAATGAAAAAAAAAGATGGATTTGGGTATATCCAGAAAATTTAGAAAACACGCAATATGAAAAACTCGATCCCAATGTTTATTACGAACATGGAGCTGTATATTCTAACAATAAAAAAGGAGGACCAATAAAAAAAGGATTTAAGAAGGCGCGTAAATCTTTTCCGTCACAAGAAAAAACATCTCCAATATTGGGAAAAATAACACATATGGAAAATACAAATCCAACAGTGTTTGCAGGTGATAACGAAATATTTTTTGATAAAACACAAATATTACTTCTTAAGATAATATTCCATTCTTATCAGGGATTTTCTCAAGTACTTGATAAAGAAAAACTAAAGAATATTGGATTTGTTAAGTCCCTTCAAAAACAAATAAAAGAAGCGAATCAATTCTTGGTGTTTTATCAGGACATGGAGGACGTCTTAGATCAACTAGATACCGAACGAGACGAGAAAATTAAGGAAATTTTTAGGGAATATCCTAATGACACAGCAACAGACAGAGGTAATCGAAGACAAGAATATCGAGAAGCTCTAAAATGGTTTTATGAAAAATACAAACCCAAAATGGAAAATATTTTTCAAAAACATAGTTTTTCTCGAAATGATTTCTGTGCTTGGCGAGATACGCTAGGAACCCATAGTTTTATGAAGGCAATGTCTTTTTATATTCCTTTTTGTCGTTCCTATATAAGAGGCATCAGGGAAAGTGATTTTGCAAATGGCGAATATATTAATTATATGATTGCTCGAATGAATTTTGCATGGACTATTATTACAGGAGAAGAATTATCGGTTTCTCAAAGTCTTTTAAAAATATCTGAGTATCGTTTATGTGAAATTTGCCAAGTTAGATTCAAACCAAGAAATACGAATCAATATAGCTGTGGATCTAAATATTGCCAAAAGCTCTATAAAACTCGGTGTAAGTAAGAAAATTATTTTTAAAACACGGCTTAAATAAAAAGAACTTGGGAAAACTTGGCATGTGTTTTTTTAGATAACTCAAAATTTCTCTGTATTTATTAACAGAGAAACAATGGAAAAATCATCCATACATATCGTACAAGTTCCTATCTCGGAACTCAAACTTGCTACTTACAATCCACGTACATGGAACGAGAGAGCAATCAAAAATTTAACCGAGTCAATCCAACGATTCGGACTAGTCGATCCCATACTCGTAAACAGTTCGCCGAAAAGGAAAAATGTGACAATTGGCGGTCATTTCAGGCTCAAAGTAGCCAAAGACTTGGGCTACACAAAAGTCCCCGTTGTTTATCTGAACATTCCAGATGAACAAAAGGAAAAGGAGCTTAATCTCCGCCTCAATCGCAATACAGGAGATTGGGATTTTGAAATACTCAAAGAATTCGACATTGATTTACTCCTTGATGTTGGATTCGATGATTCCGATCTCTCTGTTATCTGGGATGAAGCATTGGGAGTGGAAGATGATGAGTTTAGAACTCGAGAAGAATTAGAACAAATTGGTAAACCTGAGACAAAAGAAGGTGATGTGTTTCAATTGGGAAAGCATCGTCTGGTCTGTGGAGATTCGACCGATCCAGAGGTTTTGAAGAAACTCCTTGGAAAAACAAAAATCAACATGATTTATTCGGATCCTCCGTATAACATAGGATTTGATTATGTCAATGGAATTGGCACAAATGGAAAATATCGGGGAACCAAGACTGATGATAATAAAAGTGAATCAGAATATCGAGAATTCTTGGAAGCCACCCTTCAGAATGGACTGAAGCACTGTCACGAAGATGCGCATGTTTTTTACTGGTGCGATCAGAATTACATCGGACTATTGCAGGATTTATATAAATGCAACAACGTTGATCCCAAACGGGTTTGTTTATGGTTGAAAAACAACCAAAATGTGACGCCTCAGATTGCGTTCAACAAATGCTATGAACCCTGCGTGTATGGGCTTCGAGGGAAACCGTATTTGTCCCCCAAAGCTTCCAATCTCACGGAAATTACGAATCCCGAGATTGCGAACGGGAACCGAACCATCGATGACATTCTCGATATTCTCGACATTTGGCTCGTGAGAAGATTGCCAACCAATGAATATCAACATAGTACGGAAAAACCAGTGGTTCTTCACGATCGCCCACTTCGGCGTTGTACGCGTCCAGGAGACGCTGTATTGGATTTGTTTGGAGGATCCGGGTCAACGCTCATTGCGTGCGAACAACTCGGGAGAAAGGCATTTCTCGCAGAACACGAACCTGTATTCTGTGACCTCATTATTAAACGTTACGTAGCTCTTAATCCAAATAACAATGTCACCAAACTCAATTAAAATCGGCGACGTTTTTCAGCTGGGAGAACACAAACTCATTTGTGGAGATGCCCAGAACGATTCCCATGTCCAGATGGTGCTGGGGGACAACAAAATCAAGCTTATCCTCACGGATGTTCCTTACGGGGTAGCACTTGTCGAGGGCAATAAAAGTTTTGCGAAATCTAAAATCGAACACGATCCCATTGCCAATGACCATCTGCAAACCGATGGAGAATTTCGACAGTTTACTCAAAACTGGATTCGCCCCATCAAAACACAGTTGACCGACAAAAATGCATTCTACATCTTTAATTCTGATCGGATGATGTTTGCGATGAGAGAAGCATTGGTCGCAGAAGGATTTAAGTTGGCGCAATTGCTTGTGTGGGTCAAAACGGCAGCGGTTATTGGGCGACTTGATTACCTGCCACAACACGAACTCATTGCATACGGATGGAGAGGGAGACACGAGTTTTTAAAGTCTAAAGACAAATCCGTTCTCATTAGTCCCAAGACAAAAAAGAATGATCTTCATCCTACGATGAAAAACATATCCGTTCTGCGTCGATTAATTCTAAATAGTACTCGCCGAGGGGACATTGTGTATGACCCCTTCGGGGGCAGTGGATCAACGCTCATTGCCTGTGAACAGACCCGTAGACAATGCGTGATGATCGAAATCATTCCCAAATACTGTCAGGTCATCATCGACCGATGGGAAAAATTGACCGAACAAAAAGCTGTACTTCTTCATCCCTCCTCCAAATGAATGCTGATCAAAAACGGCAACAACAAAAACAATCTCTTTGTGATCAACTCCAAAAGACGCCCATCGTACAACTCGCTTGTGAAAAACTGGGTATTGGACGAGCTACTTTTTATCGATGGCGAAAAGAAGATGAAGAATTTGCTAGAAATGCGGATGAATCACTCTGCGAAGGAGTGAAACTCATGAACGACATGGCAGAATCGCAACTTTTATCCGCCATCAAGAATCAAAACATGACTGCCATTATCTTTTGGCTCAAAAACAGACACCGATCCTATGCACAGAGGGTCGAAGTAACAGCAAAACTGGAGGACAAAGAACTCAGTGAAGAGCAACGAGAGATGGTTCAAAAGGCTCTTACCTTGGGAGGACTTTTTCCTATTACCAACACTCATATTACTAACACTCATAAAAAATGAACCTCGAAAGATACTCAGAATCGGATATCAGAAAAAAAATGCTTTCTGATAAAGCCTTTCGAAAGGCAGTTACGAAAAAAAGCCATTACTGGTTTTTCCATACGTACTTTTACACTTACATCACCGCTCCAACCGCAGACTTTCAACGAGAAATATTCGCCCTCACCGAAGATGAAAAACAAAAGACAGTCGCCATTATTGCCTTTCGGGGATCCGGAAAATCAACGATTATAAATCTCTCGTTTCCGCTTTGGTCGATTATTGGAGAAAAACAAAAAAAGTTCATCTTGGTCGTCGGGCAAACCCAAAACCAAGCCCGACAACATCTAAAGAATATTCGTCGAGAATTAGAGATGAACGAAGTTTTAAAAAAAGACTTTGGGTCATTTGAAGAAGAAGGCGATGAGATGAATGCGTATTCGCTGTACTTCAAAGAATACGACGCTCGGATCTTTGCCGTCTCCATGGAACAGAGTATGCGAGGAATTCGACATGGGCAATACCGCCCCGATCTTATCATCTGCGACGACATCGAAGATATGGCTTCCAGTAAAACCCAAGAAGGGCGAAACAAAACCTACAATTGGCTCACTGGAGAAGTGATTCCTGCGGGAGCCAAAAGTATGCAGTTGTTTGTAATTGGAAATCTCCTGCACGAAGACTGCACGCTCAAACGATTGGAAGCACGAATTGCTGATGGACAAATGAAGGGAAGTTTTCGGATGTATCCCATTCTGGACAACAACGATAATTCTTTGTGGCCAGGATTATATGCCAATCACCAAGAGATTTTGGAGAAAAAACAATCTATTGGGAATGAAATCGCATGGCAAAGAGAATTTATGCTTAAAATTATCCCAGACGAAGACCAAGTGGTGCATCGAGATTGGATTCGATACTACGATGAATTGCCCGAAAACACGGTCGAAGACAAAATTAAGTTTCGCTATATTGCCGTAGGTGTTGATTTAGCGATTTCCCAAAAATCAAGTGCCGATTATACCGCCATGGTGTGCTTCAAAGTCTACGGTCACGGAAAAAATTTAAGATTGTTTGTTCTTCCTCACATGATCAATAAACGGCTGACTTCTCCTAAAACTATTGAACAAATCAAAGAACTGCATGCCACTTTTGGAAAGGATAATACGATGAAGTTTTATATCGAATCGATTGCATATCAGACAGCTCTGGTTGATTTACTCAAACAAGAAAATGTTCCTGCCGAAGAAGCTCGACTCAACGGGCAAGACAAGCGATCTCGGATCGCTTCTATATCAAATCTTATTCAGGATGGACGAATCCAATTCCCAAGACATGGAACGGAACTTTTGATCAACCAGTTGGTAAACTTTGGAGTTGAAAAACATGATGATTTGGCAGACGCCTTTACGCTTGCAGTACACAAACTTATTCAAGAACCGCCACCAGTGGTAGCTTTTTACGAAAGTTTTTGATTTTCAAGAACGTTCTTTTGTTTTGAGAAATGGCGGAATTTTTAATGAGATAGTCCTAGCCTTGTCCCCCTATTGCGTCATCAATTAACGTAATGAGGAACGAACAATCGGCATCGGCACAAATCCCGCTCAGATACTGCCTTTATGCTCGTAAATCCTCAGAAGCGGATGAACGACAAGCCATGAGTATTGATTCGCAAATAGCGGAAATGACTCGTATTGCAGAAAAAGAAGGTGTTGAAATTGTAGAAACTATTCGGGAAAGTAAGTCAGCAAAAGATTCTGGTGTTCGTGATGGATATCGGAAGCTTTTAGAGGGGATTAGGGAAGAACGATTCAATTCCATACTCACATGGGCTCCTGACCGATTAAGTCGAAATGCTGGGGACTTAGGAGGTCTTGTGGACCTAATGGATCAAGGGGGTTTGCAAAAAATACAAACAAGTGGACAAACATTCACCAATACTCCTGATGAGAAGTTTCTTCTGATGATTCTGTGTTCTCAGGCGAAATTAGAAAATGACAATCGAGCGAAAAATGTAAAACGAGGGCTTCGGGCGAAGTGCGCATTGGGGATAAGACCCGGACAACCTCCGATTGGGTATACGTTAATCCGAAGCACAAGGTTTGGAGAGCCAAGTAAGGTAGTCATAGATGAAGAAAGAGCGCCTTTTATCAAAAAGGCATTTGAGTACCTAATAAACGGAGGACTCAGTGGACGACAAGTATGGGAATATCTCGTTGATGAGGGATTTAGAACTCGTTCAGGAAAAGTGCCTCCGATTAGTATGATCTTTCGGATCTTCAAAGACACCTACTACTACGGAGAATTTGAATTCCCCAAAGGTGGTGGAAATTGGTACAAAAGCAATCACGAACCAATTATTACAAAAGAGATTTTCGAAAAGGCACGAAAAGCACTGAAAACTTCTGACAAAGGGAAATGGGGACGGAAAAATTTTTACTTCAACCACATTCTCAAGTGTGGACATTGTGGAAGTGGAATTTCTGGAGAATCGCACATCAATCGGCACGGAAAGGAATACACCTACTACAAATGCAATAAGCATGCGGGGCGAAAGAGTTGTAAATCAAAATATATTCGAGAAGAAAAACTCGTTGAACAGATTTCAATACTTGTGGACAGAGTTTCTCTCGAAAACATTCACCTCAAGCGGAAGATTATGCATGAGGTGAATAAGTGGAATCAGTTGGAAAAAATAAGACACGGAGAACAGGGGAAATCTATTACCGCGAACGAGTATGTGAATTTCATCCTTCATCGAGGCAGTGCAAGGGAAAAAGGAGAAATGTTGAAGGAATTGCAGGAGCGATTGGTATTGAAAGAAGGGTTTATTGTTGTTTTATAGAACCCCTTGAATATTTGATTTTATAAGTGAGAAGGCGTATTTTGTGGACAAAATTAAATATTTAATAATTATGGCAAAATCTGTTTTAGCGAAGAAGGGTAAGCTCTCAAAACAAATCCTTAATTACTTTGCAACATTCACTGAAACACGTTTTAATTTCAAACGTCTTATTAGCTACAGGTGGACTGATAATGAACTTACGCTCGATGTATCATTATTTCCAAAATTTCAACACGAACTACTGACACGCGTAAAAACTGGTGACCTATCACAAATATCGGTTGTTCCTGGTCAGTACTCACTCAAGCTCTCAGGGGATCTCGTAAAGGAAGAATTACTCAAACGCCTGAGTGCGAATTATAATACTAATTACTTGGAAGTCTGCATTAGTGACAACCTGCCAGATTCAAATACAATCATCATTGTAGATGAAAAGGGAGAAGCAAACACAAAAGAAGAGTCTGTAGATATATCTGATGTTGTGTGGAAAGAGGGTATTCGAAAATTTAATATTGCATTAAGAAGGGAATTGGAAAACATTGTTATCAAACAACAAGAAAGATTTATAGATAGTAAAAAAGAAGAATTTGGTATTTCGACTATTCCAAGATCTACCTTTGGTTTAAATAATTACCTCCAAGAGCATTTCAATCAATGGCAAATTCTTGGAAACGATACCCAAGACCCTGAAGCATACATTCAATTACTTCGCGATAGTATAAAGGAAGAAACAAAAGACATAGTACTATATGATCTCTTTTATAACCTTCAAAAATACAATGAATTTGCAAATCTGGGGACAGCTTATATCTTTTTTCATAGTATATCGAAAGACACCAATTCCTTCCCTCTGTATTTTCTAGAAATAGAGATACGACCCTCACGATCTGAAGTATTACTCACTTTTCCGCGAGACCTACTTCTCATAAACTCTCCCGCGATCAATGGTTATAAGTTTGAGCAAGTTCTCACCACTCCACGGTCATGCACAGTAGATCAAGCAGATGCACATCTTGGTACTGTAGAGGTCTTTCTCCAGTCACAGTATGGAATATCTGCTCCATTTATTGTTGAACCAGCATTTCGTGAGATTATTCATGATGAGGAAGAGCGTCCTTCTGTACAAAGTCGTATAGGAATACAAACTATTACAAATGAAGACAAAAAACTGCTCGACTATTCCGAGATTATGACTCGTTTGGACGTTGGGGGCGGAAGTCGGTTTACCGATCTCGTTTCAACCTATATTGATGGAAATATCCCAAACTTCCAAGAAAACGTATCTCGTGAATACAAAGAAAAATATCCCGCCAAGAAACCTCAACGCTATATCACTAATAGTCCCATACCGATCAATGATTCACAAAAACGAATCTTACTCGCACTCGCAAATGAAAAAAACCGTCTCATGGTAATAGATGGTCCACCTGGAACAGGAAAGTCACATACCATTGCTGCACTTACCTACTGGGCAAACGAAGAAAATAAATCCGTAGTGATCACATCGCACAAAAAAGAAGCATTGGATGTGATAGATCGTATGCTTACCGATAAATTCAAAGCTCTCCATCCGCAATCAAAACCATCAATAGTCCGAATGGACAAAGAGACAGGGTCTGAAAATGGTCTCCAAAACACCCTCCAGTCTGCCGTAGTAAATGCCGCAAATGATCGATCTCTAGAATTTAACAATGAGGCTATTTCATCAGATACAGAGACGGTTCGCGAAGAGTTAGAACAGTTATTATCTGAACGAATAGATTCATCTGCAAATGCAGCTGACACCAATACACTATTAGTCGAGTATTTTAGTCTTACAAAATCACTTTCCTCTAATGAATCAATTCAAAAAGCATTGGGCAATATCCCAAAACGCACCGGTCTAACGGCGGCTATTTCAGATATTCAAAAATCAATCGTTGCAAACCATTTTTCCTCGCTTCAAGGTACATCAATTGAGGAATACAAATGGATACATGGGAAATACGAGCAACTTGGTGAATTTTTGAAAGCCTGTGAAACGGTCAATAATGTTCCCGAAGAGGTGCTAGAAATAAAAACTTCACTCAAAAGTATCCCAGAGGATTACAAAAAACTTTTAGCTGAGCTTGCGACCGTTTTTAAAACAAATGTACCCTTGGGCGAATTAACTACAGATCATGGTGCAAGTGGATTTCTAGCAAATATCCTCGGTCGTGGCGTAAGTAAAGAAAAAAAAGACAAACTTATCCAACAATTAAAAAGTCTACAGCACAACAGTATTGTTGATGCAATTGCGCGTAGCGCAGGAAAGACACGAGAGACCGCTACGCTTAACGATCTAGCGCAAGCGACAGGAAAAATTGAATTCAAGATTGGATTTGCCAGATACGAAGCATGGATCGATGAATACAAAACACTTCCAGAAAATTCTGAAAAGAGCATTCCAGAGATCTTTACCACTATTCGACAACATCGAGAAAACCCAGGCATATTTGAGGATGAGATAGTAGCGGCTGTTGTAGAAGTCTTTGATGTCTACGGAGACGTGCTCACCACCGTAGATATTACCCCAGATAATCTCGGATCTATAGCTACCAAAAATTCAGATACGGCAACACAAATATGGAGACTTATTGAGTTGCATGCGCATCTCTCGGATCTCTCGGTCATGCCCCCATTACGAGGAGAGCTCAATGAACAGTATTTTGAGTTGACTCAAAAACGCATAGAACACACCAACGATGAACGCTTCAAAAAACTCAATAATCACCTCAATGAGCTCCAACGAATCAAGGTCTCGTACGAAGGAGGGAAACGGTTTTCGCGTGAAGAAGTAGACGTACTCCTCAAAAATATCTCTTGTCTCATCGCAGAGCCCTCTACGATATCCAAATACTTCCCGATGGAAGAGGATATGATCGATGTCCTTATTATTGACGAGGCCTCTCAGGTATCCATCGCCGAATCTATATCGTTGATACTCCGAGCCAAGCAAGTCGTCGTCTTTGGAGATGAATACCAATATGGAGCTGTCAGTGCGGTAAATGTAAATGCAAAATATTCCACCTCCTACTTCTCAGAAATCATAAATGCCTATCAGGACGAATTTCATACACAGGTGAGTGAAGAGGCTAAGCAACAACTCGTCAATGAAGTATCCAAAGAATACTCAGAAGAAGAACAAGAAAGTGATCAACTCGTACGACCCGACGAAATCGCTCCCGGTACAATTCTCTGGCTCAAGACATTTAATATTCGTACGAGCACACTTTCGTTTGCTAAGGCTATGGCCAACTATACCACATCCCTCAAAGAGCACTTCCGAAGCTTTCCCGAGATCATCAGTTATTCAAACGAGTTTTTCTACAAACCCGCACAGCTCGAACTCATCGTAAACCGAATTCGCACCCAGCCGATTGACCAGACACTCCAGTTTATGTCAGTGAAAACCAAGGGTGAGATGGCTCCGAATACAAATCTCGATGAAATCGATGCCATTATCAATGATATCACCAAACGAATTGATTCTGGCTATACAGGCACGATTGGGATCATTGCATCATTTCGAGAACAGCAGGCTCGACTGGATCAAGCCATACAAGAACGACTCGACATGCCGCGCCTCAAACAAAATCACAAACTCGCTATCTGGTTCGTCGGGGATGTACAGGGAGAAGAACGAGATATCATCTACTATTCATTTGTCGAAGACAAAAACATTAATAACGCCGATCTTGCGAGTATATACCCAGTCATCGGAGGAACGGCTGACAATGTCCGATCACTCAAGATGCAACGACTCAATGTCGGATTTAGTCGTGCCAAAAACACCATGGTTTTTGTACACAGCCAAGACATAGAAAAATATGCCAATACTCGTCTGGGGGATGCCCTAAAGCACTATCATCGAGTACTCGAAGAAAGCAAAAAGAACGACATGTTTGTGGTCGATGAATCGGTATTTGATTCTCCAAAAGAAAAAGAACTCTACCAACTCCTGATGCAAACGAAATTCGTCCAAGACAACAAGGATGCCGTACATATCATCCCACAGTTTCCGATCGGGAAATATCTCAGAGCAGAGTTCGCTGCCAAGATCCCAGACTACCGAACAGATTTCCTGGTTACACTCAATCGGGGTGGCAAAACACAGACGCTCATCCTCGAATATGACGGTCTCGAATACCATTTCAAAAATCCAAACGAAGTATCCTCCCACAATCTCTCCAATGAATTTATCGATTATGACATCCAGAGACAGCTCGAGCTCGAAAGCTATGGGTATCGATTTCTCAGGATCAACTACTTCACCCTGCTCCCAGAACACAAAGGAGAAACCAAGACAGATGTCCTCAATCAGCTTCTCATAAAAAACTTCTCATAACCCCATCTCATGATCAAAACAAATCTCTCCGACGATGAAAAGCAACAGCTCATCGATGCGCTCAATAATGGAGTCGAACCAACTCCAAACCTACTCCCAAAACTTTTCCCAGGTACTGCAGAAAAATTTGATGTCGCAGCTCTCGATCGCGCCAAGGTCCCAACACTCGAATACGCGGGCAAAAGAAGGAAAGCAGCAATCCTCGCCGAAGCAAGTGCTGGTATAGGGGCGGCCCCACTCCAGACTAATCGGTGTTTTGGAAAATCACAGGATGATGACTGGCGAAACCTCATTATCCAGGGAGACAATCTCCAGTTTCTCAAAACATGCTATCGGAATGAGGATCCAATGATCAAAGACAAGGTAAAAGGGAAGGTGGATTTGATTTACATCGACCCGCCATTCGGGACGGGTGATAAGTATGAGGGAAAGGATGGTGCTCTAAGCTACTCTGCGAAAATTGAGGGGTCAGAATTTATTGAAGGTATGCGCACAAGATTGATGTTATTAAAAGAACTGTTGTCACAAGATGGTTCTATATTTGTTCGAATTGACTATCATTTTGGGCCTCATTTGCGTGTTGTTCTAGATGAAATATTCGGAAAGGATAATTTTAGAAATGAAATTGTAATTAACCGATTTCGAAGACAGTTGCGAGGAATTAAACAATTCAATATAGCAACGGATTCTCTTTATCTCTATTCTAAATCACAGACCCCGTACTTTAATGAACTCACAGTAGGTCGAATGTGCACCTTCTGTAAAAATGACAAAGATGCAGAATGGAGAGGTATGCATTCTCCAGGGTTACGTAACCCTCCAGAAAGAATAATCTTTGGTAAAACTTATTTACCCCCCAAAGGTAGGCATTGGTCTTACAAGCAGGAAAGAGTGGAACAAATGGAAAAGAACGGAACTATTCGCATTAATCCTGACACATCATATGTAGATTTAGATGGGGCCCGCATTGATGGAATACCTGAATATATGCAGACTGATGATATTATTCTTGATTCTGATTGGACTGATATCAAAGGATATGCATTTGCAAGCTCCTATCCAACAGAAAATACTGAGGAATTACTGGCACGGGTCATAGAGTCTTCATGCCCACCAAACGGTTTAGTTTTAGATGTGTTTGCAGGATCAGGTACTACTCCAGCAACTGCAGAAAAAATGGGTCGAAAATGGATTGCTGCAGACTTTGGTAAACATTCAATATATACGATGCAGAGGCGAATGTTACGTATTGGAAATACTAAAGCGATTTCAGGTTCTGAAGTTTTAAAAAATAAGCACAAAAACGATGCTACTCCATTCTGCGTAGTATCATCCGGTGCGTATGATTTTTCGCATGTGATGGATCTCCGAAAGCACAAAGATAATTATATCAACTTTGTTCTCGGACTCTTCCAGCTCACACGAGATGATGAGAAGTCGAGTCGATACAAGTTTGCCAATATCTATGCCGAAAAAGACAGCAATCCTGTAGAAGTGTATCCAGTATGGGATGATGAATACCTCCGTGAGATTCGTATCGATGAAGAGTATCTGAGTGACATCATCCGTCAGTCTGGTGGACGACTCAAAGGGGAATACCATATCATCACTCCAGAAAGCTGTACCAATGTCGGAGATACCACGCTTAAAAATGATGAAGGAAAGGATATTACATTCAAGATCCTTACCTTTCCCTACAAAGTCCTCGAAGATGTCTCACGAAATCTCGAGCTCCAAGATCAGCCATCCAGTCAAGATCAGGTAAACCAACTCATATCATCTACCGCGTTCTACTTTAACGAAGATGTTCAGATAGAGGTCATGCGGACAGATGAGGGACTTCAGATCACCAAGTTTGAGACCAAGATATTGGATAAAGATGGTAATCGATTTTCGGGCCTTACAGGTATTGCGATGCTGCTCATCGATGACCGATATGAAGAAGGAAAACCGTTTGATATGGACAAAACCGTCTTTGCCAAAGACATCAAAGAAGATGGTTCCATCAAACTCCCAGGTCTCAGTGACTCAGTCGCTGTCATCGCGATCGATAAGCATGGAAATGAAAGTAAACGGCTATTTATCAAATAAATCACATGACTCCTGCTAGACAAACTCGACGCACCAAAAAAGTAGAAACCCTCAATCTCTCAGAACACACGCTTGATATCAATACCCGTAAGTGTAACTATGAGAAGTTTCGATTTGCCGATATCGAGGACTATGTCCGAGCTATGTCTGCTGGCCGCGAGTATCAGTATGAGGCTATAAAACAGACGATGACCTATCTCTGGGGAGGGAGTTATGATACGATCACCGATCTCGCTCGAGAAAATTTCAAAGCAAAAGACCACATCCGTCAACGATTTGGAAGTGAAGAGTTGATGATTGGACAGATCCCTTTAGCTGATAGACTCTCAGGAGTCGTGCACATGGCGACAGGATCTGGGAAAACCTGGGTGATGTTTGCGGTCGCCTATCTATCAATCGTTATGGGGCTCACTCGGCGTGTCCTCGTCCTCGGACCATCATCGACGATTATCGAGGAAGGTTTGCGTGAAAAATTTCGAGAGTTTCTCGATAAAAAAGAATGGAACGATCTCCTCCCAAGAGAATACCAAGGAAAAGCAGTTTCGATAGCAAACGATAATGATGCGATCGAAGATGATACGATCGTCATCGAAAACATAAATGCTGTATTTACGTTTGGTGGGATTCAGGACACATTTTTCCATGGTGTCGATGAAGTGCTCGTGCTTTCTGATGAAGTGCATCATGCATATTCACACCTTAAGTTTAATGCTACCAAAACGAAACTCGAGATGGATGCAGATGTCAGTGATAATGCACAAAAATCTGAAGCGCGTGATGAGCGTCTCTGGATGCAGTTTTTGCTAGGAATAGGCAGATATGATGACGACCGTTATCATCGGGATGATGGACGTCACAAGATTACACGACACATCGGGTTTACTGGAACACCGTACAACAGTGATGATTTTTTCGCTGATGTGATCTATGATTACAATGTCCGGATGGCCATAGACGAAAAATACATCAAGGACATCAATCCAATAATCAGAACTGAGACCGACGAAGGAGCGATTCAGTTTACAACCTACAAAAAATTTGAAGTTGTACTCAAAAACCACCTCGATAATGCTGAAAAATATAGCTATATCAGAGAAGAAAAACGTCAAGTGAAGCCGATCACTGTTTTTTATTGTCCTACCATTGCTAATGCCAAGAAACGAACAGAGGAATTTGTTCAATTTCTCGCGGAGTGGGAACAAAATCAAGGGAATGCAAGCACAAAAACCGAACTCGAACACATTGCGCGTGAGCGCGTGATCTGTGTAACGGGTGGAAATTCAGAAAGTGAATTTAAGGCGAAGCTTGATAATATCGAAGAAATAGACCCAAATAAGATAGGAGGTGCTGTAGAGTTTATTTTTTCGGTAAGCAAACTCCTTGAAGGATGGGATGTGGACAATGTCTTTCAGATTGTTCCCATGGAAGAAAAGGTATTTAATTCCAAACTGCTTATCTCACAGGTAATCGGGAGAGGTCTGCGAATACCAAGAAAGGTTACTCATGCAGATATACAAGCAAACTACCCATTACTAACAGTCACCAACCATGAGAGTTTTGCAAATCATGTCCAGGAGCTGGTGCATGCGGTGACTCATAGTGATATGTTTATCGTCTCTGAGCCCCTATTAGTAGATACAGGCAAGAGAGGTGCTCTACATTTTTCTGTGTTTAATCTTAATTACATAACTGCATCAAAAAACGAAGTGGTTGAGGAAGACAAGCAAAAAGAAATGCAGATGCGGACTCTCTCACTTACGAAATATTCA
>CAZDZO010000018.1:0-912 GCA_964509975.1 uncultured Candidatus Peribacteria bacterium
ATTTAACTTTTGGAACGGGCAATGGAGCTGAACGAATGCGAATCGATCCTACTGGAAACGTCGGTATTGGCGACACCACCCCTTCTACGGCTCTCGATGTTGCCGGAACGGTAACCGCAACGGCCTTCGTCGGAGATGGATCTGGACTGACGGGAATTGCGAGTACTGTTTCAGGTCTCACTGATACCACTATTACCTCCATCGCTTCTGGAGAATTGCTTAAGTGGAATGGAACCGCATGGGTCAATAACACTCTTGCTGAAGCCGGTATCCAAGCCGCCGGATCATATCAACCACTTGACGCTGATCTTACAGACTTAGCAGATGGAACGTTAACAGCCACAAAAGTACAATACGGATCCTACATGATTCCCTCTGCCGGAACCTCTGGACAAGTCTGGAAATCTGATGGTTCAGGAGTTGGTGGCTGGGGAACAGATAACAACACCACCTACTCTGTAGGTGATGGAGGACTTACTCAAAAAAACTTTACAACCACACTTAAAACAAAACTTGATGGCATTGAGACAAGTGCTACCGCTGATCAATCAGCCAGTGAAATCCTCACCGCGATTAAGACTGTTGATGGTAGCGGATCTGGCCTTGATGCCGATACCGTTGACACACTCAGTAGTGGGAGCTTCTTGAGATCAGATGCAAATGATACTTTCACAGGAAAATTAGATTATACTCCTGACACAGGAGTTATTTTGTCGCTTGACGGAAAAACTGTCTTAGAAAGACATACTGTTGGTGGAGCGGTAAGTTTTGGAGCCGATGATTCTTTGGTGCTTGGTGCAGGAGAAGCACGAAGTACAATGGTATCAAACCTTGGAGCACTTACTGGAGAACAAGTCTACATTGGAGCAGAAAGTGGAATTAACTTTTATACACACCCTGATAACTGGACTG
>CAZDZO010000018.1:922-21494 GCA_964509975.1 uncultured Candidatus Peribacteria bacterium
CTGGCGGATGGGCATTGCGAAAAACAATGACCTTTAACAGTTCTGGAAACTTAACACTTCCTGGAACCGTTGATGGACGAGATGTTTCAACTGATGGAACGAAACTCGATACTATTGCCACCAATGCGAATAACTATGTTCATCCAACCACCGCGGGCAACAAGCATATTCCAACTGGTGGTGCCTCTGGACAATTCCTCAAATACTCTGCATCCGGTACAGCCGTATGGGCGGCTGATAACAATACCACCTATCCTTATGCGATTAACTCTGTTGGAACATCCGGACAAGTCTGGAAATCTGATGGTTCAGGAGTTGGTGGCTGGGGAACGGATAATAATACTACTTACTCTGTAGGAGATGGTGGATTAACGGAAAAGAACTTTACCTCTGCTCTCAATACAAAACTAGCCGGTATAGAAACAAGTGCCACCGCTGATCAATCAGCTAGCGAGATTCTTACCGCCATCAAAACCGTTGATGGTTCTGGTTCCGGTCTCGATGCTGACCTCCTTGATGGTATCGATATCAACCGAATACTCTCACAAAAAACTGATATTGGATCTGGTATCGACCTCGATACACTCGTCACTACAGGTCTCTATCACCAAAATTCAAATTCCGGTGCCACTGCTGGAACACATTATCCTATTGCTCTCGCTGGTATGCTCGAAGTCATTGAAGATGGATCTATGGTCTATCAAAAATACACACGATACAGTGCTCCCAATACGGTTTATGTTCGTGTACGATACAGCGCTGTCTGGTCATCTTGGAATGCACAATACTCAGGTTCTCTTGCAGGAGATGTAACCGGTACTCAGAGCTCAACCAATATTGCTTCCAATGTTGTGGGAGCAAATGAACTCAATGTCACTGGAAATGGAACCACTGCACAATATTTGAGATCTGATGCTGATGGATCTTTTTCTTGGGCAACCCCTACATCTCTCTCCGAAGCACAAGTCGAAGGCTACATTGCCAATGATGTCACGACTAACTACGTCCCACGAGACAATGGAACCAAACTCGTAACAGGAACGATTTATGATAATGGAACAAATATTGGGATTGGAACGACGAGTCCAACTGCGAAATTAGATGTTTATGGATCTGTAAAACTTTCAGACGGTTATTACAATCTCTATTATCCCGCTGGACAAACAAAGACTCTCCCACTCGGAACTTCTTCCTGGATCAAATTAGCTACTTTAGGAAATCGTGGTTATACACGTATCCGAATTGGAACCGGGTCTACGAATAGTGAAGAGGAAGCTGAAATTGAAATCATTAGTACCTATGCGACTGCGCTAACAGTCATAAATGTAAAACGTCAAAGTTACAACACACATTTAGAAGAAATTCGTGTCACGGGAACTGATGGAGCCAATAAGTCTGTCTATGCTAAAATTAGAACCACTTCTTTTGCGCCAATGGTAAGGTGGCGAATCATAGAAAGTAAAACCCTCGTTAGTATTGATAATGTCGAAGAAACCCCAACGGGTGGTGCTGCGTTACTTGTCAGCGGAAAACAAATAATAGCAACGAATGCTGATATGAGCATCGCGGGGAATGTTGGGATTGGGACGAGTAATCCAGGATATTTATTGGATTTGGCTACAACTGATGAATATCAATTAGCTTTCCAAAGAACAGGAGTTAGTAATAAATGGGGGCTAGGTTCTGATGCTAACGGAATGTATTTTAGAGATTTAACTGGGGGAGAATTACCTCTTTTCCTTAAAGAAGATGGTAACGTCGGTATCGGAACAGCGGGACCGCAACTTCCTCTTCATGTAGATGGAGACGCAAGGGTTCAAGATCTTATTGTAGGAAATTCTTCTGCAACAAATCTTCCATTGAGTAACATTCATATCAAAAATAGTACTTCCGCAACATTTCGTTTGGAAGATCTAGATAATACAAATCTAGTAACACTTATGACCACCGACGAAGGCAGTGGATTTTCAATAACTGATAGTACTAATTCAAATACTTTGTTTTTTGGAGATGAAGATGGAAACGTTGGAATCGGGACGACAAGTCCAAGAGCACTATTAACTTTAAACACAGAAACAAGTGAAGCTACTGAATTATTATTGGATGGAGAAGTGAATAACGACAAATTAATTTATTTTAGAAATTGGGCTAATTCAGAAACTTCAAGTAATTTTGATAATTCTGTTTTTATTGGGACTAGATTAGATGATACAGGAACTTTAGGAACTGTTAGTTCTAGTGGAACACACAATAACATTTTAAACTGGAATGAAACTGGAAACGTCGGGATCGGAAACACCTCCCCTACTCAAAAACTCGACGTCACCGGAACTGTAAAAGCCACCGCCTTCGTGGGAGATGGATCTGGACTCACAGGCGTTGGAACTGGAGATATCACAGCCGTTAACTCTGGAGTAGGAACAAAAGGAGGCGGAACCTCTGGCAGTGTCACTATTGAATTTGATTGTAGTGAAGTCGATGGAAACCAACTCACCTGCACTGGAGAAGAGTTGCAAGTAATCGAAGGAGCTGGATCCGGTCTCGATGCTGACCTCCTTGATGGACAAACTGGAACTTATTGGAGAGATTACAAATGGAATAGTGCAAATGGTTCATCATCAGATCTAGATACAGCATTCACTGCTGGAACAGGATGGTGGGCCAATAGTGCAGTAAACACGCCTTCAACCTACGGTACCTTCTTCAATATAGTTGGACAAGGGCTCACTTACAACGGAACCAATAATTGGCTTAATCAAGTAGCTATAGGAACAGATGCTACCATGTGGCTACGTCAAAAAATAAATACTGGATCATTTACGGCATGGAAAGAAATTTGGAATTCTGGATCTGATGGAACGGGTTCCGGTCTCGATGCTGACCTCCTCGATGGACAAAGTGGGGCATATTATCTTGATGACACCACACTCTCCGAAGCACAAGTCGAAGGCTACATTGCTAATGATGTCACGACTAACTACGTCCCACGAGACAATGGAACCAAACTTGTAACAGGAACGATTTATGATAATGGAACAAATGTCGGTATTGGAACAAGTAGTCCAGGAGAAGAATTACAAGTAATAGGAGATATTAGTTTGAATGTTTTTTCTGCTGGCTCAACAGTAGATAGAAGAATAGGAATAGGAACTATAACTACAGGTGCATTAACAAATCATTGGGGCGGAATACAATTCACGGAAGATTCAGGTAATAATCAAGAACTTCATTTTTTTACTAGTGCTAGTGGTACTACATCAACAGAAAAAATGATAATTAATAAAGTAGGAAGAATTGGTATCGGAACAACAGCTCCTCTATCCCTTCTCCACCTTGGTGGTACTCCGGGAACTGTTGCTTCTGGTTTAACTTTTGGAGATGGAGATACGGGGTTGTATGAGAGTTCGGATGATCGTCTTGTCGTTTCTATTGCGGGATCATCAAAATTTGAATGGCGTAATACAACCGGAACATTTGGTTCGTTAACATCAGCTGGTGGACAAATTGGTGCTGCTGCAGCAACGGCAACGAGTCCTGCTTTGAACTTCACTGATGATGCTAATACAGGTATCGGAAAAGCCGCTGACGACCAACTCTCTCTCATCGCTGGAGGCGTAGAAATGCTCCGACTGGTAGAAGGAACCAGTGATTATCTCCGAGTACCAAATAATGTCTGGATCTCAGGAGTTGATACCGCCGGAACCGGCGTTGTAAACATGATGAAAGTAAACGCCAACGATGAAATTGAAATCGGTGGACAACTTAATATCGGAACGCTCGGGCTCGCGGAAGACAGTGGAGCAGTAACCTTGGTCAATATGCCAGTGTCTGCTACTCCTGCCGCTGGAACCGATGAGAGTTATACCTTTGCGATTGATAATGATTCGATCCTGACAGTCTTCGCTGAAGCGGACAGCTCTGGCGGAATTCAAAATTCAGGAGTCGGTATTGGAACAACCACACCTTCCACTGCTCTTGAAGTTGCGGGAACGGTGACGGCTACGGCCTTTGTGGGAGATGGATCTGGACTGACTGGAATTGCCGCTACGGTTGCGGACCTTACTGATACGACAATTTCTTCTATTGCTTCTGGTGAAGTATTGAAATGGAATGGAAGCGCATGGATTAATAACACCTTAGCGGAAGCCGGTATTAGTACTACTGCTGGAACTGTCACCAGTGTTACCGCTGGAACTGGAATGACACAAACCGGAACCTCAACCATCAATCCAACACTCAATGTAATCAGTCATGGTGGAACAGCCGGAAGTATAGGAACACTTACAGTGGGAGCCGATAATGTCGGTGTAAATCTCGGAACAACGAGTACGACAGCGTATCGAGGAGATCTCGGAGACACTGCCTACACCGATCGACTTAAATGGGATGGAGGTTCCTCAGGATTAACCGCCACAACAGGACGATCTTCTTTGGGACTGACAAATATCTACACTCATGCGATTGATTCCGCCGGAACTTCTGGACAGATTTGGATATCAGATGGATCTGGTCGTGGTGGTTGGGGAACCGATAATATTGGAACTGACAACCAAACTTGTGCAGAAGTCTCCGGATGTGTCGTAGACGCAATTACGAATGATACTTCCGTCCTCAAAAGCGACCTCGCAAACTCTGGAACACTGGGATTTGAATGGGCCGACGGTGAGGTGGCAGACAATATTACCGCTTCTAATTACTTACCACTTGCAGGAGGAGTTTTAGTCGGAACCATAAATTATTCTCCTGATACAGGAGTCATCTTATCTCTTGATGGAAAAACAGCCCTTCAAAGACACTCTGCCAGCGGAGCACTAAGTTTTGGTGCTGACGAAGGATTATTACTCGGAGCAGGAGAAGCCAGAAGCACCATGGCAGCAAATGTTTCTCTGGGAGGTGAACAGCTTCATCTTGGAGCAGAAACAGGCATTAAATTTTACACCCATCCTAATAATTGGACTGGTGGATGGGAATTACGAAACGAGATGACCTTTAACACTTCTGGAAATCTTATAGTTCCAGGAACCGTAACCGCTACGAACATAGGTGTCGGAACAGCGACTCCTGAAACAAAACTCCATATTCACGATGCTACGGGAGCTCCTTCCACAACGTATGCAACAAACATCACCAGTGCTGGATTTAAACTTGGAGCAGCTGGAACCGGGACGGGACTTCTTGCTGGAATTAGTCCAGATGCTTCCTACACTTGGTTACAATCCCAAAACACAGATAGCTCAGAAAAGAATTTATCACTGAATCCTGTAGGCGGAAATGTCGGTATTGGAACAACCACACCTTCCACTGCTCTTGAAGTTGCGGGAACGGTGACGGCTACGGCCTTTGTGGGAGATGGATCTGGACTGACTGGAATTGCCGCTACGGTTGCGGACCTTACTGATACGACAATTTCTTCTATTGCTTCTGGTGAAGTATTGAAATGGAATGGAAGCGCATGGATTAATAACACCTTAGCGGAAGCCGGTATTAGTACTACTGCTGGAACTGTCACCAGTGTTACCGCTGGAACTGGAATGACACAAACCGGAACCTCAACCATCAATCCAACACTCAATGTAATCAGTCATGGTGGAACAGCCGGAAGTATAGGAACACTTACAGTGGGAGCCGATAATGTCGGTGTAAATCTCGGAACAACGAGTACGACAGCGTATCGAGGAGATCTCGGAGACACTGCCTACACCGATCGACTTAAATGGGATGGAGGTTCCTCAGGATTAACCGCCACAACAGGACGATCTTCTTTGGGACTGACAAATATCTACACTCATGCAATTGATTCCGAAGGAACTCCTGAACAAGTCTGGAAATCAGATGGAGATGGTCGTGGTGTTTGGGGAGTCGCTCCCAGCTTCTCAGGCACTCTCGCCGGAGACGTAACCGGAACGCAGAGTGCTACCGTCGTAGGAAATGATTCTCATTTACACACCTCTGGAACTATTTCTGGATTGGTAGTAGGAAATTTCACTTCTTCAAATATTTCCCAATGGACCAATAACTCTGGATATATCACCTCTACCGATAATACTAGTGGATATGCTGGAGGCCTATACAATTCTGACAATAGAACCATTTCTCCTTCAGAATATCCCGTTCGTCAATTGAAATTTGGATTTACATCATGGGACAATGATGACAGTTCTCCATATGCTGACTTCATTCATATGAGAAGTTATCAAGATTCTTCAGGAGGATTAGACAATCTCGTGATGTTTAAGAAAAATGGTATCGGAATGAGACTCTGGCAACAAACTTATGGAAGTGCAACTCCGTATGCAACGTATAAAGATGTTGCCTTCACCGACGGTAATGTGGCTACTGCCACAGCGTTAGCAGCTAACGGAGCAAACTGCGACCCAGGATGGGCACCTCTGGGAGTAGATGCTTCAGGAGCCGTTGAATCCTGTACCAATTATGAAGCAGAGATCAATAATTCTGTTGGACTACGAACCGCTCTTTCTGATGAAACCGGAACTGGCGTTGCGGTCTTTGGCACATCACCAACAATTAGTGGCCCAACAATCACTACTGGAAGTGATGCTAATGCTATCACCATCGGTGGTACTGGTGGAACCGCGAAAATCTACTGGGACAATTCCGCCGAAGAACTCGTAATTGAAGTCAACTAACCGCTTTTCCCTTTTAATATAATTTTTCACAAAATCTTTTCTTGTACATGAATCGACCCCTCAAAGCTCTTATCCTTACTCTACTTCACTCCGTTCAACGGAGATGGAATAAGGTAAGTTCTCTCTCCCATTTGGCGAAGAGAGTTAGAGAGAGGGCGTCTTCCCTTTTCCGCATTGCGCGGAAGAGCTGGGATATGGTGAAAGGAAACAAAGCATGGTCATCCTGGCTTAACCCTGTCCTCGTGAAATCGGGGAAGGATCGGACTAAAACTTGGAATATGGTTTCAATCGCTAGCGCCGCACTTTTGAAAATCTATCGCTTTGCTTTGTATGTAAGAGACCTCTTCACCCGATTCCGGACAAACTGGAATGATTGGTGGAATTCTTGTACACATTTTTTGTTCAAGGAAGGAAGGTTTGTAAAGAAAGTCGCCATCTTCAATATCATCGCCCTCTGTCTCCAAATTATTGGAACCGCTGTTCCGATGATGGAGATTCCGAGTTATCCCCTCTCAACAAATGTGACGCAAGAAAAAACTTCCTTTGACACGACGTCTCAGCAACTCGTCACCAGCATTTTTTCTTTTCCTGATGCATTTGCTGCACAAGGGTGTGATGAGCAATGTTCCGGTAAGACAGATTGTTCCGTTGGGGTCTGTTATGATTATCCAGGAACTATTGCCCCCGCATGTGGGACTTGTAGTTTAGCAGATTGTAATATTTCAGGAGTTCCTGCCTGTTTGGGGTATGAGGGATGTAAATGTAGTAGTGGTGGAATTCCCCTCTGTAGTGAACAAGGTGAGCCATGTGTCGGTAATGAAGATTGTTGTCTCAGTGATCCTGAATTGTTCTGTGATGTAGACTCCTGTGAGGAGGTATCATCAAATTGTGGAGCGGGACAGTATAAACCATCCACAACTTGTATAAACGTAGGCGCCGGATACTACTCTCCTGCAAATAATAATAGCCGATACGATTGTTCTGCAGGATACTATGGATCAAGTACTACTAATTCTACGAGCACCTGTAATGGACTGTGTACGGCAGGATATTACTGTCCTGCCGGGTCAACAAGTGCTACCGCTGATAACTGTGGCACCAACTGTTATTGTGTCGAAGGATCAACAACACAATGTAACGCCGCTTGTCCAACAAACTCTACTTCTCCCTCTACATCTGATGCCCTCAACGATTGTGATGGTAATGGAGGATGGCACGACTGTGACGATGGAACCTGTAATCAGTCCTCTGCCGGATACTATTCTCCAACTGACAACGATTCTCAGTATCAGTGTGGGAGTAATAACGCTTATTCTTCTACGGGAGCAAGTAGTTGCTCTACGGTAAGTTCTGGATATTACTCTACGGGAGGGACTTCTACTACGAGAACCGGTCAAAGTCAGTGTGCCACTAATGACTATTGTCTTAGTGGTGTAAGTTATGACTGTCCCTCAAACTCCGGTGCTCCTGCTGGATCAAATGAGCTTAGTGATTGTGACGGTAATGCGGGATATTACTCTTGTGCTGATGGAACCTGTAATGCCGCTGGAGCGGGATACTACTCCGCAACTAATAACGATAGTCGATACGACTGTGCCGCTGGATACTATGGATCCTCAACAACAAATTCTTCCAATACTTGTAATGGATCCTGTAGTGCAAACTGTTACTGTGTCGCTCGATCAACCGCTGCGTGTAATGCTTCTTGTCCGACAAATTCTTCTTCTCCTTCGGGATCTGATGCCCTCAACGATTGTGATGGGAACGGAGGATGGCACGACTGTGACGATGGAACCTGTAATCAATCCTCAGTCAATTACTACTCCCCAAATGACAACGATGCACAAACTGCGTGTCCGGCCAATTCTGGATCTCCAGCAGGTTCTGATGCCGTAGCTGATTGTGACGGGAATGCGGGATATTACAGTTGTTCTGATGGAACCTGTAATGTCGCTGGTGCTGGATACTATTCTCCGACAAATAATGATAGTCGATACCAATGTGATGCCGGATATTATGGAACCAGTACAACTAATTCTGTAAGCACTTGTAATGGTGCCTGTACCGCCAATTATTATTGTACCGCTGGATCTACTTCCGCCACACAAAATTCCTGTCCATCCAACTCCACATCTCCCGCAGGGTCAGATGCCGTAAGTGACTGTGACGGAAATGCCGGTTATTACGATTGTGCTGATGGAACCTGTAATGTTGCCGGTACGGGATACTATTCCCCTGCCGATGACGATGCACGGTATCAATGTCCAATAAACTCAACAACGACAACCACGACTGCTTCTGCTCTGAGTCAATGTGTTGGGAATGCCGGATACTACGACTGTCAGGATGGCACCTGTAATGTCGCGGGAGCGGGATATTGGTCTGCTGCTAATAGCAATTCTCGAGCAACCTGTGACGGTGGTCGCTGTGGATCGAGTACAACAAATTCTGCCAGCACCTGTAATGGTGCCTGTACAGCGAACTACTACTGTCCTGCCGGATCAACCTCTGCCACACAAAACGGATGTCCAGCCAACTCAACCTCTCCTTCTAGTTCCGATGCTCTCAATGATTGTGACGGGAATGCGGGATATTATGACTGTGCCGATGGAACCTGTAATACCGTCGGTACTGGATACTATTCCCCACATGATAATGATGGACGAACCGCGTGTCCGAACAACTCCGCTTCGGGCGGATCGGGAACAGATGCCGATGAACTGACTGATTGTGACGGAAACGCAGGGTACTATGCCTGTGGAGATGGTACTTGTAATGTTGCTGGAGCCGGTTACTACTCTCCAACCAATGACGACAGTCGATATGACTGTGCCGCCGGATATTACGGAACCAGCACCACCAATTCTACCAGTTCTTGTAATGGAGCCTGTCCAGGAAATTCATCCTCCCCAGCCGGATCGGATAATATAAACGACTGTGATGGAAACTGTGGATATTACGATTGTGCGGATGGGACTTGTGATGAAGCCGGAGCCGGATACTACTCTGCCAATGACAATGATGCCCGAGCTGTTTGTGCGGCCGGATATTATGGAACCAGTACAACCAACTGTGACAACACCTGTGATGGAGCCTGTCCGCCCAATTCCTCCTCTCCCTCCGGGTCGAATAACATAAACGATTGTGACGGTAACTGTGGATACTACAGTTGTGCTGATGGCACCTGTAATGTTGCTGGAGCGGGATACTATTCTCCAAATGATGACGACAGTCGATATGACTGTGCCGCAAATTATTATGGAAACAATACAACAAACTGTACCAGTTCTTGTGATGCTGCATGTCCGATACACTCCACCTCTCCAGCAGGATCTGATACACCCGCTGATTGTGATGGTGATGCTGGTTGGATTGGTTGTAGTGATCTCGTTTGTGATATGTCTGGTCCAGGATATTACTCTCCTCATGATAATGATGCTCAATCACCTTGTGGATCTAATAATCTTTACTCTGCTGGAAACGTTGGAAGCTGTACAACCGTAAGTTCAGGATATTATTCTACGGGAGGAACTTCTACTACCAGAACGGGACAATCACAATGTACTGCTGGAACCTATTGTTCTAGTGGAGTTCAGGCGAACTGTCCAGGAGGAACATACGGAAGCACCGCTGGACTCTCTTCTTCCGCTTGTACTGGTCAGTGTACTGCCGGATATTACTGTCCTGCCGGATCAACGAGTGCCACTCAAAATGCCTGTCCTACCGGACAAACCTCACCCGCAGGATCAGACGCCTCTGGAGACTGTTACTGGAATGATCCGGATGTCACACCTGCAGCCTGTACGGGACAAGGGTATGATTACCTCTCTCTTGCAACAGAAACCAATAGTAAATGTTGTGGAGATGATGGAGCAACTGATGATTTTTCCAGTAAAGAAAATCAAGTGGGGTGTTGTTGTGATGGAACACAGATTGGAGAAAATGATGGATGTGACAGTATGGATCAATGGTGTGTTGATGGAAATTATTATGACGTCGCGCAAGACTACAGTTTGCCTGCTGGTGGAACTAACTACACCATGAGTAGGGGAGACAGTAATACAGCAAATACTGATGCGAATTGTGATAGTTCTGGAGTGAAATGTAATACAATCGGAACACTTACCGCCAATGGACTTTGTGCAAGTGATACATGTGTGATCGATGACACCGATGTCTGTTACACCGGAAGTTTGTACTACACGGCCTTTGGATCGTGTTCAAACATGAATGCCTGTGATCGGGATGTGACGCCGTCCAGCACGACACCGAGATTTGTAAAGGATGGTATCGTGTGTAGTAGTGCGTGTACAGGAATTGCAAGTTCTGACTGTTGTAGTGATAGTGATTGTAGTGCGGGAGATTATTGTAATGGAAGTAATGTCTGTACCACTTGTACAGGAGCGGATTGTTCTGCTCATTCTTCCTGTAGAGATGGAACCGGAGGATGTTGTGACGCGGACAGTGATTGTAGCGCGGGATGGTTCTGTGAATTAGAAGCAGAAACAAGTGGAACGAATACTCCAGGCTATGTCACCTGTTCACAAACAGAATATCCTGATTTTGCAGAACCACATTGTATCCAGCAAGCGAATCAATACCGTTGTGAACCATCCTATGACATCGGCCGAGGAATTATTGTTCAAGGCGGAGGCACCGATGGATATAATTCTAAAACAATCGGAATGGATGGGCATCCAACGAATTATGATTCTGACTGGTGGGGACACAATGTCGGTCATCAATTCTCTACTGGATATAAAACTACCTCTGCCACATCAGATCTTTGTTTAGGATTTGTGTATGATCCTTGTAGTGTTGCGGGAACACAATATTATCAGAATGGCGCTGGTACTAGGGGGGCTGTTACAGCCCCAGCTGGAGGAATTACAGTTGATCAATCAAATCCTCTCAAAGGAGCGGGATGTACAAGTTGGGGTATGTGGACGGATCTCTCAAGTTTAGTAAGTGGAAGTAATTTTTATGTATATCACCGTGGTGGAGGCGCTTATTATACTCGACAATATTATTACGGATGGAAAACCTCAGAAGTCGGAGTGACTGATGGATCAGACAGTACCTGGTGTTGTGAAGCAAGTACCAGTTGTGTTGATGACGCTCCTGCACAAGGAGTTTCTGGAGGTGCTACGGGACGATGTTATGCCAATGCCTCCACTCGCGACACAAATGGCGATGGGGACACTGAAGTCTGTTCATCGGGAACCTGGCTCGACTGTACGAGTGATGCAAACTGTGAATCCGATGAATTCTGTAACAGTAACAGTTGTCTCGCTAAATGTGGCGCTGGTTCCTACTGGACGGGTTCTGCCTGCGCGAATGTAGAAACGGGCTACTACTCCCCTGCCAATAACAATGCGCGAACCGCCTGTCCAACCAACTCTCTCTCTGGCGGATCAGGAACTGATGCCGATGCTCTCGATGATTGTGATGGGAATTGTGGATATTGGAATTGTTCTACTGGAAGTTGTAGTGCCGCTGGTGCTGGATATTATTCTGCTGCTGGTAATGATGCACGAGCCGATTGTGCCGCAAACTATTATGGAAACAATACAACAAACTGTACCAGTTCTTGTGATGCTGCATGTCCGATACACTCCACCTCTCCAGCAGGATCTGATACACCCGCTGATTGTGATGGTGATGCTGGTTGGATTGGTTGTAGTGATCTCGTTTGTGATATGTCTGGTCCAGGATATTACTCTCCTCATGATAATGATGCTCAATCACCTTGTGGATCTAATAATCTTTACTCTGCTGGAAACGTTGGAAGCTGTACAACCGTAAGTTCAGGATATTATTCTACGGGAGGAACTTCTACTACCAGAACGGGACAATCACAATGTACTGCTGGAACTTACTGTTCTAGTGGTGTTCAAGCGAACTGTGCGGCGAATTATTACGGAAGTACGGCTGGTCTCACTGTCTCCACTTGTACCGCCGAGTGTCCAACGAATTCGTCTTCTCCTGCAGGATCTGATAATCTCAACGATTGTGATGGGAATTGTGGTTACCGTGATTGTGATACTGGAACCTGTGTTGCCGCTGGAACCGGATATTGGTCTGCAAATGACGATGATGATCGAACGCAATGTCCAGCCAATTCAACCACAACCACAACAACCGCTTGTTCGAGTGCCTCTTGTTTGTTGGACAATGGACAAAGCTGTTCTGCAAATGGAAACTGTCTTTCTGACAATTGTGACACCGACTTTGATAGTGCCACCAAATATTGTCATGCCACCGCAACGAGTTGTCCAAACAATGCATCCGAATATGCCACTGGATATGAACTCTGTAGTGGAACGAGTTATTACAAATCATGTAGTTCAAGTGTTTGGGGATCTCAAGTAGATTGTAACCCAGCAACGACAACTCAAGAATGTAACTCCGGATGTGGATGGCAATCACAAGGAGGAGATGGATGTAGTAGTGGTACAAGTGGTGGATGTTCTGTTCCTGATTGGGGATCTTGTACCGACTGTGGAGAACTCACCGCCAACTCGAGTGGATGTGACTCTGCCATTTTGACAAATTGTTCTACGGCCTGTGGCGCCACTTGTCAAAGTGGTCAAACAAACGACAGCGGCGTGAATTACTGTTCTAGTGATGATTCTTATAACAGAATTGATATCTGTGGTATCAGTGGCAGTGACTGTCTCTGGTCAGATAATGGTGGAACAAGCGATACTCTCAATCAAGACTGTGGAGCCTACGCTTGTGAAGGGGCTGGAGTCTGTGTAACGGCGGGAAATTGTGTCGATGATTCTGATTGTTCTGGATCAAATACGTGTGTTACTGCTACCGGAAACTGTGTCGCCAATAATAGTGTCGGTGAAGCAAGTGCTTGTTCTAAGGATGTCCAATGTTCTGACACTACCTATGCACGAAGTTGTTATCAGGGATCGACTGCATATTGTATGGGAACATCTGGTTCAACGAACGGAACTTGTCTCCGAAACGATAGTATCACTTGTACGTATGGATCTGAATGTGGATCTGGAGTTTGTCAAAATGGAACTTGTCTCTCCAAGCATGCTACCGAAAGTTATTGTTCTATCAGTACTTGCGGACTCCTTTGTTCCGCTGATGGAACCTATGCGTGGAATAATGGATATGGACAAATTGGGGGACCTGCCAACAGTGGATGTGCAAATCACATGCCAATTGGAGACACCCTGTATGGGGGAGCTGGACCATTTGTTGTAAACTCTACTTGTAGTGGAGGAACTGGAGATAGCGCAGATTATGACTGTGCTGCTAACTGTGCTGCCGGACTTGTAGGAATGAATGGACCATCTGGGGCAGGACCTTATGCTTGGGGGCGTTGTTTTGCCCTTATTAGCCTTGGAGGATCCTGTTGTGCTGCCCGTGGAGTAGGTTCTGGAGGAGATGGTGGTGGAGACTGTGCTGCCGGACTCAACTGTGAAGGTGC
Organism: uncultured Candidatus Peribacteria bacterium; assembly: GCA_964509975.1. Classification (GTDB taxonomy): domain Bacteria; phylum Patescibacteriota; class Gracilibacteria; order UBA4473; family UBA4473; genus CAZVBV01. The sequence continues at coordinate 15,023 of CAZDZO010000018.1, forward strand.
CACTGATAATGTCACTGCGGGAACCTGTAAATGTATGGAGGGCACGGCAAGTTGTTGTGTGAATTCGGATAGTAATTGTTTGTCGGGTGATTATTGTTATGACTCGACAGACGTTTGTTATTCTGGAGATAACACCGATCCATGTGAATCTGATGGTCAGTGTACGAGTGGACGCTGTGACAGCACCTGTCAGGCCAAACTCGCAAATGGAGGCTCTTGTGATGAAGCTACCGACTGTACCAGTGGAAACTGTGTAAGTGGTACTTGTTGTGCCAGTGCTTCATGTTCTGCTGGACAAAGTTGTTCTACTGGAAGCTGTGTCTGGGCAGATCCAGATGGAAATTCTACGTCTTGTACGGGACAGGGCTACACCTACTACACCAATCTCGGAAATACGACAAGTGCCACTTACGACTGGTGTTGTGGAGATGACAGTACCAGTGATGATTTTGCGACCTACTCAGCTAGTTTGGCGACCGCAACAAGTGCCGACTGTCATCGTTGTCTTGATGGTTCTACTACAACACAAGGAAACATGAAGGGAAATGGTTTCACCACAGGAAATACTTCAACAAGTACAAGTTTACTTTGTTACTACGGAAATATTGGTTGTTCCCCAACAGATCAATCCAATGGAACCAGTGGAACCTATTGTGGAAATGGATATTTCTCCAGTTCTAATTCTGCGTGTACTGCAGCGACCAAGACCACAGCAACTACAGGGTATTGTTATACGGGAAATATTACCTGTAGTGATGGAAGTGCTTCCAATGGAACGGTTAGTTCTCTCCTCAACGGAAATGGAAAATGGTCTGGAACGAGTCCCGCAACCGATACTTCTGGAACGTGTTATCATGGAGACATTGCTTGTGCCGATGGGAGTTCTAGTAATGGAACAAATGCCGCCTACTACGGAAATGGATACAAATCCGGAACCACCTGTTACTACGGAAATATAACTTGTTCTGATGGTTCTGCCGCTCACGGATCAAGTTGTACACTTACCAATTCTGGAGATGCCTGTATCGCCGATACCGGATGTCTTAATCAACCAACCGGAGTCTCTGCCACCGTACAAACTGATAAGCCACTCAATTCCGAACTCGGAAAAATTGTCCTTGGTTGGACCGATACTTCAACCATCGAAGACGGGTTTAAAATTGAGCGTCGAACAAATGGCGGAAGCTGGAGTGAAGTTGGCTCTGTTGGAGCGAATGTAAAGAGTTACACCGATGACGATATCGATGATAATAATAATTACGATTATCGGGTACGAGCCTACAAAGGAGGCTCATACTCTGAATACAGTTCTACGGTATCGGGTACCGCCGCAGACCGAACAAAACCAGGTGCCGCAACCGTTACCCCTACCGCGGATACTGCCAATGACGAAATTGATCTTGAGATGTTTGATGCCTCCACAGGGCTTATTCTCTACATGCCGTTTGAGGAAGGGAGTGGGACTACTGCTCGAGATTGGAGTAGTTCTAATAATAATGGAACGATTTCGGGTGCAGACCATGTTACAGGAAATTCGGGGAATGGTGGAGCGTTAGACTTTAACGGAACCAGTTCCGATTATGTTCTTTCCGGTTCGAATGTTCCACTCTCTGGAAATGATGAATTTACTATGAGTTTTTGGGCTCGTTGGGATGGAGCTAGCTGGTCTACGGACTTTCCTGCAGCTGTTTCTATGCATCCAGGAACAACAAATACTGGTGTTTCTGTTACCTTTAGTTACGGACGTCCTGCCTTAGATTTTTGGGTTAACAGATTCCGCGCAGATGATGCTCTCACTGTCCAGACTTGGTACCACATAGCCGTAACAAAAACAGCAGGAATAATTGGATCTACTTCAAAACTTTATGTAGATGGACAAGAAGTCTCTGGAGCTGTTGAAGGCTCAAACTCTACTCCAGCTATTGTCGCTGATGACTTGTATGTTGGACGTTTAGATGGAACTCGTCATTTTGACGGAAAAGTTGATGAAATAAAAATATACGACCGTGCCCTCACCCAAGAGGAAATCATCAACGATATGCAATCGGGAGTGACGCGATTTGGAATTCATCAAAGTACAACCGCTTCCGGAACCTACACTACTCTCGCAAGTGATCCTGTCACGGCTACTGGGGGAACGATAACCGATGTCGGTGACTATCGAGTTCACACCTTTACCAGTAGTGGCACCTTTACTCCAGGAACAGGACTCGATAATGTTGATGTTTTGGTCGTTGGAGGAGGAGGAGCAGGAGGGGCTTCTGGAGGAGGAGCGGGGGGGTTATCGTATGTATCTAGTGTGCCTGTATCGGCAACTCCTTATACAGTAACCGTTGGATCAGGAGGTACTGGTTGGGACGTTACTGGTGGCGCTACAACAAGTCATGGAAATGCGAGTTCAATCACTATACCAGGGGTCGCTACTGCAAAAGGAGGACAAGGAGGTTTTGGTTGGGATTATCAACCGACGACGACTATGGGTGTTTGGGGAAGTGGTGCAGGATCTCCACAATCAAGTACCGGTCCTTATGTCGGAGGAGGATATACGCTTGGACAAGGATATTCAGGAGGAGATGATCCTTCACAAAATTCAAGTCCCTATGCATCAGCAGGAGGAGGGGGAGCTGGGGGAGCTGGGGGAAACACAAATGCTTCAAATATTATAAATGGGTACGGAGGACCAGGATTGAATATGTCTTCATTTTTTGGAACAGCTGTTGGTGAAAATGGTTGGTTTGCTGGGGGAGGTGCCGGCTCATGTCATAGTGTCGGCTGTACGGCTACTTCTGGTGGAGATGGAGGTGGAGGAGATATAGGAACGGGATGTGTGAGCGGTGGATCAGGTTTATCAAATACTGGAGGAGGAGGAGCGGGAGGAATGAATTGTACAGGATCTGTTTCGGGATCAGGAGGATCAGGAGTCGTCATCGTCCGTTATCTCCGAAATGCTATCTCTGACGATAGTTACACCGACACCACCGCCACAGATACCACCGCTCCTTCTGCAGTAACGAATCTCGGAGGAAGTGCGGTCAGTAGTTGGAGTACCGATACCACTCCAACAGTTACCTTCACCGATGCCGCCGATAATGGAAATACTTATTACTACTACACGAATGCGTACGATCAGTTAGGGAATGTATCTAATATGGTTCCGAATCCTAACTTCGATGGCTCTAATGTTAACGAAGGTTTTGGAACTGTTCAATTAGGAACTGGAGGAATCTTAAACAAATATGGATATATTGTAAGTACTGGTGGGACAGGAGTCGCTGCTTCAGAAACTGGCTGGTTTGAACCCGCTTCTGGGGAAACTTATCGGCTTGGTCTTTGGATTAAGACGACTGGTATGACGCAAGGATATTATACTTTTGGATATGCTAATCCGAGTTGGGTTTCCAGCTTTAATATTAGTAGTAATCAGGATTGGACTTATCACACTTTAACATTCACTACAAGTGGTGTTGTAAATGATCAACATTTATATATCGGTTGGAATCATGGACCGGTAAATTCAGGTGCACAAGTACAAATGACTGGTATTAGTTTGAAAAAAATCGACTCCTCCACCATCACCACTGGTCTCGACGGATACGCCACCTCATGGACCCACGGAGCAACCGATATCACGAGTACTACAAAAAATGTAGAACAAGGCGTCCAGAGTATAACCTCCTCGGCTCTGACAAGTGCCAGCGATTGGTACCTCAATATTCGTTCTGTTGATAATGCAGGGAACTGGGATGCTTCGACTGATACCGTCCACCGTGGACCATTTCAAGTCATTGACACTTGTGGTGCAGGACAATACTGGGTGGCTCCTTCCTGTGTAAATGTCGGAACGGGATATTATTCTGCCAATGCAGTTAATACGAGAACGGCTTGTCCGACGAACTCACTCTCTGGTGGATCAGGAACGGATGCCGATGCCATAGGCGACTGTGATGGTAATGCCGGATATTATGACTGTGCCGATGGCACCTGTAATGTCGCCGGAGCAGGATATTATTCTCCAACCAATGATGACACCAGATCACAATGTTCTGCGAATTATTATGGTACCAGTACCACTAATTCTGCGGCTACTTGTACCGCTGCCTGTCCGACCAACTCATCATCTCCAGCCGGTTCGGATGCCTTGAATGATTGTGATGGTAATGCGGGATACTACGCTTGTAGCGATGGGACCTGTAATGTAGCCGGAGCGGGATACTATTCTCCAAATGATGATGATGCGCGATATGTTTGTTCTGCGAATTACTATGGTACGAGTACAACCAATTCTGCCGCGACTTGTACTGCCGCGTGTCCGACAAATTCTACATCCCCTGCGGGATCAGATGCATTAGCTGACTGTGTCGGTAATGGTGGTTATTACAATTGTGAATCTGGAACCTGTTCTGTCGCAGGGACAGGATATTACTCTGCTGCGGGAAACAACTCTCGAGCTCAATGTGCCGGTGGGCGATATGGATCGACAACGACTAATTCCGCCAGTACTTGTAACGGGGAATGTACTGCTGCATATTATTGTCCAGCTGGATCAACGAGTGCCACACAAAATGCCTGTGCCTCTGGGAAAACGTCTCCTGCCGGATCTGATGCCATCGGCGATTGTACATGGCTTAATCCAGATACGACAACGGCTTCTTGTACGGGACAGGGCTACACCTACTACACCAATCTCGGAAATACGACAAGTGCCACTTACGACTGGTGTTGTGGAGATGACAGTACCAGTGATGATTTTGCGACCTACTCAGCTAGTTTGGCGACCGCAACAAGTGCCGACTGTCATCGTTGTCTTGATGGTTCTACTACAACACAAGGAAACATGAAGGGAAATGGTTTCACCACAGGAAATACTTCAACAAGTACAAGTTTACTTTGTTACTACGGAAATATTGGTTGTTCCCCAACAGATCAATCCAATGGAACCAATGGAACCTATTGTGGAAATGGATATTTCTCCAGTTCTAATTCTGCCTGTACCGCTGCTACCAAGACCACAGCAACTACAGGGTATTGTTATACGGGGAACATTACCTGTAGTGATGGAAGTGCTGCCAATGGAACCGTCAGTTCCCTCCTCAACGGAAATGGGAAATGGTCTGGAACCAGTACCTCAACAGACGCTTCTGGAACGTGTTATTACGGAGATATCGCTTGTGCCGATGGCAGTTCAGCCAATGGTACCAGTGCCACCCAATGTGGAAATGGATACTTCTCGAGTTCTAATTCGGCTTGTACCGCAGCGACCAAGACAACCGCAACAACCGGTTATTGTTATACGGGAAATATTACCTGTGGTGATGGCACACACACGAATGGAAGTGTGAGTGGACTTCTCAAGGGAAATGGGAACTGGGGCGGAACCAGCACTACAACCGATACTTCTGGAACGTGTTATCACGGAGATATCGCCTGTGCCGATGGCAGTTCTGGTCATGGATCTAGCACCACGCGTTGTGGAAATGGATATTTCTCGAGCTCAAACACAGCGTGTACGGCTGCCACCAAAACCACCGCGACTTCTGGATATTGTTACACCGGAGACATTTCTTGTGCCAATGGAAGTTCGGCAAATGGGACCGCCAGTGCCCTTCTCAAAGGAAATGGAAACTGGTCTGGAACCAATCCCGCCACCGATACCTCTGGAACCTGTTACCACGGTGACATCACCTGTGCTGATGGAAGCGGTGCTAATGGAACTAATGCCACCTACTACGGAAACGGTTACAAATCCGGCACCACCTGTTACTACGGAAATATTACTTGTTCTGACGCTTCTGCCGCTCACGGATCAAGTTGTACACTCGCTCATGCAAACGATAGTTGTATCGCTGATGTGGGATGTCTCAATCAGCCAGCAAGTGCAACGGCAACCGTAACGACCGATAAAGTGCTCAGTTCCGAACTCGGAAAAATAATTATTGATTGGACCAATAATTCTACGATTGAAGACGGGTTTAAAATTGAGCGTCGAACAAATGGCGGAAGCTGGAGTGAAGTTGGCTCTGTTGGAGCGAATGTAAAGAGTTACACCGATGACGATATCGATGATAATAATAATTACGATTACCGGGTCCGAGCATACAAAGGAGGCTCATACTCTGAATACAGTGCTACCGTAAGTGGAACGACGGCTGATCGTACAGGGATGGACGGAGCCACCGTTGCGACAACGGCTGATACCGCTAATGATGAAATTGATCTCGAAATGTCCGATGCCTCCGACGGTCTTCTTCTCTACATGCCATTTGAAGAAGGACAAGGACCCACTACTCATGATTGGGGGAGTGGAGATAGAAATGGAACGCTCTCTGGCGCCACTTTCACCACAGGAAACACCGGAAATGGTGGGGCCTTGGATTTCAATGGAACAAGTGATTATGTTATCGTACCGAGATTTACAGTTGGTTCAACTGGAAATACTTTTAGTGCTTGGGTAAAAACAACCAGTACTGATAGT
>CAZDZO010000019.1:0-20850 GCA_964509975.1 uncultured Candidatus Peribacteria bacterium
CATTCAAGATTAATCCAGAATTTATTCGAGTGATTATCGGAAAGGGTGGAGAAACGATCCAACGTTTGTGTGCAGATCACGATGTATCTATCGACATTGATGACGATGGAATCATTATGATTACTTCAACGAATCAAGAAGGAGCGAAAGCAGCACGAGCTGAAATTGACCTCATGACCTATGAACCAACCGTTGGAGACGAATTTGAAGGAACGGTGAAATCAATCATGGATTTCGGAGTCTTCGTGGAATACATCCCAGGAAAAGAAGCACTCGTTCACGTGTCAGAAATGGCAAACGAAAGAGTCAATCATCCAGGTGATGTTGTCAAAGAAGGCGAGAAAGTGAAAGTGAAAATTATGGGAACAGACAAGATGGGACGAACTCAGTTGTCTATGAAGGCAGTAGGGAAATAATCAAAACGGGATCCGGATCCCAAAGGGGATCCGGATCCCGATTGAGCTTCTATTTCAAAAATCCAGACGTAAGCACCTCCTGTGCTTCCTTTTTATCAATACCTCGTGATTGGAGGTAAAGGATCTGTTCGTCGCTCACAGGCGCCACAGAAGCACTGTGTGATGCAGACTTCACGTTGTCAGTTTGAACCGTCAAAACAGGAAGTGCTTTTCCTTTCCCGTTACCGAAAAGAATAATTTTTTCCTTCACCTGTGCGGTAGCTTGCGTTGATTTTTTATCAATGATGGCTGTTCCATTGAGTTCAAGTTTCGCATCGTCTTCAGCGGTTCCTCTCAGTTCAATAATTCCGGTTTGATTCGCATCGTTAAATTGCATCACCACATTCCATTGTTTCTCGTCTTTCTTCTTTGTCTGCACCCGTCCTTGAATCTCACAGTACGCATTCTCACCTTCGAGAACGACTTCCAGCGCAAATTCTCGTGACCCTGCATCAAAGTCTTCCAATTGCAGGAGGAGTTTCTCGTTGTTGCCAACGATTATTTTTTTGCTGTTCTCGGGATTTGTAATTTTCATTATCCAATAGAATTTTCCATCTCCATTTCAATCAATCGATTGAGTTCACTGGCATATTCCAGCGGCAAGGTTTTGACCACCTCATTAAGAAATCCATTCACGATCATGCCTCGTGCTTCCTCTTCATCAATCCCTCGCGACTGGAAGTAGAGAAGCACTTCATCAGAAATCTTTCCGGCGCTGGCTTCATGGGTGATTTGTGCCGTGTCATTTGCGCAATTAATCTGCGGAATTGTATCGGCTATTGACCGGTTATCGAAGAGTAAGGCATTGCATTCCACATGTACCACTGCATTCTCGGCGGACTTCTTCACATCGACGATTCCTCGATAGGTAGAAATCCCACCGCCTTTGGACAAACTTTTAGAAACAATATTCGTTCGGCAATTTTTCCCACTAATCGTAACCTTTGATCCGATATCTTGATTCTGTCCTTCGTTCGCTAAGGCAATTCCGAGATGATCGGCACGTGCATTGTCTCCCACCAACAATGAACTTGGATACAACATCGTGACGCCCGATCCGAGATTTCCACCGATCCATTCCATCTTCCCATTATCCTGAATGATGGCACGTTTCGTATTCAAATTGTAGGTATCCTTACTCCAGTTTTCCACAGAGCTGTAGCGCACCTGAGCGCCTTTATTCACAAAGATTTCCACACATCCTGCATGCAATGATTCACTGCCGTAATGAGGGGCAGAACAGCCTTCAATGTAATGAACCTTCGCTTCTTCCTCCATGATTATTAATGTGTGTTCAAACTGTCCCTGATTCATCGCATTCATCCGGAAGTAGGCTTGAAGAGGTTGGTTAATCTCCACCCCCTTGGGCACATAGAGAAAGGTTCCTCCAGAAGTCACGGCGTAATGCAGTGCGGCAAACTTATGATCGGTAAGAGGAACACATTTGCTGAAATACTTCTTCACGAGCTCAGGATATTTCACGACGGCCGTATCGAAATCTTCAAAGATGACACCTTTCTTGCTCCACACATCTTTGACATTGTGATAGATGTTTTCACTCTCATATTGCGCTCCCACGCCTGCTAAGATTTCTCGTTCGGCTTGCGGAATCTTGAGTCGATCAAACGTGCGTTTAATCTCTGGATCCACATCATCCCATGTTTTCGAATTTTTCTTGTCACTCGCCAAAGCAAAGTATCGAATTTTCTCGAAATCCAATTTCTTCAAATCTGGTCCCCAAGAGGGGAGGGGCAGTTCGTTGAATTTTTCAAGCGCTTGCAGTCTGATATTGAGCATCCAGGATGGTTCATTCTTGCTTTTAGAAATTGATTTTACTAAGTTTTCCGATAATCCCGTATCGAATTTTTTTGCATATCCTTGATCATCAGCATGATCGAGGTCTTGCTTTTTTAGGTCTGAAAAATTAATAACTGAACACATTTTTTGTTCAATGAATTATTGAACACACCCCCGATTTCCCGATTTGTCGAGGACAGGCTCTGAGAGGGTGCATTGTTTATTTAAGAAGTTACAGAATCCGCATTTATGAACCTTTTCGAGAAGTTCTCGTCCGCCTGATTGAATAATTTCTCCATTACAAAGAATATGAAAATGGGTTGGTTTCACTAAATCCAAAAGCTTCTCCGTATGAGAGACAAGCACAAGCGCTTTGTTTTCTTCCTGCATGAATTCTTTTATTGCTTTTGCCACACAGACCGTCCCATCTACATCCAATCCAGAATCGATCTCATCGAGAAACGCTAGCTTCGCGTCGAGTGAGAGCAACGAAGCGATTTCCATCTTTCGGCGTTCGCCTCCAGAAGCACCTTTATTCACTTCTCGAGAGAGGAATTCTTCGTTTAAATGAAGATCTTCAAAATGTTTTGTAACGGACTTCTTAAATCGAAAACTCGAATGAAAATCAGGGTCAGCTGCTTTTTTGGCGGCAAAGAGAAAATCATTTGCATTCACCCCATCGAGTTCGGGAGGGGATTGAAAGCTCAGGAAAAATCCCGCTTTTGCACGATCAGTCGGTTTAAGTTGGAGAAAATCTTGAGTCTCAAATTCAACACTTCCTTGTGTCACTGTATATTTCGGATCCCCGAGCAGAACTCGTCCCAGCGTTGATTTTCCAGATCCATTTGGACCCAATAACGCGTGGATTTCTCCAGGATTAATTTCGATGTTCACGCCCTTGAGAATAGCTTTGTCTTCAAATTGGGCGGAGAGATTCTTGATTTTCAACATAAATACAGCAATGATAGCGGATGCAGTTTTACAAAAAATTCATTTTTTGACAAAATTTAACGAGACAAAAACCAACATGAAAAAACTAAAACCCATTCTCGTAGAAATCCTTGAAAACCATGAATCCCGTCTGGGACGAGTATTCGGCTCCGCCTTGGTCTTTCTTATTGTGCTTTCTGTGAGTGTATTTTTACTGGAAAACATTGCCTATTTTGAACCGTGGAAACCAATTTTCCATATTATTGATATCGTAATCCTTTCCGTCTTTGCGGTGGAATATGTGCTCAGACTGGTTATTTCACGTCGAAAATTTAAATTCGTCTTTTCTTTTCTCGGGCTTATCGATCTGTTGGTGATTCTTCCACTCTTTTTTCATGTATTTAATATCGGATTCCTTAGAGGATTCCGAATGATTCGGATTCTGTATCTTCTCAAAACAATCCGACAATCGCATCTCATGTTGGCGTTCTTTCATTCATTTCGTTTGTACAAACAAGAACTCCGTATTTTTGTGGCAACGCTTTTATCAGTACTTCTTATGAGTTCTATGGCGATCTTCGCCCTGGAACATGGTGTGAATTCAGGATTTGATACGATTGTAAATTCAATCTGGTGGTCTGTTGTAACGATTACTAATGTGGGATATGGAGATGTTGTTCCGGTCACAATTGCTGGGAAAGCTGTTGGAGCGATAGTGATGCTTTTGGGAATTGCGACAGTGGCATTGATGACAGCAATTTTGACAAAGATTTTTATCGATCATTTCTTCGGAAAACGATTACACAAGTGTTCTTTTTGTCACTTTCCACACCACGATCACGATGCAAAGTTTTGTAAAAACTGCGGTGCGGAGCTTGATATTAAAGAATTGCGAAACGCTGAGACGCTTAATCCTACAAAAGTAAAGAAGAAGTAACCCCCATATGTCTTCCCGGAATTCTGAAAGAATATCCGGGATCTAACCATAAAATAGGCAATTTCTTCGGGACATCCCTTCGGGATTCCGGTATGACGGGGGAATGATTTTGACAATATCTAGGAAAAGTGTAGAAGAAGAGAAATTTTTATTAAGTATCGTCATTGTCGCTTGGTGGCAATCCCAAGAGTTATTATTAATTTTCTAAATTTTTTATTAAATGCATAGTTTGAGGATTTTTTAATGAAATATAAAATTCCCCCTCATTCCCCTGAAGAGGGGAACCCAGTCTATAAGAAATCCCTATTATTTTTAGATGCATTACGCATATATTCTTGCAAGCAAAAGAAATGGAACTTTATATATCGGAACAACGCGAGATTTAGAGCACCGTGTTTGGGAGCATAAAGAAGGAATACAAGAAGGATTTACAAAAAAATACAATGTAAAAACATTGGTTTATTATGAAGAATTTGATCTTGCGATAGAAGCCATAGAAAGAGAAAAACAGATTAAAAAGTGGAAGCGTCTATGGAAATTGAGACTTATCGAAAAAGAGAATCCTGCCTGGCAGGATTTATCAACGGAATGGTATGACTGACTGGGTTCCTGTCTTCGCAGGAATGAGGGACTGGAGTTTTAAATACTTTCCGCTGAAATAATCGTATTCTCAATTAAACTCACCACAGTCATCGGTCCAACACCACCCGGGACTGGTGTTATTAACGATGCGACGTCTTTGGCACTTTCGAAGTCCACATCGCCACAGAGGGTTCCATCTTCTTGTCGATTGATGCCTACGTCGATCACTACGCATCCTTTTTTGATTTGTTCACCTTTTATAAATTTCGGTTTTCCAACCGCTACTACGAGAATGTCAGCTTGTTTAAGATGTTCATTAAGATTGCTGGTATGCCGGTGACAAGTTGTTACAGTGGCATTTCTATTTATCAAGAGTCCTGAAATGGGTTTTCCCACGATGTTTGATCGTCCGACAACGACGGCATTTTTCCCTTCAATTTCAACGCCTGCTGCATCGAGCATCATGATAATTCCCTTTGGAGTGCATGATTGAAGACATTCTTCACCAAGGAAAAGCTTCCCAACATTGGTCGGCGTAAATCCATCGACATCTTTTTTGGGATCGATTTTTCGCAAAACCTTTTCCACTGAAATATGGTCGGGAATTGGCAACTGTACAATCACACCATGAATAGCATCATCATTATTAATGTCCTCAATTTCTTTCAAAACTTCTTCTTCTGTAATACTGGTATCAAACCGTCTGACGTCAGAAATGATGCCGGCTTGGGCCGCAAACTTTTCTTTTTGTTTCACGTAACTTGCTGATGCAGGGTGTTCTCCTATGAGAATTACGACAAGTTTGGGTTCAATATTTTCAGCATTCAATTTTCGAACACGAGGTTGGAGATTTTCCGTGATTATTGTTTGAGCGATGTCGCGACCAGAGAGAGTAGTCATAAGTGGCTAGTTGTTAAGCGTGGTGATTATAATAATCTTTTCAAAAAAATCACTGAAAAAAGTCCCCGTCATTCCGGCTTGGCCGGAATCGGCTGAAAACTTGGAATAAGGTTGAAAGCGTTAGCGCTTCGCTCTTTAAATAAAAGCTTTATTGGAGCGATTCTGGTCAAGCCAGAATGACTAACGATTTTTTTCCCAAATCTTCCGTAATGGAGTGAGGGAACCGACAAGGTTCTGAAGGAAATATGCTCCAGCAGGGACACAGGCTCCCCAAAACGCATTATCTACTTTGATAATTTTCAAGAACAGAAAGGCCAATACAAATGTTGTGACGGTCAAAAAGAGTCGTCTAAAAAGAGAAGTTTCCCATTTCTTGTCGGTTTCTACTCGCTTGTTGCGAGTAATAATTTTTTCGATCTCAGTTTCTGGGGTATTCATTTTTTTTGAAGTTTTTCAAGAGTGAGTGCCAGGATTTCATCAGCAATTTCTTCGCGTCGACGAAGTTCTCCATTGAAATCAACAGAAATCCTTGTCCATCGGAAGTCCTTTTCGCAACGGCTTAAAGCAACTTTTCCTACTTTTTCTAAATACAGCACATCTGATTCGTGGATATCGGCAAGACGATTTTTAGCAGCATGAATTTTTGTTCTCGAAGCTTCACTGGCATCAAGGAAGATAACGAGACTTTCTCGTGGGAATCCGCACATTTCATATTCCAGTTTCTCAATAAATTCCTCCAGTTCTCGAATTTCTGTTTTGCTTTTTCCTCGAGCGGGAGTGTAGATCAAATTAGACGTGACCCCTCTGTCGAAGATGATAACATCGTTTTCATTGCGGAGTTTCTCAATCTTTTCCAACTGAAACAGTCGATCAGCGGCATACAGGTTTGCGACCAGTCGAGGATCGAGTGAGTCCATATCGCCAAATTCACCTCGCAAGTACGCTGCTATTCGTGGTCCGGCGGGAGAAGATTCGTATCCAGGAAAGCGAACAAATCCCACAGATAAGCCTTTGGCTTCAAGATTCTCGATTAGTAATTTTGTTTGTGTGGATTTCCCACAGGCATCCAGTCCTTCGAGAACGATGATGGGTGCTTTCATTGTGCGAGGATTCTAATGATTTTATGGAATTATTCAAGAAATGACGATTGTGGTACATTATTGATGATGACAGACTCTGTTCAGTTCTTCGGTATTCTCAATGTGACTCCTGATAGTTTTTCTGATGGAGGAGAATTTTTAGACAGGGAGAAGGCTCTTAAACACGCTGAAAAGTTAATTCAAGACGGTGCGGATTACATAGACGTCGGGGGTGAATCTACACGTCCTGACGCCGAATCTATTGATTCAGATCAAGAATGGGAAAGAGTAGGAGAAATAGTGAAACAACTCTTAAAAAAATATCCAGGACAAATATCTCTCGATACGAGAAACGTTGTCACGGCTGAGAAATTCTTGGCTTTCGGGGGAACGATCCTCAACGATGTGTCGGGATTTCAAGATCCGGCAATGCGCGCTATTGCGCCGAAATTTGAAAAAATAATTCTGATGCATTTTCCGGGAAAGACCGTTGACGAAGTGCATGCTCAACACATCGATTCAGTTGAAGTTGTCCGAGAAAATCTTCTTCAGCGCAAGGAACTGCTTGTTCAGGCGGGTGTTTCACCTGATTCAATAATCCTCGACCCAGGGATCGGATTTGGAAAAACAATGGCGTGTAATTGGGAACTGTTGAAATTTGCCGAACTTCTTCCTAATGAAACAATTCTGATCGGACATTCTCGAAAAAGATTCCTGGGGGAAGATCGTTTTGAAACAGAGCCCAACGTGGAAGCGGGGAATATTGCGATTCAATCGGGTGCTTCTTACTTGCGGGTGCATGAGGGAGAGGCATACTAAGAAACTAATGTAAAATAATACTCGTCATTGTCGCTTGGCGACAATCCTATGAGTTGTTATCGTTTTTGAAGAATACATTGAAGAACTGATGTGAAGATAATTCGCGAAACCTGCCCTCGGCTACGCTCGGGGGCTCAAGTTGAACGAGATTGAGTAACAGGATTCCCGCCAAGCGAGGATGACGGGGGGATGAGGGCTTTTACATTCTTCATTCCCCTCGCTATTGGTTTGCAACATTTTCAATAATGTGATACAATAAACAAAAGATTTGACAAGATTTATAAATCTCTTAGTATTTCTGTACTTATGGACACCAATATCAATCGTCTTAATGAAGAAATCAAAAACGTCGAAGGAATCGATGGAGGGGTTGGTGAACTTGATAAAGTACTTGGATCTAACACTGAAAAGATTTCAGAGGTAGTTGGAAAGGTTGGAGAGAATGGAAGTTCTCAAGCCAGTACACAACAAAAAGTAGTAAAGACAGTCTCTTTGTTTGATAAGATTTCAGATCTTTTGTTTTCTGCGAAGACAAAGGAAATCGTGCTTCCTTCACAGGAAATACAACGAAGACGAGTAGAGCACTCTCTCAAAAAAGAAACGAGTAAGCTTCTTCGGAAAGCGAAGAAAATTCAAAAGGCTCGACACTTTTCTGCTCATGCACTTGAGCAAGTCATTCAAGAAATTCGATATTTGCAACGACTTATTGCAGAATTGTTCTCGTTTGCTACTGAAAAGCTAGAAGCACTTTACAAACAATACGTTTTACGGGTAGCATAATTTTTTGACTTTTAGAGGGGAAAGCGTTACGTTTTAGGACGCTTTTTTTGTAAAAATAAACATGAAAAAAATCTTCGTTATCCTTCTCGGACTCTCACTTGTGGGAGCTTTCTTTACAGCTTCAACTTTTGCTGCAAACAGGTCGTATAGTTTTAGGGGGTCAGGAAGTGGATATTACAAACATATAGAAAAATATTCTCAAACAAATAAACAAACGCGTTTGCCGAGATATTCTTCACGAAGTCGTGCGACTCGTTCTAATTGGAATTTGCTTCAAAAAAGAAATACCGATTCAAGAAAAACAACAGAACGTCGTGTTTCTACTCGTTCACGAGGAGGAGCTTTTGCCACGTCAGCAGGACAAACAGCAGTAACACAATCGATACGAAGTATGAAGGATTCGTTTGAATCTTTTTCTGCTCAAAATATTGCTTTCAACATTGATTTGCCAGAAGCCTTTTCAGCAAATTCAGATATGCTTGAATGGGAGTCTGGAGAAATGTCCTTTAAAAATGGAAATGCAAGAGTGACTCTCAAAGCAACAGGAGATCGTTGTGACGGAGGGATTACCTTTGTGAGACAGTGTTTGAAAAATGCTTCGGATGCCGCTTTAAAGAATTTTAAGACAGAACTCCCGCGTATGGTACTGCGTCGAAATGAAAGTATTTCACTCGACGGAAATAAAGTGCAACTTCAAAAAGAAAATATGGGGCAATATGTCGATCTTTATGCTCGTGAATATGGAGCGGGGCAATTGACTTTCTTTGATCCAACAAATGAATTTGTTTGGGTGTTGCAGATTATTGATCCGGGAAACAAAACAAAATTGCTCAGTAATAATAGAGATTTAAATAAGATTTTTACGTCATTGACACAAAAAACGGTTATTAGTAGTAAAACATCACGTACTCTTTTGAGTACGCTTTTTGGATCACGCAATAGAAGTACGAGTACAAACACATTAAGAAAGGCGCCTTCATACTTTGGAACGAACTCAATGCAGTCTTTTATGGCAGAAGAGGTTCCTTTTAAACTCAACCTTCCGGATGGATTTGAATTGCTTTCAGATACGCTCGATAAAAGTATGGGAGAAATGAGTTTTCAAAAGGGGGGTGAACTTCTTGAAATTACGGCCACTGAAACGGTTTGTAATAGTCAAACATCACGACTCTTACAACGATGTATTGAAGCAGAAGCAAAGACGTTTAAAAAGGCTCTCCAAGCCGAATTTCCTAATGCAAAAATTTTGCAAGATGAGAACATGCAAGTGCAGCTCACGGATGTTTCAAGCCAAGCACAAAACTTTCGTCGATCATCCGCTTTTAAAAGTCATATTGGACGTATTATTATTCTCCGAGATGCAGGAGCGAGAATGGGATACTTTGTTTTTCCTGAACCTAATAATGGATATATCTGGGCAGTGCGTATGGAAGCCCCAGAGGATAAAGATGCTTTTTTGAATGACATTCGTCAAAAAACTAAAATTCTCAATTCGTTCTTCTTTGAAACAGAATAACGTTTTTTTGAGAAAAAAGCTTGACAAAAAAATGTTTTTCATTTAAAAGTCTCATTGAAATAAAAAAAGAAACAAAAAAATACCATTAAAGATATACTCTTTAGTGACGAAATTTCTTTTTCTTTATCATGAAAAAAACACTCGCACTCGGTCTCGGTTTGGCTCTTATCGGAGCTTCAGTAATCTCATTCACAAATGCATCACGAGATGCGTATCATGTGTACATGTACCAACAAGGAAGAGCAACACATGCTCCTTCTGATCCACAATTTAAACAACGACCTTTTTCTCGAAGAATGGGAGCGTATACAAACACTAGAACATTCCGACGAGACACAGAGCGTTACGGAGTAAATCCTTCTCAAAATACACGATATCCACAAAATGACATCCGAAATCGAGGAGCTATTTCTCGATCACGACTTGAAACAGAAAACTATCGATTACTTCGACCTTCAACCGGTCGTATCATCGGACAAACACAATTAAACTCTCATCGAAAAGCTCCTATAAACTTAAAAGCAGAAAAAGATACCGTTGTGAAGTTTGTAACGTACGAAAATGAAAAATTTTCAATGGAACTTCCATTCGGATGGAGAGCTAGTGGAGAAGATTCTCACACCTTTGTTCATCCACGATCAGATTACAATGTTTCTGTGAAATATCTTGAAGAAGCATGTGAAGGAAGCGGATTTATGGCTTGTGCGATCACTCTTTCAAAAGATTTGAACCATAAAAATCCAGCTGAAAAAATTGCTATTACTGGATCTATTAAACGACAATCTCATTTTTATGGAACGGTTCTTCATGAATCACTTCAAACACGAACCTACACTGAAAGTTTTCCAGCAGAAATAGCCGGTAAAAATATTTATATTTCTCGACAGATTGTGGCTGATTTATCAGGAGGTGTTTACATTGTTGAAACACAAACAGCACTTGAAAATGCTTCTAAATTCTTGGAAATAAGTCGAAACATTTTTGATTCTTTTCAAGTATTCCCTTTAGAGAAATAATTTTTGACAGTAAATCTACTGAAAAAGACCCCGCATTGCGGGGTCTTTTTTTATGTGACGCTTGAAAAAAATACGTTTTCTGAAAGAATAAGGCTGTTGGGAACGTATTACTTTTTAGAAAATGAAAAACAAAAAAATAACTATCGCTTTGGTTTCTTTTATTGTGATGGCGCTTGTTGGCATATCTACCGCTGAAGCAATCACGTATTCGGAAAGTTCTAATTATTGGCAGACGTGGATTAATAAGTTAACTAGTAAAACAAATACTACCACTCGCTATAGATCTTCTCGGCGACGATCAGTGAATTGGGGAGCAGGGTATTATCGTTCCAAAAATAGAAGTGCCACATCGGTTCCTACAAGTAGTATTCCTTATCGGACGAAATCGACTTATCCAACCTATACGAAACGGTCCACAAATACCACTACGCGCCCTGTGAAATCAAAATATGTATTAAGTGTGAGTGCGAATTCTACAGAACAGGAGCAAATAATTTCAACGATTGATCAGATGCCGATACGAGTATTCCAATTGGGAGTAAATAATAAAAGCACGGTGCGATCAGGGAGTTTCGCAGAAGCATTGAAACTGAATACGATGACATTCCAAATGTTCTCAAATACGGGTGTTGCCGCAGATCCTCGGATGTTTGAACTTGGAGTTTCCCTACAAAACAGTACGAAGGATCCCACCTATTTTGAATTTGATCGAAATGGAAAAGTAACTATTAAATTTCATAATGCCCGCGTTGCCAAAGGAGAAGGACTGGAATTTGCTATTGACGTTCGTGTAGAAAATCCAGCCAATACGCCTCGTATTCCAGGAGCTTTTAAATTAAGAATGTTGAGATCAACGGCAACGACAGAATCGGGCGGAAAATCTGTTAAGCCACAGATTATAAAAAACAATATTTCAGACAGGATTGTCTTTAATCCTGGGGCACAAGTGTCGGTAGGGGAAACGCCTGTGGTCAGTACCACGCCAACGTCTTCAAAAATTTCCGGAAGAATTGTTTCTTCAGGAGAAAGTGTCTATGCACTTGCTCTTAATTTTGAAGCACATTACGACGACATGTTGATTAAAGAAATAATCGTTCGAAATCAACTCGGAGGGAATGATATTGATAAATATGTGAGTGCGATATATGCCATTGACACCGTTTCTGGAAAGACGCTTGGACAGACGAAGTTTACGCAAGGGAAAGCTATTTTTCGTTTTTTTAGTCCGGTGCGTGTGAACAGAGAACAAGCGCGTCATATTGGGTTTCAGATTCGGTTGAACAATACAGTTGATACGGGACGATATGACACACGATTCCGACTGGATGTTTCCCCTGCAGATGTTGTAGTACAAGGAATTGGGGCAGGACGAGAATTATCTGATAGTTCCAAAAACTTCTCTACAAATACACACACGTTTCTTGCGGTTCAATCGGGAGGAGGAATTGAAATTACTGATTCAGAAATACAGCCCAATGGATTTTCTGCTACAGAAAACATGGAGCGTGTGTATCGATTTAAAATACTTAATCCAGATGACAAAGAAATTTCGGTTGGTCGGCTCTCTTTTGATGTTCGATTATCAGGGGTAAGTTATTCAGGAGGGATATCTTTAGATGATTTTGAACTCAAACAAATCCTTCGAAATAGAGAAGTGGAAGGAGGGGCATTTGAACCAACAGCGATCTCGGGAAATGTGATAACTTTTGATGCCGGAACAGAATTTTATATTCCGCGACACGGAGAAGTTGAATTTGCTCTTAAAGCGAATCTAGTGGATCTTTCTGGAGGAAATTTAGATATGGATTCTGTTTCTGTACAAATACTCGGAGACTCAACGCTTTCAACCGGAACATTATCTTCTGTTCGATCAGGGAATGCGCGATTTATTTGGTCAGATCATTCTGGTCGCCCACATACACTCAATTCTATGGATTGGTTGTCAGGATATTTAATAACCGGAACTCCTTCAAACAGAAAAATAAATTATCGAGATGGACGGTGAGATAATGAATAGTGAATAATAAAAAAAGAAATTTTTGCGAAGCAAAAATGTAAATATTAATCATTAATCATTCTTCATTATTTGTCCCTTGTGAAACCGCTTTATCTGTGGTATAATAAGGAGAAGTATTTAAATTATGGCACTCAAGAAATTCCACTTTGAAGTGATTTCAAAAGAAGGGAAAACCCTTTCTGGATTTTTATTTTCAGAGAGCGTTGAAGCGGCTCGATCAAAATTGCAATCAGAGGGGAATGCTGTTTTGTCACTGGATTTGTATAAAGCAGAAGAGAAAGAAAATTCAGATTTGCAGGAATTTGAATTCAAAGCACTTGCTTCGAATGGTCGTGTTGTAAAAGGGGAAATTGAGGCAGAAACACAATATGTTGCTTATCGAAAATTGCGATTGGAATATGATTTTCAATTAGACTATTTGGTGCTCAAGAATCTTCCTTTTGAACAAAAGGAGTCCCTCAAAAAACAGTCGATTAATCCAGAATTAGCGCTTTTGTTTGAAAAAGATGAGGAGATAAAGAAAAAAAAGAAAAAAGAAAAAAAGGTGAAAAAAGGGCGTGTGGAACAAATGCTAGAGGACAGAAAGGATGAAATGCGTTTCTTGCAGGCAGAAACAGAAGTAATTGTACAAACGGTAAAACAACTTCTTATAGATCATGCACAGCATCTTAATTCAGCGAAGAAACGAGATATTCAAGATAATCTTGATCGGCTTTCTCGATTGAGACATTCCAGTTCCATCAATCATCTGGAACAAATTATGAAACGGATTTTCAAGAAATTAAGAAGTGATAACTTGTTTATCTTTACCGAAGAAAATATTCTTGAAGTAGAACAAAGCCAAAAGGAAATTAAAAGAGTAGTGCGAAAATTAGAATTAGAACTGAAAAAAGGATTGTCAAAAGTTCAGGTGGGGGATCTTGAGAAATTAACCAAAGTTTTTCAAGCTGGTGTGGTGAGTAAGGTTCTCGTGACGGTGTATTGGGGGTTTGTGTTTTTACTAGTCATGCTTCTTAGTTTTTGGGTTTTGCACGGAGTGAAATTCTTTTTTGGAAAAGATATTGAAAAGATAAATTTCTATTTTTCATCAAATTCTTTGTGGTTTTTGACGGGAATGTCTGCCATTGTGGTTGGATTTTTTGCTTTCGATGTCTTTGCTCGTACAAAACCACTGACTCTTGCAAAACGAATTATTTTGTATGGAATCGGTTTTGGAGTTTTGGCTGTTTTTACGCTTCAATTTCCAGCACTCTTTTTCTGGACACGGTAATCAGTCTGCAGTTTGTAGTTTTTTGTTTTTAAAAGGTTTTTTTCTGGTTGTTCAAGAGTTGAAAAATAGGGAAGGAGAGAAGAAGGAAAGCTTATCCTAGGTTCTAATAATAATTCTTCATTGTTCATTCTTCATTAATCATTAATATGAGGTGGATGAATTTTTATCAACTCTCTTTCGGTGTTTTTGGGCTCAAAATATATGGTCTTCTTTTTGCTTTTGCGTTTGTAGTGGTACTATGGCATTGCTATAAGACATTACAGAAACACAACTTTCCAATGGATTTTTTTAGATTTCATTTTTGGAAATGGTTGGTAGGAGGATTACTTGTAGGAAGGCTTTTTGCTTTAGCACTTTCTCCTGAAATAATGTTCCAACATGGTGTTTTCTCGTTCTTTGCCTTTTGGGATGGAACGATTCATTTTTGGGGAGCTTTGATTGGGTTTTTGGGAACGATGTGGTTTACATTTCGAAAATATAAACAAACAAAACCACTTCTGGGTTGGCTTGATCAAGCGATGGGATCACTCTTTTTGGGGATTCTTATTGTAGATATTGCTGCGTTTTTGACAGGAGCGATTTATGGATGCGAAACAATTCTCCCATGGGGAATTCAATATGAAACGTTTGGAGTGGATATTCTCAATCCAACGCATCCAGTGAGTGTATATGCCTTTATCGCCCATTTTATAACGTATTCATGGATTCGTCGACATGAGTTTTTTGCAGATCGTTTTCCAGGGAAACTCACATTTTTTGCAGGGATTGCATTTTTCGGAATCGATTTTGTCCTTCAATTTTTCCGTGGAGATTCGACACTGCTCGTTTTTGAAATAATTCGTATTGAACAGTTATTTGATTTCTTTGCACTTATTTTCTTTTTCTTGTGGTACAAAGGGATGTTGCCGTTAAAGAAAGTCTAAAAGTCGAAAAGCTAAAAGATTGAACAATAAATGTGTTCAATGTAGGGGTTTAACATTGGTAACCCCCTACGTTTGAAATTGCTCTAGTTGAGGAACCATAAGGGATTACCCCTGCAATTTGCAATATTTACAAAAATACGTACTTTGTAACTCGTAACTTGTAATTTTTCATACGATGAATTTTGATCTTTCTCAATTACTCACGTCACATTATTTTCTCGACAAAACTCCAGGAGGGGAGTTTTTGGTTGGATACGCTCTCTTTGCTTTTTTTATAATCGCTATTTTTGCCAAAAGTATTCTCCGAAATCTCGGACCAAAAAATAAATATTTCCGAAAATCAATTAGAAAAGGATTTGGAAAGTTTATCGCGCTGGGAGTAGCTGGACTGATTTTTACCTCTGCACGATTCTCAGGAGTACCAGTGTTCTCTATGCGAGCGCTCTTGTACATTGTTTTTCTTCCGACACTCGTATTTGGAATTTGGAAATTGATTACTATCTACAAAGAGTACACGAAGCGTATGCGATCAGTCAGTCGTGAGAAATAATTTTTAGTCTTTTGATTTTCTGCTACAATCTTTCGGAATGAAAAAAAGGAAGATTCTTATCATAGGTTCAGGTCCGTATTCTATCGGGAGTAGCGTGGAGTTTGATTGGTGTGGTGTGCAGGTGCTCAGGACGTTACGAAAGCTCGGTCATGAGACTGTTTTTATCAATTCTAATCCAGAGACCGTTTCCACCGATTACGATGAATGTGACAGGTTATATTTCGAAGAACTGACAGTTGAACGAGTTTTGGATATTTGCGAAAAAGAAAAACCAGACGGTGTGGTGTTCTCTACAGGAGGACAGATTGCCCAGAATATGGCGAATGATTTGGCTGAAGAGGGGATTCCTCTGTTGGGGACCAAGGTGGAATCAATTGATTCCTGTGAAGATCGAGGGAAGTTTTCCTCACTTTGTGATGAACTCGGAATCGATCAACCGAAGTGGCAAGAATTTAAAAAGAAAAGTGATGCTGTCGAGTTTGCAAAAAATGCAGGATTTCCAGTATTGGTGCGTCCCAGCTTCGTACTATCAGGAGCAGCGATGGCTGTCGCGACGAATCAACAGGCTTTGGAAGAATATCTTCAAGTGGCGGTTGGAACGACAAAGTCTTCCGTGGTGATTTCGAAATTCGAAGAGAATGCCAAAGAAATTGAATTTGATGGTGTAGCACAAAAGGGAAGAATCGTTTGTTCTGCGATTGCCGAACATATCGAAAATGCCGGTGTGCATTCGGGAGATGCTACTATCGTTCTCCCACCACAAAACCTTCGTCTTGAAACAATCCGTCGAGTGCGAAATATTGCGATTAAACTCGCGAAGAAACTCGATATTTCAGGACCGTTCAATATTCAATTTCTTGCGAGAGAAAACGAAATTAAAGTAATTGAATGTAATTTGCGATCGTCTCGAAGTTTTCCATTTGCGTCCAAAGTTTTGGGGCAAAACTTTATTGAAATTGCGACGCGTATTTGGATGGGAGAGGAAGTCCCGTCCTGTGAAGTGAATTTGCTCGAAGTTCCTTCTGTGGGAGTAAAGGCGGCTCAGTTTTCGTTCTCACGACTCAAGGGCGCTGATCCAATCCTTGGAGTTGAGATGAGTTCTACAGGAGAAGTGGCGTGTTTTGGAGATACAGTCGAAGAAGCTTTTTTGAAAAGTATCATTTCAACGGGATTTCGCATTCCAAAGAAAAATTCCAAAATTCTCGTGACACTTGGGAAATTGAAAGATAAAGTGGATTTTCTTCCTGTGGCGAAACATTTCCAAACAATTGGATTCTCATTCCTCGCAACAGAAGGAACCTCAGACTTTCTCAATGAAAATGGATTTAAATGTGAAACAGTGAGAAAAGTTTCCTCAGGAGCACATCCAAATGTTGTCGATGTGATTGAAGAAAAGGGGATTGGGCTTGTGATAAACACAGCGAACAAATTCTCACATGAAGAAATATCAGACGGATATTTGATTCGCCGACGAGCCATTGATCGAAATATTCCACTCATTACGAACTTGCAACTTGTAAAGTTGTTGGCAAAAAGTCTTACGAAGTTTCCAGACGAAGAATCTTTGCCGGTATTCGACTACGATACGAGGATGGGGGAGGTTTAGTTTCATAAGGTCATTCCGGCTTGTCCGGAATCAGTTGCGTTTTTAATATGGAAAAAGAGCGGAGCGAAGAAAAAAAGGAATTCTTTATTGATTGGATCCTCTAATTAAATTAGAGGATGAGGGGGGAGTTGTTTTTTGATTTATTACCCTTGTAAAAGGCGTCTTCTTGTGGTATAATTCCTTGATAACTTTCTAAAGAAACATGTTTTCATTTTCACTTATTCCAACGGCCTTTGCACAAGTAGGTACTGCCCGTAATCAAACGGAAGGAGGACTGTCTGAGTTCTTCAGTGATCTTGTAACGATGGCACCGCTTTGGTTTGCGGCAATTATTGTTATTATCGTTTCTTTTCTTCTGGCGAAGTTTGTGAAAAAAATTGTGGGATACCGAGTAGCAAAGAAGAGACAACATGATGTGAGTCGGGAATATATTATTTTGATTGAACGAGCGACTTGGGCAGGGGTAGTTCTTTTGGGATTTATCATTGCCTTTGGAATTGTTGGAATTAATGTTACCTCACTCCTTGGGTTTCTTGGGTTGGGGTTAGGTTTTGCGTTCAAGGACCTTTTGGCAAACTTTATTGCGGGAGTTGTTATCCTGACACAAAAGAAATTCCACATTGATGATGTGGTTTCTGTGAATGGTATTATTGGAAAAATTGTGGAAATTGAAACACGAACTACACAAGTAGAAGCCTTTGATGGAACCGTGCATATTATTCCAAATGCAGATATGTTGACCTCTGTGGTACAGAATTTAACAACAAATTCTTTTCGTCGAATTGCTTTTCAAGTGGGAGTGCATTACGACACGCCCTTGCAGGATTCAGTATCACTTACACTTGATTCAGTAAAGAGTCATCCAAATGTAGTTCCAGAACCAAAGACACAAGTGCTCGTGACCGAGTTTGCAGACTCAGCGATTGTGCTTGAGGTACGATTTTGGATTGAATCACTCAAGCCATGGCCAGGAATTCAGTCTGAGATTATGCAGAAATTGAAAATGGATTACGACAAGGCTGGAATCACGATTCCATTCCCTATGACAACATTGACATTGGATTCATACGACAAGAATATCAAGCAGGCATTTCATTTGCCAATGGACGATCCAAAGCACACCTTTCCGGCGCCGACACAAGCGCCAGTGAAACCGGAAGTACCGAT
Source organism: uncultured Candidatus Peribacteria bacterium (assembly GCA_964509975.1). GTDB lineage: Bacteria > Patescibacteriota > Gracilibacteria > UBA4473 > UBA4473 > CAZVBV01. The sequence goes on from CAZDZO010000019.1 coordinate 18,345, forward strand.
TGTGCAACCAGTTACTCCTCCTACATCACCTACCGCAGGGGAGGGGAAATAAGAACTAGTGAATTGGTCCGTGTGTAAGAGTTTCCATAAGGGTGGAACCATCCATTTTGAAAAAGTGACTCACCCCTCCAGGGTTTTTTCGGTTTTTTCGTGCTTCCCCACACATGCCTGGTGTTGGAGTGGGACAAGAATAAGTTGCTGTAAAAAGTTCTTCACTGTAATACACTCCTTTTTCTCCGGTAAGTTCTTTCTCAATAAGTGTGCAGGTTTTAGATAAAACAGCGCCTTCTAGATCACAAACACCAGATAAACAATCTTCGTTATTTCTACAAGCTACACCACTATCGGGAGCTTTTTGAAAACATTCATGCATGAAATCACCTCCAGGATGCATATCAGTCCATCGGAAGATATCTCCTTTTTCAATACAATTTTCTTCAAAATCATCAGGACAACAAGGGTAATCAAGATCTGATTCACAAAAGGTGATACACTGCGAAAGAGGTTCTGTAGTATATGTATCAGGAAAAGTTATATCAATGGGATCATTTTGTTTAAATAATTGGAGATTATTGGTGATTGTGAAATATCCGGCAACACCGATAACAATAAGTAATACGATAAGGAAGCTACTGTTTTTTCGAGACATGTTTAAAGAATAAGTTGATACGAGTTTCTGTTCTCAGGAGGGGATTGTCAAATAATTTGATTTTTCTCTCTCATTTCGTACACTCCTTTCGCTTTTTTTGTTATGCCGGGGTGGCGGAATTGGTAGACGCGCGCGACTCAAAATCGCGTTCCGCAAGGAGTGAGGGTTCGATTCCCTCCCTCGGCACCAGAGAAAGAAGTATGGAGCTTGTCTCCATAGTTCTTTCTCTTTGTTTGAGACGAGAACCCGAATGATTTCAGGGTTCGACCTGACGAAGTGAGGAAGGAAAGCTTGCTTTCACATTCCGAACGAGGAAGGCACGAAGTATTCCCTCCCTCGGCACCACTTTAAAAATTAAGGATCCGGATCCCCTAGGGGATCCGGATCCTAGCAATATTCCTTTTAACTGCTAAGGTACCTTTGCTTTTCATTCCTTACCCCTTTTATATGAAATTATCCAGAATCGTTTTCGCATTCATTGTAAGTTTTCTCTTTTCTTTTAGTGTATTCGCTCAAGAAGCGGTTACCACAAGTGCCCCTCTCGAAGTAGCGCCTGTAGTGGCTGAAGAAGTGACGCCTGAAGATTGTCCTTTTAAATCTATGATGAAAGGAAAACATTCCATGTATTCCAAAGGTTGGCACAACAAAACAGTCGGACAGATGGTTGCCTACAAATCTTTGAAAGGTGTTTGTATGCTCGTATTCCTTTTCCTTGGAGCATTTGTTGTTCGAAAAGGATGGACTCTTGGAGGGAAGAAATAAGAAGATTTAATTCATAACTGAAAAAAGATCCCCGCCTTCGCGGGGATAAGTTCGCCAAACAGCTCGTAAACTCGTTGGGGCTCACTTACTTCTCCACAATCTTCCACTTAATCTCTTTCTCGAGTTTACTGTCTTTGATCGTAAACCCAGCGGCTTTGACGTGTCCTCCTCCACCGAATTTCTCAGCGAGTGCCTTCACATCCACATCAGGTTTCCGTGTTCGGAGAGAGGCTTTTACGTTGCCCTTCTCATCTTCCGATAACAGCACTGAGTACTTGGCTTCTGGCATGGAATTAATGTAATCGATGACACCAGCGAGATCTTCTCGTTTGGCACCGAGGTTTTCATAGTCTTTTTTATTCACTCCCACAATTGCCGCACCGTCTGGTGTGACGTAGAGATTATGCAAAACTTTCCCCCAGAGTTTGAGCATTTTGTATTCATTTGAACGGAAGATATTCTTGGAAATCTGTGCAATATTTGCTCCGAGCTTCACAAGCTCTCCAGCATCCTTGTAACAGCTTGGAGTGGTATTCTGATGCATGAAGCTTCCCGTGTCGGTATAAAGTCCCAGCATCAAGCAGGTGGCGATTTGAGGGGTGATATTTGCCCCGAGTTTCTTCAAGAGTTCAAATGCAATTTGTGTACTTGATGCTGCTTCGGTATTTACAAAGTTTATCTCTCCCCACAAATCATTGGAAGGGTGATGATCGAGATTGAGCTTTACCATTTTATCAGAAAGAATTTCTGGTTTCGTATCCTGAAATCGTGTCATTTTCTTGGCTCCGCAATCGATGAAGAACACCGCATCATAATCATTGGTATCGAAGTCTGACCGCATGTTTTCCGCAAAGGGAACGAATCTCATATATTCAGGAATGGTGTCGATACAAGCAACATCGACGGGAATTCCCATACTTCGAAAACCTTCCCAGAGACCGAGAGAAGCCCCGAGAGTGTCTCCATCAGGATTGGCGTGAGCGAGTAAAATAATCTTCGGATTGGTACTCAAATACTTCTTAAGTTTCTCTAGATTTTCTGCGTCGACAAGTGGGGTTTTGTGGGTCATGTTGTGTAAACGTGAGAGGATATTAT
>CAZDZO010000020.1:0-5600 GCA_964509975.1 uncultured Candidatus Peribacteria bacterium
TCACGGCTTTGCCAGGATCACAAGGTGTGTACGGTCTTCTTATCGCCATCTTGACGTTGGCAAAGATCGGACTTTTTAGTGGAGGTGAAGTAGTTCCAGTAGAAGCTGGATACCAAATCCTCTGGGCTGGAATCCTTATGGGAGTTGCAGGACTTGCTTCTGGACTTCTCCAAGGACGAGTAGCTGCTGCCGGTATCGGAGCTGTCGGAAAAGACGGATCTGTGGCAGGTAAAGCGATTGTGCTTTCGGTTATTATCGAAACATACGCTATTTTCGGTCTTTTGGTCGCGCTTTTGGTTGTGAACTCAATTCAATTGGGTGGAGCAGCTGTTGGAGCGTAAATTATTTAAAAGTCTAAAAGACGAAGAGTTAAAGAGTTTAAAAGTAAATAACTCCAAGCTCTAAAATCTAAAATCTAATAACTACTAATCATGTCATTGCAAGATATTCTCAAACGTATTCTCGATGAGGCGTCAGCTGAAATCAAAAATATCGAAGCGGATACCGATAAAGAAAAGAAAATTTTGGCAGAAGAGTCTGCAAAAATTGAAAAGGCAGAGCAAGATAAGCTCAATGCCAAAACAGAAGCGGTAACCCAATCGATTGAAAAAAAGATGGCCTCTATGGCTCGTCGTGAAAATGCACAAGCTTTGCTTCGCGCAAAACGAAACATTATTACGAAGTCATTAGAACTCTTTCTCTCAAAGTTAGAGAACGCAGATGACAAAACCTACGGACAGATCTTGGAAAAATTGTTTGCCAAGATCACGTTTCGTTCAGGAAAAGTTTTTGCTCCTGCAAAGCGACTAGAAATTACTTCTAAATTCGCGCCTCCAGGATTCGATGTCGTTGCTCACAAGGACATTGAAGGAGGATTTATTCTCCACACGGGAGGAACAGAAGTTGATAACTCTTTCCGAAGTCTTGTTTTCTCAGAATTTCAAGACGCGCTCACATCTTATTTCGCAGAACAACTGAAACTTATCTAAATGAGTAGCTTCCTTTTTGTAAACGGACAAATCCGAGCACTGGAATCAAAACTCCTCACCCCTGAACGACTTGATCGTATGGTGGGAGCGGGGACTCCAGAGGACGCCTTTCGCGTCTTGGTTGAATTACAGTATGCACAGTACTTTGATGAAGCCGTAAAACCTCAAGATTTCTCCGCGATCATCGAACAAGGTCTTCGGGAAACCAAAGACTTGGTGGTAAAAGGAACAGACAACTGCGGGGGACTTCATTTTATCTGGAAACGATTTGATCTTAATAATTTGAAACGAGCGTACAAATTGAAATTGTTGGAAAACAAAGAAGAACTTGGAGATTTTACCGAAGAAAACGGATTTTGCGATCTTGGAGAAATTTCAGCAACAGAGTTGGAGAAGATAGTCTTTGTCAACGAAGTTTCAGAAACACTTCCTAAGGAATACGCAAAAGCTATTGAAAACGTTGAAAGTGTTTATGAAAGTACGGAATCATTCCGTAGTGTTGAAGCACTTCTTGATCAAGCACATTTTGCTTTCTTGTCTCGAATTACGACAGGATCTACATTCTTGAAGAAATTGTTCAATCTTACGGTTGATGCCACAAACTTCAGAACATTGTTTCGATCTGTTTTGATTTTGGAAGAACCGTTGAACGAAGATACTTTTATTCCTTATGGATCATTCGATTGGGAAGCGGTATCAAAGATTAGTACAGCAGAAGGTTTGTGGAAATGGGCACAAGATGCTCGGTTCTACGATCTTTTGAAGACATTCAAAGAAACCGATACTAACGAAGACAAAGTTCTTATCATCGAAAAAGCATTGGATGGAATCATGAATGACTTCTTGCACGATGCTCAGTTTGGGGCTATTGATAGTATTCAAGTACCACTCGCATACTTCGAACGAAGACTTCAAAACGCGAAGATGATTAAATTTATCATGTTCGCAAAATTTCATGGACTCGATTCAGAGACCATTTATAAAACACTCAAAGAAATCTAATGGAACACAATTTCCGACTTGCCGTGATAGGAACAGAGAGCTCAATTTTGCTCTTTAAAGCCTTTGGTACAGAAACGTACCCCGTTAGCTCGCCAGACGAGGCGCAAGAAGCCTTGCGAGATCTCGCTGCTAGGCATCTGGGAGACGAAGCGCAAACACCAGAGTTTGCTGTGGTTTTTGTAGAAGAGAACTTCTATAAAAAACTTCCTGACGATTTATTGACTAAGCTTGCCCAAAAGGCACTCCCAGCCGTCGTACCGGTTCCGTCTCCTGATTCAAAGGATTCGAAGTTTGGTGCGAAACGACTTTCAAAGATTGTCGAACGTGCTGTGGGAAGTGATATCTTGAGTTAGAAATAAAAAAATATAAGGGAAGGCGATTCCTGATGGAGTCGTCTTTTTTATAAAACACGTACTGATAGGTTGACTTTTAGAATATTTAAAGATATACTTTTAGTATAACTTTTTAAAAATGAATACAGTTATTGTTTCAACAAAGGCGTTTCGGCAGGATTTTCCTAAATATCAGAAGCTCGTTGAAAAAGGAGTTTCGATAACAATTGTAAAACGATCGAAGCCGATTTTCAAAATTGAGCCAGTAGATGCAGAGTTTGATCATAGACTTTTGGAGGCGTTGATGGACTATGAAAAGGAAAAGAATTTTGTACCGTATAATGAACTCTTTGGAACATGAGAGCGATTTTTCATCATCGTTGTAAAAAATTCCTCAAAAGACTCCGAGATAGATCGGCAATAGATCTGTTAAAAAAACATATTGATGAAATTATTCGTGATCCCTTCGAGGGACAACTTTTGGAACAGCCATTTCGGAAATATGAAGTTCGAAAAAAAAGCTTTGATTACAAGGGAAACTCATATCGAATTGCGTACACTGTGAGTAAGGAAAAGAACGAGGTTATATTTTTAGTGATTGATTCGAGAGAGAATTTTTATGAGAAATTAAAGAATGCGATGAAGTAAGATGGGGAGTTTAGAAGTTCCTTTGATTTCTCCCCTTGTTAAGGGGGAGTTAGAGGGGGTTTAATCAAAGATTGTCGAACGTGCTGTGGGAAGTGATATCTTGAGTTAGAAATAAAAAAATATAAGGGAAAGAGACGGTGAACCAAAATGGTCTACCGTCTCTTTAAAATTCCCAAGGATTCCCAATTAAGGGGTGTTCTGGTTTTGCTGATTTTGGTTGTTTCTTATAAGGAAACAAATCAGTAAAGCAATTACAGCCAACAAGATTGCTCCTGCTAAACTGAGCATCCACCAGGGGATAGCAACAGAGCTGCCATCATCTTGAGGTGGTTGAGTTGCCTGTTTGATGTTGTTAAAGTTGTGATAGGATTTTTCCCTCACCACATCTTGTTGTTTCTTGACATCCGCAGGGACACCATTAGAAACAGGAACATCCGTAAATGCAAATTCTCCACACCAAGTTCCAGAAAGCCCATTTCCATAAAGTGCCGAAACATTTACATGTCCCGTTAAGGCTAGGTTCTTGTCGTATGTATAAAAGGTTACTTTTAGGAACATTCGACCTGACCATGGCTCAGACTCTAAACCAAAAACGGTAGCATTCTGATCAATGCTGTCTTTTTTTACGACATAATCATCCTTTTCATCGTTTTTCCCGATCCCGAAGGATCCTGGAACAAGGTAGAAATTACCAGCGGGACTTACGTCCACGGTGAAGTTCGCTTTCGCGACGATTTCTGGCGTTAATAATCCTGCATCGGGGTTAATCGGAGCAGGGGCATCACAACTTGTCATAGCTATCGCTACAACAAGGACGCTTACTAAAGTTAAAATTTGTGTTTTCAAAACTATTGGATTTTAATTAATAATTCAATTTATAAGCTCTTCAAAGGAGAGGAAAGCTCTCCTCAATGGAGCTTACAAGTGAAATAAAAATAAAACCCTAGAATATCAGTCCTCGGGAGCGGAACTCAGTGTTTATGAAATGGAAAACTCCATTCGTAAACATATAAATACCGCTAAAAGGACTGATCTTATCCGATTTTTAAAAGAACACCCTTTATTGTATAACAAAAACAACAAAGTGTCAAGTATCATTTACTTCAAAATCTCAGTATTTTTTACTTTTCTTGTTGCCACAAAGAAGTATTATTTCTTAATTGTGGAACAACATTATTTAAGTAGTTGCAGAGTTGCAATCGTCCAGATCCATTTTGAAAAGGAGAAAATGCTTTTAATGCTGTCGCGTAAAATACGACAGGAGTGGAACCATCGGATTTTTTGAAATAAATATCGGTTGGATCTTTTTTGTTGTAAAAGAAAGGAATTACCTCATCAGGTCCTGCCTGATGTGGATAAGGAAGCAGACCTCCTTGGAGTACTTTAATAAAATTCTCTAATTCAGCAGGATTTTTGAACATCAATGCCAACCCTTCAATATTTGAAGGAGTTTCTCTATTTTGAGCGGCTTCTTGTTGGAGTTTCTGTGTGGCTTTATCAATCTTGCTAAGTTCTTTCGTCAGTAATTCATCAAACGTTCTAAACTTTTCTTTAAATCGTTCGCTTTTTTCTATCAAATTTGGATATCGCTCTTTCAAACCAGAAACTTCTTTAGAAATATTATCAAGCGTTGATTTTCGTTGATTGAGTTGTTCGATGGTCTCATCACCAGAAAGTTCATCTAGGTTTGTGAAGATATCAAATATTTGGGGAGTGAGCCCGAGCTGTTCCCCGGCTTTATCATAATCTTCTTTCTTCCACTCTTTTTTGTGTTCTTCGTTGAAGAAATAATCTTCCGCTGTTTTTACTTGTTCGTCAGAAGAGGCTTCCGTATTCGCTTCATTAAAAGACATTGAAACGTCTTCAGGTGTGATTTGTTTCACTACTTCATTATTTCCCGTAAGATTGTCTGCACTTGAACTCGGTTTTGTCTTCGAAACACCAGGTTTAGCAACGGGTGATGTCTTTGAAGCGGTGTTTGCATTCGCTTGATCAATCTTGGTTTGTCGAGCTCGAACTTCAAGGGCTTTCTTGGCTCCATACCAATCATTCAAGTTCTTCAACTGCTTTTCATCAAGAGCGTCCCTATTGAGTGTGTATCCATCTGGAAGTTTAAGTTTTTCTCCTGGATAAATGAGATCAGGATTATTCTTACTTCTCAAATGTCCTTTATTTACTTCATAGACATCTTTCCAGTTCGGTGATTTTCCGTCTTTCTTACAAAAGCTCACAATGTCAGAAATAGTATCTCCCGGTTTAATCGTGTAGTTTCCGAGCGTTTCGTTGATATTGTTATTAATTTGTTGAAGCTCTGCTTGTGCTTCTTCATTGAGCATTTCGGTAGAATCTTCGTAAATCTCTTGAATATCTTCAACAACGTCTTCGCGAAGTTCTTCGATTTTTGGGATAATTTTTTCGGCATCAATCTCTCCTCGTGTTCGCTTAACGGTTTCATCAGGTTTGTAGACAACAACATTATCATTAAGTAGTCCTGGCACTTTTTCGACCACTTTTTTTATAGTATTTTTTTCATCATTTTTTGCACGAACTGCCATTTCTCCGTTTCTAACTACTTTTAAATTTGCCGGGTTTCTGAAAGTTTTTACGACTTGCCATCGCTTTCCATTCT
>CAZDZO010000020.1:5610-20494 GCA_964509975.1 uncultured Candidatus Peribacteria bacterium
GAGTCTCCCACTTGAACGTTTGGTAAGTGATTGTCGAACACGAGGAGTTTCAGCTACTGGATCGGCATCAATAGTGCGTCGCATGTAGATACTTCCATTGGGTTGGAATTTGTCTGTCCCATACGCATCATCTGGGAATGTTCCCCCAAGATTAACCACCCATCCTGTTGAGAGTTTGATTTTTTCTCCATTCAGAAGTCTTTCATTGAATCTTTCTTCTGGGTTGGAGTATACTTCTCGATTCAACGCACCGAGTTCTGCAATGATTTCATCACGACATTCTTTAGCCGCTGCAAGTATTTCACTATAGTCCTGTTGCTCTGGTTTGCTTTGGTACACAAACCGAGTATTTCCGCCGTTCTGAAATTGAAAGAGTTTCATAATTTCTCAAATAATCGAGTTATTCTACCATATTTTGCTAAAAAACTCAATAAAACCATTGACTTTTCTTCTCTTTTCTCCAAAATACCGCCGAAATTTTTTATCATTCTATGACGCAAAAAGACCCCGTTATCGTAAAAGTATCTGGACCCCTCGTGGTTGCCGAAAACATGGAAATCTCAAAGATGTATGAGGTGGTTCGTGTAGGTGAAGAAGGTTTGATTGGAGAGGTTATTCGACTCGACAGTGGAAATGCTTCAATTCAAGTATATGAAGAAACGGCTGGTATTGGACCAGGAGAACCAGTGAAATTGACAGGACAAACTTTGTCAGCAGAACTTGGACCCGGACTTCTTGAAACTATTTACGACGGAATTCAACGTCCCTTGAAAGTGCTTGAGGAAAAATCAGGACACTTTTTGGCTCGTGGTATTTCAGCAGACGGACTTGATCGTCAGAGAAAATGGGATTTTGTAGCAACTGTAAAAGCAGGAGACACAGTGAGTGAAGGCGATGTTTTGGGAACAGTGCAAGAAACAACTCTTATTGAGCACAAAATTATGGTGCCAATTGGAATCCTCAATGCGAAAGTAGAATCAATCAAAGGCGGACAATACAATGTAACAGAAATTGTAGCGGTATTGAAAGAAGGAGAGAAGAAACACGAAATTCAAATGCGTCAGTTTTGGCCAATCCGAAATCCACGAAAAGCGAAAAAACAACGTATTCCAGATGAACCACTTCAAACAGGGGGACGTTCAACTGACATGTTCTTCCCACTTGCGAAAGGGGGAGCGGGATGTATTCCTGGACCATTCGGATCTGGAAAAACAGTAACACAACAAAGTTTGGCGAAATACTGTGATGCGCAAGTGATTGTGTATATCGGATGTGGAGAACGAGGAAACGAGATGACAGAGGTATTGAACGAATTTCCAGAATTGATCGATCCAAACTCAGGAGAACCACTTATGCGACGAACGGTGATGATCGCGAATACTTCAAACATGCCAGTGGCAGCGCGAGAAGCGTCTGTGTACACAGGAATTACAATTGCGGAGTATTATCGAGATATGGGATACAACGTGGCGCTCATGTCAGATTCAACATCTCGTTGGGCTGAGGCGATGCGTGAAATATCAGGACGTCTTGAAGAGATGCCAGGAGAAGAAGGATATCCAGCGTATCTTGGATCAAAAACGGCTGAGTTCTACGAACGAGCGGGATCTGTAGATTGCTTGGGATCAGATGATCGAAAAGGAACATTAACAGTTATTGGAGCGGTTTCACCTCCCGGTGGAGACCTTTCCGAACCAGTGAGTCAAAACACATTGCGTGTGACAAAGACCTTCTGGGGACTTGATGCGAAACTAGCGTATCAACGACACTTTCCAGCGATTAACTGGCTTAAATCTTACTCTTTGTATCTTCCAAACTTGGATAAATACATGAAAGAAAATGTAGCTCAGGATTATTGGGATGTGCGTAACGTGGCGATGAGTTTGCTCCAGCAAGAATCTAAATTGGAAGAGATCGTTAAATTGGTGGGACCAGATGCATTGTCTGTGAAAGAAAAATTAATCCTCTTGGTTGCAAAATCAATTCGTGAGGATTACCTCTATCAAGACTCTTTCAGTGATACAGATGCGTACACTAGTGCTGCAAAGCAATACGAAATGCTCAAGACTATTACAGCCGTATATCACGAAGGTTTGAAACTAGCAGATCGAGAAGATTTCGACTTTGCAAAAGTTGAAGCACTTCCAGTTATGCAAAAAGTAGCGAAGATTAAAGAAGTGGAACTCAAAGACGGAGACAAATCTGGATTCGAAAAAGTTCGATCAGAAGTGGTTTCTGCAATGAGTGCGTTGTAAGACATTGTTACAGAATAAATAAAAACCCCCGCACTGCGGGGGTTTTTTAGTATCCATCTATCCGAAGTATCGGACATCCGGACCAGAAAGAGGAGTCGGTTCTTCCTCTTGAATTTCCGTTTCTACGCGCTGAGAAAAGTCCTCCATTTTTTCTCTCACGGAGGGCTCAGTTGAGAGTCCTTCGTAGAAGGTTTGACGTTGTTCAGCGCTACGATAATCATCGAACTTGAGATCATCATTTTTCGCCAATTGAGCCCGTTGCGCCTTCATTCGTTCTACTTCAGTGAGAATAAAACTCGCCTCTATAGGGAAAGAAATTACGAGTTCTTCGACATACAAATCTATGCCATCGAGTTCGTTTTTACGAAGAAAGTCCGCAACTTGTCTCTTAAAAATATTTTTATCAAACGTTTCTCCCATCTCTGGAATATATCGATTCTGGTTTTCTGGTGGTTTCATTTTTTTAAAAAATTTAAGAATAATAAATAGTTTCTGAAATTGCGTTCAGCGGTGGTAGATGGAGTTACAGAAAAAATTATTCATATAAAAAAAACCGACGATTCGTCGGTGGGAAAGAAAATAGATTTACTTCAAGCTACAGGAGTGCTCCACCGACGAGTACGTCAGCGTGATGATGTGTGCAAGAGAAAGCAAGAAAGCTCATGCACAGGGGAGTGTAGAATAGATTTTTACTTCGTCAAATTTTTCTTTTTCGTTACAATCAGACAAATGGCAAAATTTAACGTATCGACACCGAGTGGTTTTCCGGAATTTACTCCCGCCCAAGAGAGAGAAAGACAACGCTGGATCGGGGTCATTAAATCGGTTTTTGAGAGGCATGGATTTCCTCAAATCGATACACCACTTGTCGAACGTGCGGAAAATTTTACGGCCAAAGGAGGCAACCCAAAAGAGATTTATATTCTCGACAGATTGCTCCGAGAAGATGCCATTGATCAGGACAAAGATCAGCGGGCAATTCGATTCGATCACACGGTGCCGTTGGCGTTGTATGTGGCCCGACATTTTAATGATCTCACATTTCCGTTTCGCAGGTCAGCCATTGGTCCGGTGATGCGTGGAGAACGAGCGCAAAAAGGACGATTTCGTCAGTTCGATCAGTGCGATATTGATGTGATTGGAAATGGAAAACTGTCCCTCCTAAATGATGCTCAAATGGTAGCGATTATTGTTGAACTTTTTGAAGAATTAATGCCCGATCAAAAGTTTGTCGTGCGGATAAATAATCGAAAAATTTTGATGGGATTGCATGCTTTCATTGGTGGAAAAATAGGACAAGAAAAAGACACATTTAATTTCTTGGATGGACTTGAAAAAGTTTCGAATATTTCTGATATGAAAACGGAATTACCGAAGGATTTTATAGAACCCCTATTGGAGTTCATAAAAATAAAAGAATTAGCACAAACAAAAACTCATCCAGCTATGGCAAATGAACTTTTTGCTGAAGGAGTGGAAGAATTAGAATCGGTCGTAGAATCTCTTGAAAATATGGGGGTGCAGAAAAGTCATTATATAGTGGATCTTGGAATTGCCCGTGGCCTCGACTACTACACAGGAACCGTGTACGAGACCAACTTAATCGGATACGAAGGACTAGGTTCAGTTTGTAGTGGAGGACGATACGATGATCTGGCAAAAGTCTTCACGAATAAAGATCTGCCAGGGGTGGGAATTTCAATTGGTCTGACGAGACTTTTATGGCAACTTTTCAACGCTGAAATCATCAAACCAACCCAAGCCACGTCTTGCGATGTGATTGTGCTCACGCGAGGAGAAGAGTACATGAAAGAAGCGCTTGAGATTGGAAAAATTCTTCGGGATGGAGGAATAAAAACAGAGAATTATTTGGAAAATAAAAAGACCGATAAACAAATCGATCACGCACGAAAAAAAGGAATTCCAATTGGGGTGATTATCGGAAAAGATATTATGGTGGAAAATTTTGAAAGAAAAGAACAAAAGGAATCGTCTAAAGAGAGTGTGGTACAAACAGTTCAATCGTTTTTGTAGAGCCCCCTCCCTAACCCTCCCCCAAAGGGAGAGGGAACAAAAAAAGACAGAGTTGACTTTCGGTCGTTTCGGCCTAATTTTCGCATACCCGAATCCTTGATTTTTGGCTTAAAATATGGTATAATTAGGAGATAGGGGTAAAAAAATATAAATGAAGAAAAAATATAAACGACTTCTTAAACGGTACAAAAAACAGTACAAAAAATATCTCACATGGAAGAATGTGAAGATAGGGGCTGTTGTTCTTGTGATTTTGATACTCATCATAAACACGAATTCAGATAAAACGATACAAGAAGAAATTGTGCCAGAAAAAACAGTAAAAACAGTAGAAGTGATTCCCTTTTCACAGTGGTCACCGGATGATTCACGAGAAGTTTTGGCGACAGTCGCTTCGAGTGGAGAAGTGGATATTTTGGCGGAAGTAACGGGAACGATTGCAAAGACCTATGCGAAGATTGGCGATGAAGTAAAAAAGGGGCAACTCCTCGCAAACTTTCAATTAGCAAATGATGCTACACAAGTGGCGTATGACAATGCGGTTCGAAGTATGGAAGCGACACGGATTTCTGTAATGAACTCTGTGAGTTCTTCACAAATTTCACTCCAAACAGCACAACAATCGTTGGCACAAACGAGACTGGATGAAGCGCAAAATTACACAGAAGTCTTTGAACAACTCAAAACAAAAGCGCGAAACTCCGAAACAACGGCTTCAAATGTACTTGATTGGGCGGATCGGATTCTTCGTGCATCTCCTCGCTTTCGATATTCGGATGACGTAACTCGTTCACAAATTGGATCAAATGATTCTATTAAGAAACAAGATACAAAAAACATGGTGGAACTATTGGTTTTTGAAAAAGAAAAATTACCAACATTGCCCGTTTTTCAACTCAAGGACACAGATTTTATTCGGTATGCACAAAGACGTCTCGATTTTCTTGAAGAGATTCAAGCCGTTGTACGAAACCTCGACGACCTTATTCGTCGAACTGCTTTGTCTCAAAATTTTACTTCAACGAATCGAGCAACCTATCAAATAGAAGCAGAAACATTTTCGGCGAGTATTGATGCAGCGATTCTCACCCTTGAAACACAAATTGAAGCGGCGAGATCTGAAAATCAACGAAATAGACTTTCTATCTTGACCGCGGAAAATGCCGTTCGAAATGCCGAAGCGGCACTTGAATTAACACAAGCCCAAGCAGATTCTTCAACCTCTACCGCACAAAGTTCACTTGCACTGGCTCGGGCATCACAGTCTGACTTGCAAGTACGAGCACCTTTTTCAGGAACTATTGCTGGGGAAAATATTACTGATTATGATCGAGTAACAGCAGGACAGACGCTCTTCACAATTGTCTCAGGAGATGTTGAGCCAAAACTCAAAGCAGCCGTTACACGTGATGAACTCAAACGAATGCAGTCCGCTCCAGAAAAAATTTCAGTGATACTTCCAAGTGGAATAGTGAAGGCAATTCCTAATTTCTTCGTAGCAGGAAAGATGAATGGACTTACTCAAAAAATTAATGTGGAATTCCCACTTGATTCGAAAGAAGAATTGTTTGTAGGGAGTTATGTGAAGCTTTTGCTTCCGATTAAAAACGGTATTCCAAATCTTTTGCCAATCTCAGCCGTAAGTTTCGAACCGAGTGGAGCGGAAGTAGTTGTTATTGACTCAGAAAATATCGTTCGTCGGAAACAAATTCAAACAGCCAAGATTATTTCAGATAGCATTGAAATTTCCGAAGGACTGGAGCCGGGTGAATTGGTTGTCCGATTCCGAAACCGTGTGACAGCCGGAGAGGAAGTAAAAATAATGAATAATTAATAGTTAAAAGTTAAAAATGAAGGAGACACTCTCTCGATTTTGGACAGTAATGCTCGATCGATTTCGGATCGTGACATTGTTGCTCATTTTCATTGTGGTGATGGGAACGGTGTCTTTTATGACAATTCCAAGAGAAACGGAACCAACGATTGATATCCCCGCCGCGACAGTAACAACCATCTGGCCGGGGGCGTCGCCTGGGGATGTAGAGAAACTGATTACCCAAAAGATTGAACGAGAAATAAAAAACCTTGATAATTTGGAAACGTATACGTCGTTTTCTCGTTCAGGAGTTTCAATCCTTATGGTGGAATTCGATATTGATAGTGATAACAATATTAACCTTCAAAAGCTTCGCGAGAAGATTGATAATGCGAAGCGAGATTTGCCAGACACGATTATCGATGATCCAGAAGTGACAGAAATTTCGATTTCAGACATTCCCGTGGTAACACTGATGTTGTCCGGAGATTTTGCGTGGTCGGAGCTCAAACAATTTTCCGACATCTTAGAAGAAGAATTTGAAACCGTAACCAAGGTCAAGCGCGTAAACGTCAAAGGAGCTCCAGAGGATGAAGTGCACATTGTTCTTGATCCAGTAAAACTTGAGGCACAGAGTATTAGTGTAAACGAAGTTCTCAGTGCCATCCGTGCGGCACACAGAGATATGCCGTTGGGATCGGTGACAGTAGATGGACAACTTATTGAAGTAACCGTGCGAGCGGAAATGGAAAAAGCGAGCGAATTTGCTGATATTCCGATTAAAGTATCTGGAGATGCCGTTATTAAAGTATCAGACCTAGGAGTAGTGCGTCGCGAATTTGAAAAATTCGAAGTCGAGACATATTTTTCTACGGCTGACAAAGAACAGCCAGCAGTTCAAATTGAAGTAATTAAGTCTGCTGAGGACGGCAATGTGCTCAAAATGGTCGGGAATATTCTTTCTCGTGTGGAAGAATTAAAACAACGCGGAACATTGCCACAACATTTGGAAGCAACGGTGACTTATAATCGAGCCGATGAAATTAAAGAAAGCTTGGACACATTAACCAAAAGTGGAACACAAACATTGATTTTGATTGCGCTTGTGATGCTCATCTTTGTGGGATGGCGAGAAAGCTTACTGGCTGCAATTGCGATTCCGCTTTCGATGCTTATCGCGATAATGGTACTAAACTTCACGGGAAGAAGTTTCAATGGAATCTCTCTTTTTGCACTCGTGTTGGGAGTGGGGTTGCTGGTGGATAATGCCATTGTGGTGGTAGAAGGAATGAGTGAATCCATTCATCAAAAAAAGATGAAACCCAGAGATGCCGCGATTGAAACTTTGAGGGTATTCCGTTGGCCTCTTATTGCGGGAACTTTGACGACAGTATTTGCCTTTCTTCCGATGCTCTTCTTTATTACGGGTGTGAGTGGGGACTATATTTCCGTAATTCCGATTACCGTAACAACGGTTCTTATTGGAGCATTAGTGGTTTCTTTATTGATCTTGCCTTCAGTGGCACGGCAATTCTTTCTTCAAATTCCTCCGAAGAAGAAACGGAATAACAAAGGACTTAAAAAGGTACAAGATTGGTATGAGCGAACTATGAAAAAGATTTTGGCAAAACGCTCACGCATGATTGCAGTACTTGCGATTGCTTTTGCAGTATTTGGTTTTTCCTTTTCACTTGTGGTTACAAACCGTGTGCCGATTGAAGTATTTCCGTCATCTGACTTTACATTCTTTAATGCAAACTTCGAGTTTCCAGAAGGGACAGATTTATCTGACACAAGGGAACTCGTAGGACCGGTTGGAGAAAAACTTAGACCATTCTTTGAACCACGAGAAAACGGAGAAGTTTGGCTCAAAAACTTTGTCTTTACGGCTGGATCAAAACAGGAGTTCCAAAGAGGAGAAGGTTCTACAGGAACCCCTCAAGAAAACATTCTTGGACTTACTGTGAATTTGACGGATAAGGTGGATCGAGAAACTAAGTCGTATGACATTATGCCGATCATTCAAGAGCAAATTGAAATGGTGATCCCCCCATATGTGGATATCGAATTTATGGAAATCAAAGGAGGACCGCCAACAGGGGCTCCTGTAGAGGTGCGAATTATGGGAGATGATATGGATCATATCATTGAACTTTCAGAACAACTTGAAATAGAAGTGGAACAACTCGAAGGAACGGTGAATGCCCGAACCACTGCTGCCGATCGAATCACACAAATGGTCTGGAATTTTGATCGAACTGTATTGGCAAAGTTCGGCCTCACGCCGCAACAGGTTATGGAAACACTGCGTTCAGGAGTGCATGGAGTGACGGCGGTGAAGTTAACTGAGGGTGACGAAGAGATAGATGTAGACGTTCGACTTGATTGGAAAGGTACGGGCGCGTGGGATGATCCAGAGACACTTGATATTCTCAATCGTATTCCCATCAGAACATCTTCTGGCAGCTTTGTGACATTGTCTCAAATTGCAACACCAACGTTGTCTTCAGAACTTTCACAATTACTTCACTATGATGGAAAAAGAATCGTGACGGTGCTGGCTGATATGGAAAAGGGAACGCCTGTTTCGGTGATCCAAAAAGATCTCGATGCGGCCATTCGAAAATTAGAACTACTTCCGGGGGAGGTATTTGAATTTGGTGGAGATAGTGAGGAAGGAAATAAACTCATGATGGAATCGGCAACAGCCATGGCTTTTTCGTTGATCCTCATTCTTGTAGTGCTCGTTGCACAATATAATTCATTTTATCAGGCCTTGGTGACATTGATATTGATTCCGCTCTCACTGACGGGGGTGTTTATTGGATTCTGGTTTACGGGATTTCCCATCTCATTTCCAACCATGATTGGAATTGTTGCATTGGCAGGGATTATTGTGAACGATGCCATTGTGCTTATAGATCATATTAATATGCATGCCAAAGAAAGTAAGAGTTGGATTAAGGCCTATATTGAAGCGGGAAAGAAACGACTCCAGCCGATTTTTCTGACTTCTATTACGACAGTGGTGGGAATGCTCCCATTATCATTGTCAGATGAAATTTGGGGAGGACTTGGATTTGCTATCGTCTATGGAATGGTTCTTTCGACCGTTCTTACACTGCTTTTGATTCCGTGTTTCTTGGGAGTGGTGAAGAAAAAGATTGTGTAGAACTTTTCTGTTATTTCAGAATTCCAACGAAATGTCAGGGATTTTTTATCTTGTTTGATATCGGCAGGGCTGTTCTTTTTATAACTAAAAAGAACCAAAAAGTTCTGGGGACGAGAAAACTCGCTTTCATTGACATAGTGCGCGATTACCGAGTCCTGTTGGAGCTCAAACACTTCTCGTCCCCAGACCCTCATCCGATAGCCAATTCAAAATAATAAAAAAGGAATAATGATATTGGAAAAAGTTTTGTGGCCTTTTAGAGAAACGTGCTAAAATTTTATAAAATCAATACAAATATATCTTTTCTCATGAAAAATTTTCTTCGTACCGTTCCGAAGTCGCTTCGTTGGGGCGTCTTTTTTGGTTTTGCAATTTTGATAGCGGGCATTTGTTTTGCCGCTGGTGTGAATATTGGGCAAAAAAATACCGGGAGTAGCTTAACGCATACGGAATTTAACTCTATTCTCAGCGTTCTCTCTGATATCAGAAATGATAATGGAGACATTGGGATTGGTGTAGATCCGGCAAGTGGAATTGAACTTACGGTTAATGGGATGATGCGCGTAAGTCCTCGTGCGTCAGGGGATTGTGAAAGCGGAGATGCGCATAAAGGGCGTATTTATTTTGATTCAACAGATAAACATTTTTACGTTTGTCGAGGAACGGCCAGTAATGACTGGGTGCAACTTGATAATTAAAACCAATATACAATGAAAAAAGGATTTCTTTTTGGTCTCGGCTTACTCGTTACGAGTGTTGTATTTGCAACTGTAACGGTCAATATCTCAGATAAGGCAGAAGGAGAGGGCTTGATTGCTTCAGAGTTTAATCAAATAGTGGATGTTCTAGAAGGAGTGCAAGCTCTCTCTGGAAATATTGGAATTGGTACGGAACCAGATACGGATGTAAAACTTGATATAAATGGATCAATGAAATTGGTTCCACAAGCTACAGGAGGTACTTGTAACAGTGGTCTAGAAGGGGTGATTTATATCGATACCGATAATCATTGGTATGGTTGTAATGGAACCGGATGGATACAACTGGATAATGAATAATCCCCAATATATTTTTAAAAAAATATGAAAAAAATACTGTTTTTCGTTCTCGGAATTATGCTCTCAGGGGTTGCGGTGGCATCCGTCGTAACTATTTCCCACAAAGAAAATGGACAATCGGTGAGTGCAAGTGAGTTTAATCAAGTACTCAATATTGTGGGAAACTTGTATAACTCCAGTGGTAATGTTGGAATTGGAGCAGAACCAGCAAATGGTGTAAAGCTTGATGTGAATGGAATTTTGAAACTTGCACCGATAACGTTGCCGGCTTGTTCGGTAGAAGGGGAGCTTGTTTTTGATGGATCTGAAAAACATTTGTATGGATGTACAAATGGATCTTGGTTGCAACTCGATAATCCGGTTTGCGAACCAGTTTGTACGTGTGCAGCGGATACTTGTGAACGATCAACTTGTGATAATGAATGTCAGGGGCTTTGCAATGGAACCAAGACAGATGGCGTTTGTGTCACTATCGGATGCGGTGCAACGACAACAGTGGATGACACAGAAGGAAACACATATGACATTATTACCATCGGAGAGCAATGTTGGATGCAAGAAAATCTTAACGTAGGAACGATGATTGTTGGAAGTGCTGATACAAGTGATGATGGATCCTTCGAGAAATATTGTTATGCAGACAGTGAAGTAAATTGTACGGCCTCAGGAGCACTTTACGGATGGAATGAAGCGATGGGATACAGTGATACAGAGGGTATGCAAGGGATTTGTCCAAGTGGATGGCATTTGCCAACAGACGATGAATGGAAGATTCTTGAAAACGAACTTGGAATGACACCAGCTGCACAGAGCTCTACAGGATGGCGTGGAACTGATCAAGGAGATAGATTGAAAATAGTAGGAGCTTGTGCCGATGGAGAAAATTGCAATGAATCAGAATTTACAGCATTCATCGATGGATACCGAAACAGAAATGGAGCGTTTAATGGAACCGGGACAGATACGTATTTCTGGTCTTCTTCAGAAGCAACCGCAACAACAACTTGGAGTCGATATCTTTCATCGGGTTATGCGACAGTTTATCGTTTCAATGATAACAAAGATGCCGGATTTGCCATTCGTTGTATTAAAGGAGAAGGGGGGGGAGGATGTACGCAAGCCTCTGATTGTGATGACACCAATCCATGTACGACAGATACTTGTGATAGTGGCAACTGTTCCAATAGTAGTGTCGCCGACGGAACGAGTACGGGGTTATGTAGCCAGTGTGATGGGAGTGGAAACGAAGAAGTAAAAGCAGATGATGGGAATTGTGGCACGATTGACTGTGATGGAAAAGATAATTACGTCCAGTCAGGAACTGAAAGTGCGACAACAACTGAGACGTGTACATATAACGACTACACGGACATTACAACGGATCGTTGTGAAGCTATATATGATTGCAAAGATGAAAACACAGATGATTGTACATCAGCTTCTGAGTCAGTCTCTTACACTTGCGGAACTTGTAAATACATTGCAGAGGGGCACTGTTCTGGTGGGACACAAGGAAGTTGTACGAATTATGCTTCGGGCGAGGAGTGTGGTACTGACAAAGAGTGTGATGGTGATGGGGATTGTGAAGATGTTTGTCCTCCAGATGATTCTTGTGCAGCTACGACTTGTACAGGATCAACTTGTACAGATGATTGTGGGAATGTACATACAGGAACAAAATCAGCATCAAATGGAGAGTGGGGAGACTGGAGTGAGTCGATGTGTAGTGGTGGTATGGTAGAATTGCCGCAGGCAATGAATCAGAACTACTTAACAGCGAGTTTGTTTGCTGTAACAGGAATCGATCCAGATACTGTTATACAGACGAGAGTCTGTGAGAACGCTTTTTGTGGGGGTACTTGTGTAGATGATGCTGAGGGAGGAGCCATAAAAACGATAGACACCTGTGCTATGAATGAGCATTGTGATAATGCAGTCTGTGTGGAGGATGTTGGATGTACTGATGATGGTGATTGCGCAGAGGGGGAGATATGTGACGATGAGATTTGTGTGACGGAGGAGGATATGTCTTGTAATGAGACCTCAGAATGTTCATCAGATTATATGTGTCACAATGGAACTTGTGTATTCGGTTGTGAGGATACTTCAAATTGTTCAAATCCAATGAATGATATCTGTGTTTATCTTTATCCAACATGTGAGGATGGCGGATGTGGTGTTGGAAGTAGTAATATGTCAGAAGGAACTTCTTGTACAAAAAATGGGCAGAGTGGATCCTGTGATGGGAATGGAAGTTGTTCTACAATACAATAACAAAAGAATAAATAAATATTAAGAACTCTCGAAAGAGGGTTCTTTTTTATTTGTTTTAAATTTGACAAAGCTAAAAAAAAGCAGTAAGAAGAATTTGTCATTACTTATTTTTTATATTTTATAATGAAAAAATTAATTATTCTTTTGGTCAGTTTCTTTATTTTTGGAACAGCATTTGCCGCTCGTATACATGTAACAGATCCTCTCTTGGATGATCTTGTGAAAGATTCAAATGAAGGCGGATGTATCACTATTGCGGATTGTCCAGATCCATTTGATCCTCCAGGAGGATGTGTCCACCTTTCACCAACGTGTGTACAAGGAACGTGTGGATTTAATATTACGAATAAGTATAGGGGAGCTTCTTGTAAAAATGGAGTTTGCGATGGACAAGGGAATTGTTTACACCCTTAGTTCGACTAAAAAGAAAACATATACGAATTATTAAAATACCTCACTTCGGTGAGGTGTTTTTGTATTAAAAAAGTCATGGATCGAGTGGTCTGTGACATATTTGCTTCGACAGAAGTATTAAAAAAATATGAAACATCGTCATTGTCGCTTGGCGACAATCCTGTCAATAATGCAGGGATGAATGAAACAAAAATTCCAGGAGTGTATATCATGGGAAATGATAGACCTACGTTGTATGTAGGGGTTTCGGGTTATCTACCAATCAGAATTCTTGAACACAAACAAGGGAAGGGAAGTTCATTTACAAGGAAATATAAACTTACAAAACTTCTGTATTACGAATATTGTGAAACTATTTTTCAAGCCATCATAAGAGAGAAGCAAATAAAAAAAATGTTACGAAAAGAAAAGTTAGAACTTATTCGAACAAATAATAAAATGCTAATTGATATCTTTTCTGAAGTTACAATCGAAAGCGACCTCTTCGGATCCCCGCCAAGCGAGGATGACGGTGTGGGGGACAGAATGACAGGAGGAAGGTTGGAATGACATAGTAAAAATACCCCACAAGGGGGCATTTGTATTTTTTAGATGGTATCTCCACTAGGAATCGAACCTAGATTTTGACCTTAGAAGGGTCCTGTTCTATCCATTGAACTATGGAGACTCGTTGCTGAGGGACTGCATTAACTTCGCGATTGGGCTTTGCCCAATAGCTCGTCTTATTCCGTCCCCGCGCCTCTCACTCGCATGGACTTCTCGGAAAAATGAACGACTTTCGCTTGTTACACGCGCTCAAATCTATTTTTCCTGCGATACCCCATGCTCGTAGGGTTTTGGATATAAAAAATCTGAAAAGATCGCACGCATTGTAGCAGATTTTCCCCCTCTTGTCACTCAAAGAACGCCCCAAACATAACCTCTGGATCGATCTCGATATCGTGCCACAAACGGAATTGTTCAACGGCTTGATGAATGAGCATTTGATCGCCTGTAATGGTCTGCGCACCCGCTTGGCTCGCATCATTCAGAAACTTTGTCTCGAGAGGATCGTAAACCACATCAAACGCTACGTGTGTGTCTCGCCAGAAATCTTCTCCGAGTAGAGATTTCCATTCGCCCATACCCACTGTGGTGGCGTTTATCACCACATCAGCTTTGTCTGGATCTATTTTTTCCAAATCTTTCAGTGCTGTGATTCCAAATTCTTTGGCGAGTTTTTCTGCTTTTTCAAAAGTTCTATTCCAAATAAAAATATCAGCCTCAACATTCTTCAGTGCAAAAATAATTGCCCGACTGGCACCACCGGCACCCAGGATAAGACACCTTTTTCCTTGAGGATTTATGACAGGGGCAATGGCTCGAAAGGCTCCAATACAATCCGTATTGGTTCCGATAAGCAGGCCATCTTTATTGAGAATTGTATTAACCGCTCCAATCTTTTGAGCGGCCTCAGTTTCTTGGTCGAGATATTGATGAATTGTTTCTTTGTGGGGAGCGGTTACCGAAAGTCCATTAAATCTAGGTGCTTCAGCTTTTATCCACGAACCGAGGTGTTTTGGCTCTATATCTATTGTTTCGTAACTGGCATCGATCTCAAATTCTGTAAATCCCGCCTCATGAATTTGGGGTGATTTTGACTGCGTAATGGGATGTCCGATACTGGCGAATTTTTTCATGAAATCAAACTTTATTTCGGCGCAGAGGATTGCATAAAAATTAGATTTTTACAATAAGTGAATTTTCCAATAAAAAAGTTTGACAGATGTGTGGAAGTTCTTACAATCGCTCGGCTTTCCTTTGGGGAAGTAGTAAAAATGTTCTTTCACATGTCGGTAAAAACGTAGATCTATTTTAGCCA
>CAZDZO010000021.1:0-19802 GCA_964509975.1 uncultured Candidatus Peribacteria bacterium
CCAACCTTCCCACGCTTCATCTTCGAAACCCGTTCAACCCGCACAGGGGGACGCTGTTTTTTCTTCATCGCATGAAACGCATCAAGAATCGTCTCGGCTTCCGGAAAGGGGACAGAAACGAATGAGTAATCATTCATGATGTCGATGTCTCCAACGAGGTGCCCAGAGACGCCAAAGTCCTTCTCGATCATCTTTAGAATAGAAGTAACACTGGCACCATCTCGACGTCCAGTGGTGAGAAAAAGCCGTGTGATTCCAAGACTATCGCCAGACCGTTCCCGACGTTGTCGCCGTTCTCGATCGTGACTGTGATCGCCACCACGTTCATTACTTCGTTCTCGCCCTCTTCCTCCTCGTTCACGTCCACCGCGTTCTGGCTTCTGATCACTGCGGAGTGTGGCAATGTGCTTGTACGCATTTTCATCAAGGGTGTCAGAGAAACTGTATTTGAGGAGTGCTGCAATTACAGCTTCTGGCTTCTGATCTCCAAACATTTCACTGGCGAGCAGTTCGTATTTCTCTAAGTCTTTTGATGGCGCGAGCAATGGCTCGAGGTCCTTCATGAGTTTTCGTTTCTTCAAATCCACCATGACAGCGGCATCTGGCACGAGTTGCTTTTGGATTTCTGCCTTGGCGTGATGTTCAAACATTCTTAACTTCCGGTATTCCGATGGAGTGATGAGCGTGATGGCTTTCCCATCTTTCCCTGCTCGTCCCGTTCTCCCTATACGATGGACATAAGATTCTGAGTTTTGCGGCAACGCGTAATTAATCACGTGCGTAAGATCACTCACATCAATTCCCCGGGCGGCCACATCAGTCGCTACGAGAATCTCGAGTTTCTTTTTTCGGAAATCGCCCATGATCTGTTCCCGTCGGTCTTGCGAGATATCCCCGTGAAAGGTCTCTGACCGATACCCTCGTTGATTGAGGTGTTGATTGACCTCGTCGCTGGAGATCTTGGTTCGGCAAAAAACAATTCCATAAAATTCTTCCTCCATATCGATAATCCGACAGAGTGTGTCGAACTTATTGGCTTGGGTTACTTCGAAATAAATCTGATCCACCGCGTTGTTTGCAATGCGGTCTTTTTCTGTCTTGATGCTGACAGCATCTTTCATGTACTTCTTCGCGAGGTTCGCGATTCGTGGTGGCATGGTTGCTGAGAAGAGCAACGTTTGCCGTTCTGGGTTTGTAAATTCCAAAATCGCTTCGATGTCTTCCACAAATCCCATGTTGAGCATTTCATCTGCTTCGTCCAAGACGCAGTATTGTATCTGGTCGAGTTTGAGCGTGCCTTTTTTCAAATGATCGAGGACCCGTCCGGGTGTTCCCACGACGATATCGACTCCATCATTGAGATGTCTGCGTTGTAGTCCCCATGATTGTCCTCCGTAAATCGGAATGATGGAGAAGTTTTTATTTCCCTTCAAAGAATTCATCTCATCCGCCACCTGCACGGCGAGTTCCCGAGTGGGGGCCAGTACGATGGCTTGCGGAGATTTAGATTTCCCCGGGGTAAGCTTATCCATAAAAACCAAACCAAAAGCAGCTGTCTTTCCCGTTCCTGTTTGAGCTTGGGCGATTACATCACTGTTTGTTTCGAGAAGTAAAGGGATCACTTTGGACTGGATTTCAGTGGGTTCTTCGAACCCTTTTTTTGAAATCGCTTCAAGCGAAAGGTCAGAGAGACCGAGTTTGGCGAATGATTCTGTCATAGTTTTTGCGTTCAAGGTCGCCACACTAGTCGGGAAGCGGATTAATGCAAGTTGATTGTGGGTTGGGATCCGGATCCGGCCTCGGATCCGAATCCGCCCCCGGATCCGGATCCCAACCCCACCGAAAGCCATCGGTTGCATTTGTTGTTTCTGCGAATACAGTAAAATCAATAATTCGAAATGAAAAAATATTTCTCTTGGCTTTCGGTGTTCTTGTTTTGTTTTTTGATAATCACGCCTGTGCATGCCAATGATTTTTTCAAAGGAGAAGTTTTAGAAATTACTCAGGAGGGGGAAGAAGAGATTTTTGGGACAACGCAATTGTTTCAGGAATTTGATATCAAAATCACATCGGGAAATCATAAAAATGAAATTATTCCTATTGAAAAAGGGGATTATTCCATTGTGACAGAAGAGCAAAAATTAAAGGTGGGAGACAATGTTGTTTTGAAAAAGAGAGAAGGAAGTTTTTATATTACGGATAAATATCGGCTCGGGGCGCTTTTGGGAATTTGTTTATTGTTTGTGGCTTTTGCCGTGGGATTTGGAAGAAAGCGGGGATTTATGTCCCTCGTCGGACTCGCCTTTTCGTTTTTTATTATTTTGAAATTCATCGTGCCACAAATTCTAAACGGTCAAAATCCGCTTGTAGTGAGTCTTATTGGAGGATCGTTGATTTCTGTTTTTTCTATCTACCTTTCTCATGGATTTAAGAAAAGAACAACACTGGCGGTTATCAGTACGATTTTTACTTTTCTTTGTGCTATTGGAATCTCGGTCTTTTTTGTTTCGTGGGCAAATCTTTTTGGAGTGTCTTCAGAAGAAGTAGTTTTTCTTCAAATGGGGGTGGGAGATGTGGATTTGAAGGGATTGCTTTTGGGAGGAATCCTAATTGGAATTTTGGGGATTTTGGATGATGTGACGACAACACAGTGTGCAACGGTGGAAGAAATTTACAAAGCGAATAAGCAAACTTCTTTTGCAAAACTCTATACACAAGGAATGTCTGTGGGGCGGGAACACATGGCGTCGATGATTAACACGTTAGCACTTGCGTACGCAGGGGTGGCATTGCCATTGTTTTTGTTGTTTACGTTCAATAATGACCAGCCGTTGTGGACGATTCTCAATAGTGAATTTATTGCGGAAGAAATAGTGAGAACGTTGGCAGGATGTTGTGCGCTTATTTTGGCCGTTCCGATCAGTACGGTTTTGAGTACGTATTTTTATATGCGAAAGACAGTGAAAAAAAGAAGTTGACACTGATTTTTATGGGTATATATTCAAAATGATTTTATTCTTTAACTTTTAAAATCATGCCAAATTTTGATAAAACGGGACCGGCAGGACAAGGACCTCAGGCAGGAAGAGGGCAAGGAACCTGTGTTCTTGAAGGTGGAAATTCTCAAGGTGGATTTGGAATGGGGATGGGATGTTGTGCAAGAGGAATGCGCCGAGGGATGGGGAATTTCTTGGGACAAAGAAATCAACCTTTGTCTTTGGAAGAACAGGAAAAGGTTTTGGAAGCACGATTGGAAGCCGTGCGAAATGCGAAGAAAAATGGTACTCTCAAAAAGTAATGCCACGACCTCGATCATTTCGGATGATTTCTCAAAATCCAAAAGTGACTTTTTATAAGCCACAAGGAGTTCCATTGCGAACGCTCAAAATTGTAGAAATTACTCATGAAGAATGGGAAGCGCTTCGTTTAAAGAACACGGAATCTTTGAGCCAGACGGAAGCTGCCGCGCAGATGAAAACGTCGCAGAGTACATTTCAAAGGATTTTTACCAGTGCACAAAAGAAATTGAGTACAGCGGTCGTGCAAGGAATGGCGATAAAAATTGTGAAGGAGTGAAGAGCCGAGTTCGAACTCAATAAGGAGGCTTTCGCCTTGCAAAATTTTGGTTTTTTAATACAGTGCCCTTGCTTCCTTTTTATCGAGAGACGGCGAGAGGTTTGGCTCTACGACCCGTCAGCAACCAGTTCCTTCAGAACACGGTGCTTCACCCAAACAGGATAAGACCGATAGAAAGAGGTATAATAAAGACTTCTTTTTTAACTAGTTTCCCGCTCCCCGCCTTCGCGAGGACAGGCCCCGCGGGAATGACAAACCAAGAAACATGAAAACATTTTTTTCCTCAGAATCAGTAACCGAAGGTCATCCCGACAAAGTCGCTGACCAAATCTCAGACAGTATCCTCGATGCGATCCTTGCCCAAGATCCCGATGCACGGGTTGCGTGTGAAGTATTGGTCAATACAGGACTGGTCATGGTCGCGGGAGAAATCACGACCAACTGTTATATCGATGTGCAGAAGATTGCCCGAGAGCGCATTCTTGAAATCGGCTATAACTCAGCAGATGTGTGCTTTGATGGAAACACGTGTACCGTCATTAACGCCATCGAAGAACAATCACCCGACATTGCGATGGGCGTGGACACGGGAGGCGCAGGGGATCAGGGATTGATGTTTGGGTATGCCTGCGATGAGACCGAGGAATTGATGCCGTTGTCTATTATGACGGCGCACAGATTAACCCAGAAATTGGCAGAAGTACGAAAAGCAGGAACATTGAAATATTTGAGACCAGATGGGAAATCCCAAGTCACGTTTGAATACGAAGATGGGAAACCAATTCGCCTCGACTCAGTGGTTGTGTCAACACAACATGATGACAAAGTGAATATGGAACAACTGCGAGAAGATATCAAGAAGTGCGTCATAGACCCGATTTGTTCCGAATGGATGGACGAGAAGACAGTGCTTCACATCAACCCAACAGGACGATTCGTTATCGGTGGTCCGCAAGGAGATTGTGGAATGACCGGACGAAAAATTATCGTCGATACCTACGGTGGATATGGACGACACGGCGGAGGCGCCTTCTCTGGAAAAGACCCATCCAAAACTGACCGTTCCGGAGCGTATGCGGCTCGATGGGTGGCAAAAAACATTGTTGCGAACAAGCTGGCAACGAAATGCGAAGTGCAATTGGCCTATGCGATTGGAGTGGTAGATCCAGTCAGCATTCACGTAGATTGCTTCGGAACGAGCACATATTCTCCAGAAGAACTCGAGAAGATTGTTCGAGACAACTTTGACCTCACGCCACTTGGCATTATTAAATCCCTTGACCTTAAGCGTCCCATCTATGCATCAGTGGCGAGTTACGGACATTTTGGAAGAACGGATCTGAACCTGCCGTGGGAAGAAGTAAAACAGTTAATAGTGAAGAGTTAAGAGTTCACACCCTCTCAGTCATTCTGGCCTGCCTGTCCGGTAGGCAGGCTTGACCAGAATCGCTCAAGTTTTAGATATGAATAAAGAGTCCCTCGCAGAGCGGGGGGCGAAAAACCAACACAAGTTCGCCGCTAGCGTTTCCACATTTTTGCCAAGTCTTCATCCGACTCTGGGCAAGCCAGAATGACAGGGTTTCTTTTTTGTTTGAAAATTGTAAACATGTCCTCGTGAAAACGGGGATAGAAAATTGGCAATGGAAGTCAGTTGACCGCAGGAGAAACATTTCTATAATTCGCAAGATGAAGCAGTTCAAAGTGCATAAAATCGAGAGTAAGAGATCTCGTAGTAAGTATAAAGCGTGGCGGAAACTGACCCATTTTTTTGGGCGCAAGGGCGCTATTGGAATTATGGTTATTTTGGGACTGGGGATTGTGTTTTGGGGCGGATTTGCAGCGATTGATTCAGGATTCTTTGCCGAAAAAACACGTCAGATTTTTTCATTTGGACCGCTTGATAAAGACAAAAACGGACACACGAACATTCTTCTCCTCGGAGTAGCGGGAGAGGGAGCGGAAGGCGGGAACCTATCTGACTCCATCATGGTGGTATCAGTGAATCCGAGTGGACCTTCTATTTCAATGTTGAGTTTGCCACGAGATTTGTTTCTTTCTTCTCGGATTGGAGATCGGAAAGTGAACGAGATCTATGCGGCGGCTCGATATAAACAAGGAAATCGCAGAGGACTCGAAATTATAAAAGACGCGGTATCAGAATTTACTGGTGTGCCAATTCATTATGGGGCCGTGGTGAATTTCAAAGTATTTGCGGAAGGAGTCGATGAACTTGGGGGACTTGATATTTTTGTTCCAGAAGCAATCGAAGATCCTTTTTATCCGGATGTTGATTACGGATATCAGACGTTTGTGGTGCGCAAAGGATTTCAGCATTTTGATGGAGAAACGGCACTCAAATATGCGCGAAGTCGAAAAACGTCTTCTGATTATGATCGTGCAAAACGCCAGCAAGATATTATTCTCGCCATCAGGCAAAAGGCAGAGAATATGAGTTTACTTACGGATTTTGGGAAATTGGAGAATTTTTTTCAGATTTACAGAAAAAATGTAAATACCGATCTTGGTCTCACTCAGACGGTAGCGCTTGCCAAAGTTGGGCTGGGGATTGACTACGGAAATGTCGTTTCAGCCGTTCTTAACGATGATCCTGCGCAAACAGGCGGGTTTCTCTACACTCCTGCAAAAGAATTTTATGGTGGACAATATGTATTGCTTCCGGAGGACTTGAAAGATACCCAGCTTTTTATGGATTTGGTGTTAATTCATCCAGAGATCCTTCTTGAAAACGCACAGATATCAGTTCTCAATGGATCAATGACAGCTGGAAAAGCTTCTCGTATGGCGGTTCGACTTAGACGTCTTGGGTTCCATGTAATTGACGTAGGAAATTATCATTCTGATAGACCTGTATTTCGGACATTCTTGAAAGATTATGTGGGAGAAAAAGAACTCAAAACAAAGAAGATTATTGAACGAGTATTTGATGCGAATCATACAGAAGTGGTTCCAGAGATGGAACAAGATCCGAACAACTTGATTGATTTTCAGGTGATTTTGGGGACGAACTAAGATAACTTGCTGTCATCCCAGAATTCCGAAGGAATATGTAGGATGCATTATCTTGTTTGATATCGGCAGGACTGTTCTTTTTATAACTAAAAAGAACCAAAAAGTTTTGAGGACAAGAAAACTCGCTTTCATTGGCATAGCATGCAATTGCCGAGTCCCGCTGACGCTCAAACACTTCTTGTCCCCAAACCCCCAGAGGAGAGCAATCTTAAAAATGAAAATTGGCAATTGTCATTTGTGCTACTCTGTTTTAGAATGTGAATCGTTACATGATAAAAAAACTTTTTTTGAGTTTGTGTGTGGGAATTCTCTTTAGCGGAGGAGTGTTTGCGGTGACTGCTCCACCAGTTTCTAATGGGGGGCTTTTACCCGGTCCAACATTAGAGGGACTTAAGGCTGAGGAAGCAAAATTGGGACAAACATATGTATCAGAACAACTTATTCCCAAAATTGTGAGTGGGTTTTTGGTGATTATGTTAATGGTGGGGGTTATTATGCTGATTATTGCCGGAATTAGTTACATCCTCAGTTCTGGAGATAGTGAAAAAACAAAGAAGGCCAAAGATATTATTTATTGGTCATTGTTGGCTATTATTGTTGCGATTATGGCATTTGCCATTGTGAAATTTGTAGTTGGTATTGATATCTCTGGACCATGATAAAACGAATTACTCTTATCATTTTAACATTAGTTCTGCTCGGAGGCAGTGTCGAGGCTGTTGGTTTTCTTGATGCAATGCAAAAGGGGCATAGAGGATCTGATGGAATTTTTCCTTCTTGGAATCATGGTGGAAGTGTCGAAGAAGAAGCCTCTCTTCCACGGATAGAAGGAGTTATTGGAACAAAAAAAGATGGGGAAGATGGAAAAACAGAAAAATTATTGATGCATTATGTTCCTCATTTGATTGATATCCTGCTTAAGTTTGTAGCTCCACTTATTATGGTGGCGATGATTTTTGCAGGATTGCGTTTCGTGTACGCAGGGAGTAATGAAGATGAACTCTCGCAGGCAAAACAAATTTTTACGTACACCTTGATGGGAGTGGCTTTTGTGGTACTGAGTTATTCTATTCTCAAAGCCCTTTATTTTCTTCTTTCAAAATGAAAAAATTAATATTTATTTTGGTTTTAATTTGTTTGTCGGGAACTGTTTCGGCAGAAGGCGAGAGTGAAATATACGACATAAAAGAAGCATTAAAACAACTAGATGTAGCAGTAGAAAAACATCCAAAAAATCTTCCTGGTGCTGGAGAAGATCCAGCAGCGGAGTTAAAATGGGATGTGAAATTTAATAAAATGGCGGGAAAACCATTTATTATCACTTATTATATTCAAAAAATAGCAAAAGCCCTTACGGGAGTTGTTGCGGCAGTGGCCGTTCTTTTTATTATTCAAAATTCCTTTAATCTTCTTACTGCTGCAGGAGGAACAGAACAAATTACCAAATCAAAAAAAGGATTGATGTGGTCACTTATAGGGTTGGTAATGATAATGGGGGCGTATATTGTTGTCAAAACAGTGATTTCCCTTCCCTATTCAGCAGAAGAGAACTTAGATCAATTGCATCATATGGAGAGTAAAAAAGCGACCAGCGTTACTACGAATCCGATAGAACCACCACAAAGAATGCAGCCCCGGGAAACAGTTCCACTTCCCCCAACCTCTCCATTACCAGTGACGCCAGAAAATGCAAACAATCCTGACTTTGAAGATTCCTTTTGGGATGGAGAAAAATATTCAGATGGTTTATAGAAAACCTTTTATTCTCCCATTAATTTCTTACGGAGGGCTTCAGCTTCCGCTTCTTCAGCAGAGGCTTCGGTTTCTTCTTCTGCTTTGATTTCGCCCATTTCAATTTCTTTTTCTCGTTCGTTTTTAAGTTTTTCAACATCATCCGAAAATTCTTTTTCGAGTTCTGAGAATTTTTCTTTTTCTTCTTCAAAGATCTTAATAAGCTCATTGATCTGTTCAATCTTGAGTCGAGGAATGGCATCAATCACTCTTTTCTTTTCTTCCATTGTGAGAGAAATAGATCCCTCAAGAAGTGTTAGAAAGTTTCCTTCATCAAAGGTTGTGTTCGGATGGGGTGGAATAGTAAAAATATGTCCATCTCGTTTTCCGAGCTGTCCGGTTTGCGAGTTCGGATCTACGGGTTTTGCGTCTTGAGGATTGGTGTTGTCTTCAGCCATAATTTAGAAGAAAAATATACGAGAAAGGTAGCGCATTCTCTCACGAGAAACAACTATTTCTTTGCAGGAGTTTTTTTAGCAGCCGGTTTTTTAGCCGCTGGTTTTTTTGCAGGAGCTTCCTTCTTTTCTTCAGTAGGTTTCGCGGGCGCCTTTTTTGCAGCTCCTCCTCCAATCTTTGTAATTTCAATTACAGTAAAATGTTGTCGGTGCCCTCGTGTTCGTCTGTAACGTTTTCGAGGTTTCATTTTGAAAACAACGATTTTGTCGCCTCGTCCTTGTTCGAGAATTTTTGCTTCTACTTTTTTTCCAGCAATAAGAGGGGTTCCAATTTCAAAACCAGAACCGTCTTCTTCAGAAATAAGAAGGGTGTCAAAGGAAACAGTCTTCCCTACTTCAGCACTGAGTTTATCTACTTCGATTTGCTCTCCTACTTTTACAAGCGCTTGATGTCCGCCGATTTTTGCTACTGCAATCATTTTAGAGTGGTTAATCATGGTTTG
This sequence comes from uncultured Candidatus Peribacteria bacterium, assembly GCA_964509975.1. Lineage (GTDB taxonomy): Bacteria > Patescibacteriota > Gracilibacteria > UBA4473 > UBA4473 > CAZVBV01. The sequence goes on from CAZDZO010000021.1 coordinate 9,296, forward strand.
GAGGCCTCGCATTGCGGAGCGCTTGAACCCAAACACATAGAAATAATCGGATGGAATGTATTTGTTTAGCGGGAAATGTCAAATAAAGAAGAGTTTAAAAGTTAAAGAAATATTAAATTTCGAACTTGTTCTCCATTATGAATAATTTATTCTTTTGTCATTCCGACCAACGTGGAGGAATCCCTTCCAATGTTCCTGAGACAGTATTACGTTTATATAATGGCAAGTGACAGTGGGACGTTATATGTTGGAGTTACAAATAATCTTCTTCGGCGAATACAAGAACATAAGTCGAGAGAAATAAAAGGATTTTCTAAAAAATATAACTGTAAAAAATTGGTGTATTATGAATGGGGAAATGATGTGAGTGGGGCAATAGATAGAGAGAAACAGTTAAAAGGATGGACAAGAAAAAAGAAAGAATTCCTCATTCGTGCTATGAATCCTGTATGGAAGGATTTAACCGAAGAACTCCTAGACTAAGGGATCCCTCCGCTACGGTCGGGATGACAAAGGCAATCCTGAATGCCTTTGGTCTTTTTATGATTTTTATTTATAATACAAGGCAATGAGACATGTTTTATCGGCATCGCAATTTAGTAAGGCAGAATTACTTGAAATAATGCAGCAATCAGCTGATATGGAAAAATTACTCGATAGCGGAGGGACTGATATGGCAAAAGGGAAGATATTAGCTACCTTATTCTACGAACCATCCACACGAACACGTCTTAGTTTCGAAACAGCAATGAACAGGTTGGGTGGAAAAGTTATCTCCACCAGTGATGTGACGTTCTCATCAGTCAGCAAAGGAGAAACGATTGAAGACACAATTCGAATCCTTTCGGGATATGCGGACATAGTTGCGATGCGATCAAAAGAAGTGGGATACGCAGACCGTGCGGCCAAAATGTCTGATGTGGCAGTGCTTAATGCTGGAGATGGGGCAGGAGAACACCCAACACAATCACTCCTTGACCTCTACACCATTCAAAAATACTTCACGCTCGACGAACCACTGACGGTATCTTTTGTAGGGGAATTGATTTGCGGACGAACCGTACATTCGCTTGCGCAAATTTTGAGAAATTTTGAAAACATAAAAATAAATTTCGTAGCGCCGGAGGAATTGCAGATTCCCGATAAATATTTTCATGAGAGTAAGGGAGATAAAAAGTTTTTTGAGCTTACGGATGAGATTTTAGAGACCTCGGATGTGATTTATGATACGCGAATACAAAAAGAAAGACTTACTCCTGAGGTGTATGAAAAAAATAAAACAGCTTTTCATTTCGACGTTGAAAAAGTATCAAAAATGAAACCCAATGCACTCTTGCTTCACCCACTTCCACGAGTTAATGAGATTGCGCCAGAAGTTGATGATTTGTCACAAGCAAAATACTTCGAACAAGCGCGAAATGGAGTACCAGTTCGAATGACGCTTATTGCGCGAGGACTGGAGTTGATATAAAACCTCTTTGTCTTTCCAAAATCCCGAAGGGATGTTTGGAATCCATTATTCTGTGAGAAAAATATTAAAATGTATTTGGTTGTATCAAGTTTCTTGATAATGGGTCCCAAACTAAATTTGGGATGACAGGATATTTTTTTGCAAAAAAAAGAAAACCGTGTTGAAATGGGCACGATGAATTATCAAATTAAAAACGTTCGCATCATCGACTCAACACAAGATCGCGTGGGAGATGTTTTTATTGAAAATGGAAAAATAGTGGATTCCATTGATTCCGACTACGAAGAAATAGACGGAACGGGGAAGATTCTTTTTCCGGGGCTTATTGATCCGCATGTGCATTTCCGAGATCCCGGACTGACACATAAAGAAGATCTTTTTACAGGATCACGTTCTGCTGTGGCAGGAGGGGTGACGACATTCTTTGAAATGCCGAATACCAAACCACCGACATTCACTCTTGAAAACCTCGAACAGAAACGAGCACTCGCTCGGGAGAAATCCTGTGCGAATTTTGGATTCTACTTCGGAGCGGGGATGGCGAATGCGGAGGAGATTGCAAAGGTTACCAATGTTCCAGGGGTAAAGTTGTACCTCAACACAACCACAGGGGATCTTAAAATGGACCAAGAAGACACATGGCGCACGATATTCAATACCGCAAAGAGAGTTCTTTTGCATGCAGAGGGGGAGACATTTGCGAGAGCGATTGCTATTTGGAAAGAGGAAGATACCCCATGCGAAGTACACTTGTGTCATGTGAGTTTGGCGAGTGAAGTAGCTTTATTGCGAGAACTGAAACAATCGGGATACGTATCCCAGATTTCTGCCGAAGCTTGTCCACACCATTTATTGCTTACCGAAAAAGATTCTGCTCAAATGAAACCACCGCTTGCCACACAAGCTGATCAAGAGGCTCTTTGGGAAGGAATAAAGGATGGTACGATTGATATCTTTGCGACTGATCACGCGCCACACACAAAGGAAGAAAAAGAAAGCTTCACAGTTCCTTTCGGAGTACCTGGTGTTGAAACAATGCTTCCACTCCTCTTCATGGAATTTCAAAAGCGCGGACTGTCATTAAAAAAACTTGCTCACATGACGAGCTCCAAGACAGCAGAATTGTTTCACGTTGTCGACAAAAAAGGAAAAATAGAATTTGGATTTGATGCGGATCTTGTCCTTTGGGATCTAACACCTTCAGTAATTGATGCATCGAAGTCATTTTCAAAAGCTAAATATTCCCCATTCGATGGATGGGAAGTCTTGGGACAGGTTGAAAAAACATTTATCGATGGACAATTAATATTCGAAAAAGGACGTTTTGTAGCAGAAGATTTTAGAGGAAAAGAAATACAATTTAAGCTCCCCCAAGAATAAAGAACCCGGGATTCACAGTCTTGAGTATGACGGCGGACAAAAATAAAATAGCAAGACTGAGGAGTGCCTGCATGATGCGGTTTTTTGCATCGGAAACAAGTCCATCACTGGCGCCTCCCATAGTGATTTGAATTCCCGAAACTACAATAACAAGAACACAAACAATCCCCAAAATAGAGGCTCCGTATTTGTAGATCATTCTTATGTAATTGGAGGTGAGTTCTAGACCAGTTTTTCCAGAAATCATAGTATTATCTTCTCCTGCTTCACTCGGAAGAAGAGGTTCTTGGAGGATGATTTCATAATCATTTCCCGTTGGTTCGTTTCCTCCTTCTTGAATAGGAATCGCCGAGAAGGCAGTAAAGGAAAGAAGGAATGAAGCAAAAAGAAAAAATGAGGTTAAATATTTTTTCATTATCCAGTGGAGGTAAAGATGATTGAAATGATGAATTGAACCGCAATGAAACTCATAAAGGCAATGAGAAGCCCAATGATAGTATAGAAGAAAACATTTTTTCCTTTTTGTAATTGTGATTCATCTCCTTGAGAGGTAATCATGAAGTACGCTCCGATAATCATCATAAGTACTGCAAAGGTTCCGAGAACTTGTGTGAGGAGCTTGAGGATTTTATTAAGGATGTTATTTTCTTTTTCTAGATCATTTGCAATATCGAGTTCGGTTTCTTTTGACTCGTCGGATGCTTTGAGAATATTTAGATCAAAGGTAGAAGTCGATTCTCCCACATAATTCAAAATAGCACTGTTTAAAAATTTCGCAGCGCATTCAGAGGCTTCTTTAAAGGGTTTTGCGTTTTTTCTTGCAGTAGCTTTTGCTTGTCTTTGTGGTATCAAAACAGCTTCGTATGGAGGATAACAGGTCTTTTCTCTCTTTTTTTCTTCTTCTTGTGTATCTGGACTCAGTTCGGGCTCAGTCATGCATTTGTGATAAGCTTCAGCGGCGACATTTATTGCCTTGTTAGCCGTATCAATAGCGGGATTCATAACGTCTTTCAGGTGCTTATTGTAGTCCGTGTCTGCTGTTTCCCATGCAGTTTTACAGTTTGCGAGTTTTGTAGCATCTGTTGGTTCACAACCATTTTTAGGGGCGCATGTTTCCGCAAACCCTACTCCGCTCCAAAGAAGCGGTGCGAGAAGAAGGAGGAAAAGAAACTTTTTCATTTCCATTAGGGTAGCATTGGAGGAAAAAGTTTTCAATTAATTGAACCGCTCCATAAAGATTTTGTCTTTGGGGATTTCTTTTGTTTCCAACAGTTCGTTTACAGATTTAACCATGCTTCCACTTCCACAAATATAAAATTCGGTATTCTCCCAAGTCCCTTCTTCCAAAAACTTTGTAATACGGCAGGCTTCCCAAGGAAGTTCGGTCTTGGTCGATTCTTCGCGCGAGAGACCGAGTTTGACGTTGAGATTTGGAGCCCATGTTTTGATTTCATCCAAATACGAAAGATCATTTGCTGTTTTTCCTCCGTAGAGAAGTGTCATTTTACGCGGAGATGGGTGCTTTACTTCTTCGAGAATCATTGATCGAAAGGGCGCAATTCCTGTTCCAGTGGCACAAAAAACAAGATGAGTGTCGGTGTTTGTCGATAACCGTAAATCTCCAAAAGGACCTTTGAATTCGAATTCGTCTCCTACCTTTGTTTCCCAAAATTTTTTCGAGGCGGTTCCATTTTCGACATATTTTACAACAAACTCAATCAATGTTTCATCAGGATGAGAAGCAATAGAGTAGGCTCGCCACGCAGTGTCGGTAAACTTGAGTGATAAAAAATGACCGGGTTGATAAGTGAACGCTTCTTCGCAAGGCACAAGAGGTGTACTTTGGAGTACCGCAAATCGAAACTTCTTGGTATCACGGGCAACCGTTTCAATAGATTCAACCTTGAGCGTTCCTTGAAAAATATTCATTTCTTGCACTTTCCTCCCAAATTACGAATGATTTTCCCCATTTCTATAGGAAAGGCAAAAGAATGGAGTTTTTTATCAGTACCACTTTCCACAACTGTATTGGGTCCTTTCTCACATTTTCCGAGACACGGACATTCTTCTATTTCTACGTGATCAAGTCCGAGACTTTCTTTATCATTCCGTGCTCGCTCGAGAGAGTAAGCAGAACAATTTCTCAGGCACGCCGTTCCCTGACAGACCTTTATTTTCGTAGGTTTTTGAGTCATGGTTTAGAGAGAAAACTCGTATACTTTGTCTTCTGTAAGGATGTTTACTTTTTGTCCTGAGTCATCAATTACAAAGTCTCGAGCTCCTGCCAAGTCAAAGAGAACTTGTTTTTTGTACGTTGCAAATCGTTCTCCTTTTACAAAGACCAAAATACGCGCATTGTCTGGATCGAGTACGTAGAGGAAATCAAGATTTTGCGTGGTAAAGATTTTTAGGTTTTGCCCAGAGAAAGGAACGGATGGCAAATCTCGGAAAGAGTAATCGGCTTTTGTTCCTCGGAAAATCTTTTGCAAAGTTCCGTCATCAGATAAAACATAAATACCACCATCAATAGACATGCTAATGGCACGAGAGAGGTCAGCCCCTTGGTTGTAGGCGATAGCTGGAGAGTATTTTGCACGTCGTCGTTCATATTTCCAAATTTGGTTTTCTACCGGATCAAGAATATAAGCGTATCGTCCGTAAGTTTTGATATCGAGTCCTCGTTTCCACGTGTCGTCTTCGGTTCCCATTGGCGTGATAAGTCCTTCTCGATATTCCACGACCTTGGGAGCATCTGTAAGAAAGAGAAGTGTATTTTGGTCGCCTCTTATAGAAGAAGCGAGAATGGTTTCTTTTTCAGAAATAGGGAGTCCTTTTTCAACAATATTCCGAACGGTTTTGTATACTTGTTTGAGATCGTGAACATAAAGATTCCCACTCAATTCCAACAGTCCCGTTGCTTCTAAGTTGTCATTTTTTACGCCCAAGTCAGCGAGGAGTTGAGGCGTTACTTTTCGTGCGTTTTCTACTTGTAGTTGTTTTTCTTGAATGTCAGCGAGTAAGAATTGAGCATCTGATCGAAAGCTTTTTGATTTCGAACTCAAAACGGTTTGCACAGAACTCTGTGCTTTTTGGAGGTACTCAGAAGCGGATTGTCGTTCTCCTTGAAGGAGGAAAGTATCGGCTTGAACAAGGGCTTCTCGAGCAATCGAAAGCTGTTCACGGAGTGCTTTTGTGTCGGTTGATTCGTAGCCGGCAATAGATTTAATCCCAATTCCTACCAATAAAATAATGAGTATCGTTCCTGCAATAATAACGAGATTTTTTTGTGGTTTTATCTTTTTTCCTTTTCCTTTGAATTTCTTCAGTGGCAACTTATTAAAGAGTCCTTTGCATTTATCCAGAAGATCACCCAGTTTCATAGGTTCTTCTGCAACGGCAGGAGCTTCTTCTGCAAAAGTTTCTTCTTCGAAATCTTCATTATCAAATTCTTCTTCTATTTTTTCTTCTTCCTCTACTACTGGAGCCACTTCTTCTACAGGGTCCTCTTTTTTTGTTGTCTTTTTTCCGACCATCTTAGAAAGGAATCCGGCACTTTGTGAAACTTCTTTTTTACCGACACCAATAGCTGTAACAAGAGTATCTTCTTCAGAAGAAGATTGTAGTTCGTGTCGCAAAAGTCCAATAGCTTCTCCAAAATCACTTCGACTCATTGTATCGACGATTTGATTTGCAGTAACTGAGCGCAGTAGTCGGCTTGAAGAAAGGATTACCACATCTTCAAGAGAAACTTGTCCACTTAGGATATTTGAGAAAAGGACGTCATCGCTTTCAGGTGTTTCAGTAATTTGAGAAACGCTTGTTCCTCGTACAAGATAGGCTTCACATTCTCCTGATTGAGAAAGATAAAGATTATTGAAATCAAATAAAGCCATCACAATATTCGGTACATTTTTCCAATTTTTCTTCCGTTTTTGCGCTTCGAGATTTGCTGCTTTGAGTGCGTCTTCAAATCTATCATAGGCATCTGGGGTTTTTGAGTTTGCTAAGCTTTCAACGGCTGCGCCAAAAATTGCTTCAGCAACAGTCTTGGGATCAATGTCATCTTCGTGGAATTTTCCCAGGAAAAAGACCTCTTGGCCTTCTCCAATGGTTTCACGAAAAGCAAAACCCAAGTTTGCCTCTGACGGATTGGTTTCGAAAGTGTGTGCAGAAAAAGTCATCTCTAGAAAGAAAAAAAGCTTTCCTTTTTTATAGCATAATTTTGAAAAAAGAAAAAAAAATAAGAGGGATAATGAGAATACGGAATGTTTATTTTTCTTAGTTTGTTACTTGAAATCATGTGTATTTTGTGTTATAATACTACACAGTAAGCCTTGAGATTGACAAAACAAACAAATGTTTCAAATAAATATAAAGAAAATACTCGGAATAACAGAACTGGAATCCTCACGTCTTAAACTCTGTTGGGGAGCGCGTTTCTTGTTCCAAGTAGGATTTATTGTGTCATGGATTATGTTGACAGCGCTTTTTGTAGAGCAGTTTGGAATTCATAATTTATTGTGGTTTTTCCTTTTTGATGCGGTGCTGTATTTTGGAGGAGCATTTATTGCAAGTGTGTTGGCACCACGATTAGAACTTCGTAATTTTTTACTTGTGGCGGTGAGTTCAACAGCACTTTTGGTGGGAAGTTCGTTTTTCTTTCGCCCAGATCAGTTGGCCTTTTTTATACTCGTAATCTTGGCAAAGGATCTTTTCTTTGGACAAGTGAACATTGCATTAAATCGTCTGACAGAACATCTCTATTCACCTTTTGAGGCACAACGATTTATGCCAAAAATCGAATCGGCGATTACGGTGGGGTCTGTTGTGGGAGCAGCCTTAATGGTACTTTTGATTGACCATATTTCAGATCAATCCGTATTATGGCTCTGGATGGGAGCACTTATTGGAATTGGATTTTTGAGTGTTTTTATGCGAAAGATTTTACATACGATTCCTTCTTTTCGGAAACCACATGCTCCCATTGCGCATAAGAAAAATCCCATCACCGAAGCAGTTCATGGGATTGGAAAGATTCGGTTTCTCCGCCACATGCTTGTAATTTTATTGCTTCAAGTGATGGTATTTACCGTTATTGAATTTGAGTTTACCAAAGAAATTCAATCGCACATCGTGCCACATGGAGAACAGCATGAAGTAATTATTCCGACAAAAGCATTGCAAACATCATTTTTTACTGAGGTTGTAGAAAAAGCGAAGGAAGTTCAGCATGTGACACAGGAAAAAGTTGAAACGATTTCCTCAAAACTTATCATGCGAAAATCACTCGCGCATGATTTAGGGGTCTTTCATTTGTTCTTTGCGTTGTTTGCGCTTTGTGTTCAGTTGATTTTGACACCACGAGTATTAGCCTATTTTGGAATTATTGGCGCTATGTTCTCGTACTTTTTCATTTTGTTCGCGGGACTCTTTTTGATGTTGATGGGACATGGAAGTGTGGCGCTAGTTCGTGCCCTTCAGCACGGAACCCATTCGCTCGGAGAGTCGGCGTATCATATGAGTTTTTATTCCATCTTTTCACACAGACGGGAATCAGTACGTCTCTTTATGGAAGGAATTATTCGACCGTTTGGAATTATCTTAGGAGTGGGACTCCTTTTCTTTGTTCCCTCGGAGTTTCTTTTCCCTATCGCAGCGGTGATGACGGCAGGACTTATGTTGTTGTGTATCCCTTCCCGAAAAAGTTTCACACAACTTTCAAAAGCAAATCTTGATTCAGAACAAAATATTGAAGGGAAACTCCATTCGGTAGAAATACTGGGGCAAAAAGGGCACCGAAATAGTACCGATATTCTTTCTCAAAAACTTAAACATAAAGATGAAGGAGATATTATTCGCGAAAAAATTATACGAACGATTTCCGATATTAATAATCCGCGTGCGGTTCATACATATTTAAGTGTTCTCAGAGATGAAAAAGAAAATCTGGAAACAAAAATGAAAGTGGCTGATTCCTTATTTAAATTAGACATTGTACCTTCTTATTGGCAGGAACATGCTTTTACACAATATCATTTGAGAGAAACGTTGGAGGAGCTTTTTGAAAAAGCAAAACATCCACATTTCAAAAAACTCTTGGTGATGAATATTTTTAAACATTCTCCAAGCCATGAAGTAGCCCCTTTCTTTCTCAAAACAATGCAGAAGGCAGATGATAAATTGAAAACAATTTATTTGCGTTCATGTCTTATGTTTAATGATCCAGAAATTGTTTTTTATGTTCGGAAATATCTCGAGCATAAAGATCCACGGATCAAATCGCATGCGGTTATTGCGTTGTGGAAGTTTGAAGAAAAAGCTCCATTGCGTGAAATTTTGGAAAACCTTGTCATGAGCGAAAATGAAAAAGATCGCGTGTCGGGATTGTATGCTTTTGGAGAAGTGAAAGATAAATTGCAACGAGAGCGAATTATTGAGTTCCTTGATCACCAATCTCAAAATGTGAGACTACATGCGCTTGTAGCATTAGCAAAACTCGGAGATCATCGCGCGGTGGAGGGGCTTTTGGAGATTCTTTTTGGAGAAGATCAAAAACTTTCACAAAAAGCTTTTTATATGCTTGATCGTGTTCCCAAAGATATGAGACAGCAGTTACAACGAAAAATACAAAGAGAGGTGTCTCGAGAAGTACGAGGAATTCTTCATTCAGAAGCGTTTCATTTGTCTCCACAGAAAAAAACACTGAATCGATTGAAGTGGTTGTATCGAATGGCGGGACGACATGATGATATTTTGGCGATGGAAGGATTTGGGAAGTAAACTTTCTAAACGGGTCATTCTGGCCTGCCTGTCCGGTAGGCAGGCTTGCCCAGAATCGCTTTAATAAATCTCATACATGAAGAGCGAAGGCGAATATTTTTTAATAAGCAAGTTGCGCGCTAGCGCTTAGAAATCAGTATCAAGTTTTCATCCGATTCCAGGCAAGCTGGAATGACTGTTTTTTATAATTGGCAATTTTTAATTTTTCTTCATAATCGGAAAGATGGAGTTATCCCATATTTTCCTGATTGGTGTGCTCGGTTCAGTGGTCCTTACATGGAGTGCGCTGAAATTATTTCCAATAGTTGGACTACTTGATTTTCCGCATCGATATGGACTCACGCGTGCACGATTACCGTATCCAGGAGGCATTGTGTTACTTCTTTTGGGAATGGCATTTTTGATTTTCGAACCGCTTTTATGGTTTCTTAATATTCCATTGATACTGATCGGAATCATTAGTTTTTGGGACGATCTTAAACCGCTTCCTGTCTGGATTCGAGGTATTGTGCATTTACTTGCAGCGGGGATTGTTTTTTATTATGGAATTGGGATTGAGTTTGTCGGAAATCCGTTTTCTGACGGACAGAGTTTTGATCTTACGATGCTTCCGGTAATCTCAATCGGGCTAACGGTAGTGTGGATTTTGCTTATTCAAAATGCCATGAACTGGTTTGATGGTATTAAAGGATTATCGGTTGGCGTGTCGGGGATTGGGTTTCTGACACTTGGAATTTTTGGTCTTGTGCGTCAGGAAGTCGCTTGGGAGGCAGGACTAGAATCTTTTCTTGTGACGAGTTTTTTCTTAGCGGGAATTTGTGTGGGAGCATTTTTGCTCTTTTTGCGTGGTAAAATTCTTCTCGGTGACACAGGATC
>CAZDZO010000022.1:0-16359 GCA_964509975.1 uncultured Candidatus Peribacteria bacterium
TTAAGACTGGAACATCAAGTCTCGGAGACAGTGTGACGATTAAAGCTGATGGAAAAGTCGGTATCGGGACGACGAGTCCTGCTGAATTATTAGAATTAAGTGGAGGTAATTTAAAAGTTTCAGGTAATGCTTATATAAATGATAGAACAAGAATAGGAACTGTAGGAAGTTTAGCTACCCCTGCCATATATAAAATGGGAGATGATAATACTGGAATTTGGTTTCCTACCGCAGATAACATTGGTTTAGTATCAGGTGGTGTTGAGGGGTTAAGAGTAGCAAGTGGCAACGTCGGCATCGGAACGACGAGTCCAGCAGCGAAGTTGGAAATTGTTGGAACTGCTATATCTCAATTAAAAGTTAGCGGATATGAAAGTGTTGTTGGTGCTAATGTTGCTAGTGGGCAGATAAATGTAGGTTCATTAGGTTTTGTTCGTTATGTTGGTTCAACAGGAGATTTTTATATAGATAATTCTTTTAATGCTGATGGAGCAGATATTCATTTTAGAACTAAAACATCTGGAACTCCAATTAATGCAATGAGCATTACAGGCACAGGCAACGTCGGCATCGGGACGACGAGTCCATCAAATAAATTAGACATTCAAATAGCAAGTGGAGATTCTGGAGGTATAACAATAAGAGATGATACAAGTACTATTGCTGTTTTAGCAGATGGTGGCTCTGGAAGTGATAATGGGTATTTACAATTATACAAAGAAAATGTAGTAACAACTCAATTAGCAGTAGATGGAACTTCTCCATCTTTTATTAATTCAGGCAACGTCGGCATCGGGACGACGAGTCCTACTGCCACGCTCGACGTAGCCGGTCCTATAGAAAATGGTCTGGTCGCATGGTGGACCATCGATGAAGGAACAGGAACAAGCGTCGCTGATCAAAGTATAAACAGCAACACCGGAACCTTAACAGTCGGGGCTGGAAGCTGGGATACCGCTAAGTTTAGTAGTGCTGTAGATTTCGATGGAGCCGCTACTTCTATTAGTTGTGGAAGTGGAACCACTATTGATGACATCCATGATGGTGGTGGAACCATGAGTGCTTGGATTTACCCTGAATCAGACGGAGAGGATAATTACGGAAGAATCGTTGATAAATCTGTTGCCTTTAGAGTAGATGTTCGTGAAGAATCTGGCGGTTTTGTTAAAATGTCGTTCGGTAAATATTTTGATGGGGTTAATGGTGGTTGGAAAACAACGAATGCTGTGATTCCTCTCAATGCATGGTCTCATGTCGTTATTACTTACGATGCAGATTCTGTGAGCAATAACCCTATTTTCTACATTAATGGAACAACTTATACGGTTGCTTCTGGAATAACAGAAACAGGTACACCAACCGGAACAAGGGACAGTGATGCGGCTTCGACACTTTATATAGGAAATGCTACTAGTGGTGCCAGTACTTTTGATGGTTTGATAGATGAGGTTAAATTGTACAACAGAACGTTGTCAGCAAGGGAATCTCAGGAACTGTACAGACAAGGATCTCCTTCACTCGCTCAGGGGGGAGCCGTAACCGGAGAACTACTTGTAAGTGGGAATGTCGGGATTGGGACAGCGAGTCCTTCTAGTTTATTACATTTAAATGGGGCAGCTTCAACCTACACCTCTGCACTTACTATTCAAGAAGATAGTAAAACCATAGCTCGGTTAGGTGATGGAGATGTTACTGGAGATAATGGTGTTTTAGAATTATATGATGAAGGAGTTTTAAAAATAAATTTTGATTCTGATGCTTCTGCAGATAGTTATATTAATAATGGAGGTAATGTCGGTATCGGGACGACGAGTCCTTCTGCTAAGCTGGATATTTATGATACAGCAGGAGCAACAGTTAATTTAAATGGTGCAGTTGGAAATACTAATTCAATAGATTTTCAAGAAGGGGATATTTCTTATTTTAGGATAGAGCACGATGGTTCTGCATCTGCCCCAGATAATTTATTTAAAATTCGTTCAGCTAGTTCAACAGGGGGAATTGATACAGATGTTTTAACTATTCAACAAGGAGGGAATGTTGGGATTGGGACTGATAGCCCGGATAAGTTATTGCAAGTTGCAGGAAATTTTGCTCCTGGTGCATTAAGATTAGAAAGGGCTGGAGATACGGGGGTGACTGCTGGAGAAGAATTAGGAACAATTGATTTTTGGAGTAATGATGGCTCAATAACTCCAAGTGTAAGAGCTGAAATTTCTGGAATTTCTGAGGGGGGGTTGGGAGAAACTGCTTTGAAATTTTCTACTGCTTCAACTGGCTCAAATACTGAAAGAATGAGGATTGATAATGATGGAAATGTTGGGATTGGGACTGATAGTCCAAGTTATTCTTTGGATGTTTATAAATCAACTGATGGAATATCTGCTATTCAAATACAAAATCCTAATACTGGAACATCAAGTGTTTCTGAATTAAGAATTATGGGACAAGGTAATAATCTTTTATTTGATTCTTATGGGGATTCACACTCCACAAAAGCAAATTCAAATTGGATATATTCAACAGCTGGAGGTTCAGATTTGGTTCTAGGAACAGAATCAATTGAAAGGATGAGGATAGATTCTTCGGGGAATGTAGGGATTGGGGCTAGTAGTCCAAGTCAAACACTACATGTTTCTGGGGATGAATTGGTTACTGGAAAAAGTTATATTGGAGCTACTTCTGTTTACTTGGATTATTCTGGAGGGGATTTGGCTTTTGCTACTTCAAGCGCAACAAAAATGATTATTGATTCTTCGGGGAATGTTGGGATCGGCGACACCACCCCGTCAACCAAACTCGAAGTAGCGGGAACGGTAACCGCCACCGCGTTCGTCGGAGATGGAACCGGATTGACAGGAATTGATACGACAGAAGACGACACGCTTGCCACCGTTACCGGACGAGGCGCAACTACGGCCACGCCAATTACATTGAGTGAAACGCCAGGCAATCATGCCGCCACACCGACTCTGGCCTTTGGAGATGGAGATACAGGATTCTATGAAAGTGCAGATGACACACTGGGAATCAGTAATGCTGGAGGATTACAATTCGAATTCACATCCGGATCCTTTCAAGGATCGCATGCACAAAGTCCTCAAATAATAGCTGGAGGAGCTCTTTCTTCAACAAGTCCAGGATATAGATTTCGAGATGATTCAAACACGGGACTCGGACACGCCGCCGCCGACCAACTCTCTCTCATCGCCGGAGGCACGGAAATGCTCCGACTCAAAGAAACCGGCACCGCTACTTCTGATCAACTTATCATTGGTCCAGCGGGAATCATCGGAACCGCCGCCACTCCATCTTTGGCTTTCGGTGACGGAGATACAGGATTCTATGAAAGTGTTGATGATAATTTGAGTATATCGACCGCTGGAAGCAGAAAATTTTTACTAGTAAATGCATCGGGAATTTTTAGATCTAATGATGCAGGTGGTGCTGGTCTTGCTAATGAAACTGCTTCTTCAACTAATCCTACAATATTCCCAAATCACAGCGATGTTGATACTGGTCTCGGCGCCACCGCCGACCAACTCTCTCTCATCTCAGGAGGAGTAGAAATGCTCCGACTCAAAGAAACCGGCACCGCTGGAACCGATCAAATAATTATTGCACCGGCTGGGATTATCGGAGGTTCTACCGTTCCCTCTCTTGCTTTTGGTGATGGAGATAGTGGATTTGTTGAACTCTCTGACGATAAAGTTGGTATCTCTCTAGGAGGAAATGGAGTCTATTGGACATTTGAATCAGGCGGAATTATTTCTGGACAAAATACACATCCAGCAATCTTGTACGAAGCCTCTTCTTCTATAAATCCAAACTTCAATCCAAGACGAGATGATTCTGACACTGGTATTGGATGGAATGCCGCCGACCAACTTTCCCTCATTTCAGGAGGACAAGAAATGCTGAGACTCGTGGAAGGAACCACTGATTACATCCAAGTGCCAAATAACATGTGGGTCGCGGGTGCTGATAGCGCAGGAACGGGCGTGGTGAATATGTTCAAAGTGAACGCCAGCGATGAAATCGAAATCGGAGGAAATCTCAACATTGGAACCCTTTCACTCGCTGAGGACAGTGGGGCCGTTACACTGGTAAACATGCCAGTGTCGGGTACCCCAACGGCTGGAACAGAAGAAAGCTACAGTTTCTCTCTCGACTCCGATCCAGTCCTCACGGTTTACGGCGAGGCGGACGGAACCGGAGGAACACAGAACGAAGGGGTGGTGATCGCTGGAGACCTCACCGTCAGCGGAACCTCTACTCTGTCCAATATAGAAATCTCAACCGATTCTATCTCCGCTCCACTCAATAGTAATATGACTTTCCGAACTGGAACATCAAGTCTCGGAGATACCATGACGGTTACTGCTGATGGCAAGGTGGGAATCGGAATAACAAATCCAACTTCAACACTCCATGCAAATGGATCCGTTTTTGGAACCTCTCTCAATACTTCTGGAAGTTCTTATGCCCTTCGTTTCTCTCCAACCGCTGGAAGTGGAACCGATTGGATTGGACAACTCCGAGATAATACGCGCGATTTCCGGTTTAATAACTCAAGTGGAACCTCCCTCGTGACCATCGAGGGAACGGGGAATGTGGGGATCGGGACGACGAGTCCTGGGGCGGAATTGGAAGTAAGTTCCACCACTCCGCAACTTCTTATTACAGACACAGATACGACTGATTACACGGATGGTCTAAAAATCACAGGATCAACTGCTTCTTATTATTCACAACTCGGGACTTATAATCTTGAATTTATAAGAGCTCCAGGAACAACTATGCATGCTGTCATTGGAATAAATTCCGACACAGGAGAGGCCTTCACAGGCACGGGAGGAGATATTCAGTTCAAAACAAATAACGAGGGATCCTATGCCCAGCGAATGACTATTTTAAAGTCTGGTAACGTCGGTATCGGGACGACGGATCCAAGTGGAAGGCTTCATATTGCAGGAACTCCAGGAAGTGTAGCTGGTTCCGGACTTGTATTTAATGGAAGCACTGCAATATGGCAGATGACTTCTTCTGATTTGAGAATTAGACCTGCGGGAACTGACATAGCAACATTTACAGATGCCGGAGTCGGGATTGGGACGGTGAGTCCTCAAGCAGGTAAAAGACTAGATGTTAGAAGTGAAAATGCAGATAATGCTGTAGGAATTGCTTCCTATGGATATAATGGAAACGGAGGTATTGCAGTTTTGGCAAATGGATATGCGACTTCTGGAACAGGTTATAATTATGGAATACAAGGTATTTCTACAGGATCAAGAGCTTCTGGAATAAATGTTGGAGGTTATTTTTCCGCTACAGGTACCGCTAATAATTATGCTCTCCTTACGGGGACTGGAAACGTCGGAATTGGGACGACAACTCCTGGTGAGTTATTAGATGTTTCTGGTGGAAATATACTTCTTTCAGGATTAAATCAAAGAATTGGTTTTAATAATATTGATGAAGGTTTGAGATCTGCCGTTAATGGAGATTTAGCAATGACTGCTCGTAATGATTTAGAATTTTATGCAGATATAAATGCTGGAGGATCTAATTATATTGCTTTTCATATCGGAGATGATGTTGGAGAAACTGCAGCTGAAAAAATGCGAATAGATCCAGCCGGTAACGTCGGTATCGGGACGGCGAGTCCAACAGCAAGTCTTCAAATAGTTGATACTGAGGGATCTAATGTAGCTCTTTCCGTACAGGGTCCTAATAATTCAAGTGGAACAAATGTTAAATTTATAAATGATAGTGGAACGGAAACGTTTACGGTATTAGGAGATGGTAACGTCGGTATCGGCGACACCACTCCTGACTCAGCTTTGGATGTTGCAGGAACTATTCGTGCCACACAACTCTGTGACGAGAACGGTGCGAACTGTAAAGACATTTCTACCAACGACTGGGACAATAACTCGAGCATCTTTGTGGGCGTGTCAGCTGCCTCAAATGGAAGTGCCGCGCATGACAGCTTGACGGGATACCGAGCGGCTAACGATCTCTGTGACACTGCGGTCACGGGCTCTCATGTCTGTTCTGTTGATGAAATCACGCGAACCATCGCCATGATCTCTGACCTCACCACACTCGGGACCTGGTCAGCGGGTGGAACCACTCAAGTCTGGATCAACTCCGGAGGAGCCAAATACGCTCCAGCCGTCAGACCAGCTGATGACTGTAACGGTTGGGCACTCAGCACCAACGCCGCCTTCGGAAACTTCTGGATTCTCAACTCCACGTCCGGTGGACGAAGCGGAGTCGGGTATTGTAATACTTCCAAAGCCTTCGCATGCTGTAAATGACACGCAGTGTCATCCTGAGCCCTCGACTTCTCGAGGACAGGCTCTGCCGAAGGATCCCTTAAAAAAATAGTTAAAAAATATGAAAAAAATTCAAAAGACTCTCTCTACTCAGTCATCCTGGCTTGCCCAGGATCGGACGAGTGGTCCGCCTGTATACAGAGTGAAACGAATAATTATCACAAGTACCGCGCTAACGCTTACAACATTCTTTCAAGCTTTCAACCGATTCCGGGCAAGCCGGAATGACCATATTCTATTTACATTTAATCTTTAAACTTTCTTTTACCTTTTACCTTTAGCAATTACTCTCTAACCCTTTCATTAACATGAAAAACACACACTCACAGTTCGGCTTCAGAAGGTCCTTCCTTCTGCTCTGCTTCGGCCTCATGGCTGCAGTATTCTTTATCCCTAATGCTTCTGCGGAAGACCGATGGGTCACCGATTTCACAGAATGTAATACGACCTACATGTCGATCGACTGTGAAGCAGATCAATACGTGTGTGGATACGATGGCATCTTGCATTGTGAAACACCTGCAAATGTAGAAAAAGCCAAAGCTGATTTAGAATCAACCTCTAATCTTAACTCTGGACTTGCTGGAGGGTTGGTACTTAATTGTACTGCCGAAAGCACCACGTGTATTCCTTGGCAATGTCAATCAGACAGCACCTGTGACGCTCAAAATAAAAACACCAAATGTCTCAAAGAAGGCGGATTTGAATGTGGAGACTGTAGTGCTGGATTCTTCAATTGTGATACTTCCAATCCTGATTGTGAAGTCGCAAATGGAAGTGCCGGAAACCACGCCACTGTGGATGGATGTGATGGAAGCAAAGGAAAGATCACCTGTGACAGTGGATACCTCAATTGTGATGGCGATGCCAGCAACGGATGTGAAATCCAAGCGGGTGGAACGTGTACATCCAATGGACAGGTCGGAATCTTTGGGATGACTTGTAATGGAAACAATCCCCCAGCCTGTAGTGCCTTTGCTCAACAATTTGCGACCATTCAAAATGAAGCGGGACAAACGGTTGCTTCAAAACTTCAAATTGATGATTCCGGAAACATTAATCTTCCCGCCGGTGCCAAAATCATGATTGGCGGAGTGGAAGTCGGAAGCGGATCAAACGACTGTAGTGGAAACCAAGTGAAAATCGGTACGCAATGTGTGTCTATCCCCTCTTGTGAATTTCTGAACTTTAGCGGATCAAACTTCACTTGTGCAACCCCTCAAACCATTGATCCTTCTCAATTTGTACAATACTGTGGAACAGGACAAGTCCGAATTGGCGAAACCTGCCAAGCGGTTCCTAATTGTGACAATTTGCGATTTGATGCCGCGAATGGGAAATTCCTTTGTGGAAAAAAAGCAGAAGACAAAGTAAACGATACTGAAATTGTTTCTGCACAAATTGATGAAGCTTCTCTTGAAGCGCTTGTTGATAAAAAATTCGTAACGCTTGCGAGCAAGCTCGAAGGAGATTTTGGAAAGATGATCTCAAGTGTACAAAAAGAAGTTGCGAAAGGACTTAAATCTGGAAAGATCGTAGCCGTAGCACCTGAGACTGTTCCCGATACACCAATCATTGATGCAGAAGATGAAGTCGAAGACGTCAATTGGTTTGGATCTATTAAAGTATTCTTTAAAGGACTGTTTAAAAAATAAAATTTTGTAAAACTTATGAACTTTAGACCCCCCTCACCCCAACCCTCTCCCAAAAGGAGAGGGAGTGCGCTCTCCCATCTGGCGAGGAGAGTTAGAGAGAGGGGTTTTAAATTATTGAACACATTTTTTGTTCAACTAAAGAACTGGGATCCGGATCCTAGAGGGATCCGGATCCCAGTTCTGCTCCTTCTCCTCATCCCCCTCTCTGCCTCCGCCATGACCGTCACCATCTCTCGTGGTGGAAGTGAAAAAGGTCTCATCGGACACTGGGAATTGAGTGAAGAAGCGGAAACAACGGGAAATAACCTTTTGACCAACGGAAATTTCAATAATTACAGCGGAGAAGATTTCACAGAATGGACTGAAAGAGATACGAGTGATATCGTTACATTTAGTCATCAAAACAACTTCAATGGAAATGATAATGTACGAATAACGTGGAACAGCAATAATTTAACATATTATTATGAACAAATTTCTCAGAGTGTAGCACTCACTGTTGGAAAGACTTACACCGCATCTGTTTGGGCAAGGTCGAACAGATCAGGTAATTTATGGCTTAGTGTTCGAAACGCTCCATCATCGAATATTCAAACGAATATGGGATCATCTGTAACAACAGATTGGATAAAATATAGCAGTACTTTCACTTGTACTGATGCAACAGATTTAGCAATTCGTCTTGGGACACTTACAAATCCTGCCGCTGTTACTGGTGATTGGGTTGAATTTGCACAAGCTGAATTAAAAGAAGTCACCACCGCCGATTCCACGGGATATTCCAATGATGGATCGATGCTCAATGGGCCGACCTACACCGCCGGTCCAACCACTGATGGATTTGGACCACAACTCACTCCTTACGGAAATGCCGAGACAGAATCCAGCGACTGGGTTACTTCTGGTTCTCCAACAACCCATACACGAAGTACCGATCAAGTTCTCGATGGCTCCTACAGCCGAAAACTTGTAACTACCACCGCTACTGACTGGCAAGGAGTGCAATATAAACCGTTTTCCCTCGAATCAGGAAAAATATATCAAATTAAATATGATCTCTATGGAGACGGAAGCCGAGTCACAGCCCAAGTACGAACGGATACTGGTGGAGCCGCTATAGATTACGGAACAAATCCAACTCCGGCAAATGGGACTTGGACGCATTATGAAACCACTTTCACGGCAACAAGGAATGCGAGTGATTATCGATTCCAAATCGTAACGAACAAAAATTTTGTTCAAACTATTTACCTCGATAATCTTTCTATTCGAGAATATAAATCTGGATCTGCCATGTCTTTCGATGGGACGAATGACTCTGTAATAGTTGAAAACACTGAAGATTTAGAACCGGGAGATGGTGATTTCACAATCTCACTATGGATCAAAACAACCGACACCTCTGGAACTGTTCTACAAAAAGATTCCGGAAGTGGTTCAGGATTTCGATTTGATCTTTCCGGTGGATGGAACGGGAATTGTATTTTTTGGTTCAATGATTCCGTTCGAGATGGAAATCAATATGTCTACGCAGGATATGATGCAACTGATGGAAACTGGCATCACATAGTAGCTATTCTTAATCGCAGTGATCAAAAAATATTATCTTACTCTGATGGGGTTTATTGGAACTCTCGTCCTTTTTCAAACTTTCCGTCTTCTCAACTTGGCTCCATTACAAATTCTGAATTATTAAAATTGAGCGGAACATCTACTTTCACTGGTTCTCTCGCCGACGTCCGTATCTTTGACCGCGCCCTCTCCGCCACCGAAGTTCTCACCCTCTACGAAGGATCAGAATCCGCAATGTCAACCGGGAATACAAACAAAGGTCTTGTCGGGCATTGGCCGCTGACGAGTGAAAGTAAAACAACCGCAGACAACCCCGTCACGAATGGAACCTTTGATTCTGACTCTTCTTGGGCGAAACAATCCGGTTGGAGTATTACTGGTGGGGTCGCCTCCTGTGATGGAAGTCAGTCAAGTCGCGTGTATATTAGCCAAGCTATTGGCCTTGTTTCTGATACGAAATACCGCATTTCTTTTGACCTAACAGTGACAGCCGGATTTTTCTCTATCGGCGATTCTAATGTTTATCTGGTGGAAAATGGATCAAGTGGTCTGACCAGTTCTGGTCATTATGACTTTGAAGTCACCACGGGACCCTCTCTTGCGAACAGCAGTATTTATTTACATGGATTTAATAATTTCAATGGAACAGTTGATAACTTCATTATGACAAAGGTTCTCGCTGGAGATCAAACCGCAAATGATAATCATGGAACCCTGTATGAAGGTACCAATATTCGGAATCAGGGATATTATTTTGATGGGACGAATGACACTATTCAGACAACGACAATGCCGAGTACGACCACTGATGAACTTACGCAGGTCTATTGGGTAAAAAAAGAAGCTTTATCGGATGTGCATAGAATTAGTAATGTTACCCCTTTTTCCTGTGGATTTAGTGGGTCCAGCTTTTTTGTACATACCTCTTCGTCATCTGGAACAGACAGCAATATCCCTTTTGGCGTTATTAGTGGTTTTACTGCGGGGAAATGGCACATGGTCGCTATCACAAAAGAAACGCATACAGCAAATGAGGCAAAAGTCTATCTTGATGGGGTTCTCAAACTCACAGGAAATCTCATAAATTCAGCGAATGGAACAATGACTTACGGAAACGTTCACCTTGGATATACTTCCAATGCTTGGGATGGGAATATCGCTGATGTCCAATTCTATGATAGAGTTCTTTCTGCCACAGAGCTTCTCAATCTTTACAATGGCGATAACATCGCCTCCCCTGTCGGACATTGGCCGCTCAGTTCAGGTGCGGGAGATATCAGTGGAAATAATAATCACGGGACGGTGACTGGGGCAACGTTAATTGGCGAAGCCGCGAGTTTTGATGGGACAAATGATTATATCAATCTCGGAGATGTAAGAACTTTTGATGCTAATGGAGGCGACTTAACATGGAGTGGTTGGCTCAACTTCGGAGGATTTACTGGATCTTATAGAAGCCTTTATTATGGGAATGCTTCAGGCGGACATCCGGGATTTGGCCTTCGATTAAATCCTTCCGGGAATGATATCAATTACGAAGTGTATGGTTCCTCTGGTGAAAGACAGGGGTACAATTTATCTGTCTCTAGTTATCTTGATGAGTGGCATTATTATAATTTTGTATTGACAGCAAGTGATCACAAAATAAAAGTCTATATTGATGGCATTTTAATACAAACTTCATCACTGAGTGATTGGGGAAATATCACTTCTAGTTATCCTATATTGCTGGGATCTCATGACGGAACTCAATGGTACTATGATGGGCAAATGAAAGATATTCGTATCTACGACCGTGCTCTCTCATCCACCGAAATCACCTCTCTCTACGACCAAGGCCATCTCAAACAAAAACAAGCCACTGTCGGAAATTTGAATAAAGGACTCGTGGGATATTGGCCGTTGACGTCGAAGTATGAGACGAGTGGGAGTAATCTCGTGACGAATGGAGGATTTGAAACGGGTGACTTCACCGGTTGGACAGATTCAGGAATGACCGCTTCTTCTGTTGATGCAACCGATCCAAAAGAAAAAACATATCGCGCATCCATGACCCCAGGAAGTGCCAGTCTATTCTATTATCAAACCCTTTCGGTTACCCCTGGAAAAACATATATTCTTTCTGGGTGGTATAAAATAACAGGTCATACTGCTGGAGATATTATTGTTGCCGGAATCACAAAGAATAGTGCTTGGTATTCAAGTAACTATATTTTAAAATCAGCAAACGAATCTGAATGGACCTATTTTTCAAAAACTTTTACCCCAGACATAGAAGGAACCTACAAAATTTACGCAGGATATGCCCAATCTAATCTGAATGCTGAAACAACAGCACTTCTTGATAATATTTCGGTTAAAGAAATAAATCTTGCCGCCGACCTCACTTCTAGCGATAATCATGGATCTATCATTGGAGCGACTGTGGGATCAGCATACACAACTTTTGATGGGACGGATGACAAAATTACTATCCCTACAAGTGCCCTCAATGGTACGACAGGAACCGTCTCCATGTGGGCTAAATCAAACGATGCCGCTCAAACTTCAACCATGCTCTTCGGACATCAATCGGGGAATAATCGACTCTATATTGGAATGGATACGGCAACCAGTCTTTCTTTTGGAATCGCTGATTCTTGTTGTCAAAGCACAAGTGCCACCTTGATAGCAGATGGTTGGCATCATATTGTGGGAACGTATAACAACGGTGTCTGGCAATTTTTCAAAGATGGAGTCCTGTTAAACCAAGGAACCTATGTAGGAAGTATTGCCTTTGCTTCCACCGCTGAAATTGCTGATGCTGGTGGCGCTGGATGGAATAATAACTTTGATGGTGATCTCGCCGATGTCCGCATCTACGACCGAGCACTCTCTGCACGAGAAGTTCAAATGCTTTATGACCAAGGAAAATAAATGAGATAGTTAATAGTTTATAGTTAACAGTTTACAGTTAAGGAAAGTTAAAAAATGAATAATAAAAAAAGATTCCGAATATCTTCTCTCTCCCCATGGGAGAGAGACCGAGAGAGAGGGAATTCTAACACCTCCCTCCTTAGAATTAAACCCCCTCAATCCCCCTTATCAGGGGGAAGAAAAATATCGAATTTAATCTCCCTTGATAGGGGGAGATGTCCCACTCGGTGGGACAGAGGGGTTTCTTTTAAAAGAGTATTGAACACCCCCGATCGAAGTCGAGGGCATGCATTTTTTGTTCAACATAAAACGTGGCAATCTACTGCCATTGACTCCCCCCTTAATCCCCCCTCCATGAGGGGGGAAGTCTCCCGCCTTGCGGGAGACGGGGGGAGAAAACTATTGAACACATTTTTTGTTCAACTAAAGAATTGTTGGGATCCGGATCCCTTTAGGATCCGGATCCCAATTCTGCTCCTGCTCCTTCTCTTTATCCCCCTCTCTGCATCCGCCCTCTCCGTCACCATCTCTCGTGGTGGAGGACAAGCCGGTCTCGTGGGACATTGGGAGTTGAATGAAGCGAATGAGAATGTAGGAAGTAGTTTGTTTGATAGAGGTGCTGGAGATTTCGAAACTGATACTGGATCGTGGACAATTTATGGTACCAATACAGTATCTGCCTCCACCGACAAAGCGCATACTGGTTCAAAATCTCTTAAAATCACATATGTCAACCACACCAATGCCAACGGTGCCTATCTATATTGGAAAGATGCTCATGATCTTACTACTGATCTCGTTGTTGGAAGGACATACCGCGTGAGTTATTGGGCAGCCGTAAATGCTGGTTCAAATGTTCTCGTAGGTTCAAATGCTGATAGTTATAGTCATGGACATACTTTTACCAGCGAATCTTTTGTTAACTTTAGTTTTGATTTTACTGCCGATAGTACTACTAGTAATTATCTGTATGCCAGTAATATGACAGCTGGAGAAATTATTTATATTGATAATATTACCCTCAAAGAAATCACCACCGCCGATTCCACGGGATATGCCAATGATGGAGCATTGATGAATGGGCCGACCTACACCGCCGGGCCGACCGCTGAAGGTCTGGGGGAAGAGCTCGTAACCAATGGAACATTCGATGCCGATAGTGATTGGACGAAGGATCCTGGATGGACTATTAGTGCAAATCAAGCACATTGTACAACTGCTACAGCAACGGCATATATGAGCCAATTAGATGCATTAGAAATTGGGAAAAAATATAAAGTCACCTATACCATTTCAAATTATTCCGGTACCAATGATGTTGGATTTTCTACTGGGACTTTTTCCTTTACAACCGGAAGTAAAGTTTTGGCAAATGGAACGTATTCCTTTACAGCCATTGCGACAGGAACAAATATTTCTCTCTTTGGAAGGAGTACCAATTCGTTTACTTTAGATAATCTCACTATCCGCGAAGTTGTCTCCCCGCAAGCCATGTCCTTCGATGGGACGGATGATTATGTGGATCTAAATAAAACTCTTACCGATGATCTTCAAGATGGTTTTACGATCTCTTCTTGGATAAAACCAGAAGCCATTGGGGTGACCGATCTGATCTTTGGAGATTTCCTTAAAGATGGTCTTTATGATAAAGGAGTTGTACTTCAATTTTATGGGAATGATGGTAATACCTCTCGATTGTTAGGAATCATAGGAAATGGGGATAATCGTATTTATAAATATTCTAATACTGTTTTTGACAGTTCGGATCTCAACACATGGATCCACGTAGTATACACCTGGGACGGCCAAACTACTGACGCATCAAATTCTAAAGTATTTATTAATGGGGTTATAGATGACGGAGCTAGTGGGGAGAATGGAACCTTTGATGGTCTTGGTATCTCCACAAACGATGCCACCATAGGAAGTCGATACAATTATGAAACAAATGATCCAAGATACTTTACCGGTGCTATAACTGATACTCGCATCTACGATCGCGCCCTCACCGCCACTGAAGTAGCAAATCTCTACGATGGATCCGAGTCAAAAATGTCCACTGGAAATGAGAACCAAGGCCTCGTGGGACACTGGCCACTCAATACAGAATCTTTACGATCAAGCACCTCTGTCGGCGACGCCACAGGAAATGACAATCATGGAACACTCGCTGGTGGTGCCACTGTGAGGAATCAGGGGTATAGTTTTGATGGGACGGATGATTTTATTTCTCTTGGCACGGGACTTGCTGTTTCTAATGAAGTAAGTGTTGGGGCTTGGATAAAACCAACTGGAGATTATAGCGATTACAATACAATTGTTTCAAAACGATCGGATACGGGAGCAGCAAATATGCAATATCAACTTTTCCTAAATACAGGAGATGGATATCTTGGTTTTTATACTGGATCGATTTATAAAACGACAACAACACCAACGGCTCATGTTTGGTCTTATTTTATGACTACCGTAGATTCTTCTGGAAATCTGAAATTTTATTTAAATGGTGTCCAACAAGGCACTACCCAGACAGGTGTATCACTTGGAACAAAAACGGATGCTCGTATTGATATTGGTCAAGTCGTACATAGAGGGTTAGAAGTCTTTGACGGCAACATCTCCGATGTTCGCATCTACGATCGCGCCCTCTCCTCTACCGAAGTCACCGCTCTCTACAACGGCACCGACATTGCCTCCCCTATCGCCCATTGGCCGCTTCGTTCGGGAGCGGGAGATATCAGTGGAAATAATAATCATGGAACGGTGAGTGGCGCGACGCTCATTGGTGAAGCGGCGAGTTTTGATGGGACGGATGAATATGTACTCGTCAATAACGATACTGAATTACAACTCGACCCTACGGAAGATTTATTTACTCTCTCTGCTTGGATTAATCTTGAAGCTCCTTCTGTTAATAATGCTTTTATTCTTGGGAAAAATAGTGCCTATGGATTATCTATTGGAAATGATTTAAAACCACGTATGTACTTTGGACAATCTAGTTCAGATATCGTTGCTGATTCCGCTATCACAACAAATAACTGGTACCACATAACTGGTGTATTCAATTCGTCTGATGCAAAAATTTATATAAATGGAGTACTTAATAAATCTGGATCAATCTCAGGAGCTCCTACACAACCAACAGCTTTTCGAATTGGAGGAATCGCTACTACGAACTATGAATTTCATGGACACATCAAAGATGCCCGCATCTACGACCGTGCTCTCTCATCCACCGAAATCACCTCTCTCTACGACCAAGGTCATCTCAAACAAAAACAAGCCACCGTCGGAAATTTGAATAAAGGACTCGTGGGCCACTGGCCATTGAAATCAAAGTATGAAAAAACAGGAAGTGATCTCATAACAAATGGATCCTTTTCTGATCAAAGTAATTGGAGTATTGGTGATTCTTGGTCAATAGCCAATGGTATTGCTTCTGCTGATGGAACAAGTGGTACTTATTTACAATGCCAAAGCATACTTACTATTGGAAAAAAATACGCCATTAGTGCCGATATTATCAGTTTGTCGGGAGGCCTCATTTTTACTTCTGAATGGGGTGCAGAAAATATCTATTCTGTACAACAGGCAGACGTTGGGGAGACAATAAGTATTGAAATCATAGCCGGAACAAGTATGTTATCTATTTATGGATCTCCGGGAAATACGAGTTCTATTGATAATGTTGTGGTTAAAGAAATTGTTACCGCCGACACGACTCCCTCTGATAATCATGGAACTATCATGGGTGCAACTGTAAGCGATGATTACACGACTTTTGATGGAGTGAATGATTATATGAGTGTCCCGACAGATGTTCTTGATTCAACACAAGGCACGATTACTGTTCGGGTGTATCCCACCGCAAC
>CAZDZO010000023.1:0-9464 GCA_964509975.1 uncultured Candidatus Peribacteria bacterium
TGCCTTCCACGAGTCGGAGCATTTCCGTGCCTCCGGCGATGAGAGAGAGTTGGTCGGCGGCGGCAGAACCGATACCAGAATCTAAATCAGCTCTATTTGAAAGAAGAGTTGGATTTGTTGCTGTTGCTGTTTCATCAAGGACCGAGGCTGCTCCCGAAGAATTACCACCAAATGTTGTTCCTGAGAAAAAGAATCTTTGTGCACCTGAAAGACTAACTCGTAATATATCATCCGAACTTTCATAGAACCCCGTGTCTCCATCTCCAAAGGCTAATGTCGGTGTGGCGGCATGAACCCCTGGTGTTTCGCTCAGTGTGATTGGCGTGGCAGTCGTCGCACCTCGTCCGGTGACGGTGGCAAGCGTATCTGATTCTGCGGCAATATTAAGATTCGTGAGACCTGCTCCATCTCCGACGAACGCGGTGGCGGTGACCGTTCCCGCAACTTCGAGTTTTGTTGATGGGGTGGCGTCGCCAATCCCGACGTTTCCACTATCAGTTTGCAAAACTAAGTTTGAAGCACTCGTTCCACCAATATCAGTTGATTGTATTTTTGCATAAGTATTTCCAGTAGAAGCTCCCAACCCTATCATTACCCTAGAACCAGTTGTATTAAGAACATAATCAGATGTTTGGAACTGTAATATTCCATTACCCAAAGTTAATAATTGAGAAGGACTCGTCGTCCCAATACCGATGTTTCCTCCAAGAGGATTCAAAGAAATATCTCTATAATCAGTTCCATCTGCTGACTGAATAATTCCCACATCATCATTATTAGAATAAAGATTCAAATAATCACTTCCTCCAGATCCGACTATTATTAATCCATTTGAAGCTCCGTTTGAAGCTTGTTTTATTCTAATATCTCCTCCCTCAACATGAAGCATATCTGAAGGACTCGTCGTCCCGATGCCGACGTTGCCAGAACCCATTAACCTCATAACCTCTTGAGTCGTTGTAAGTGCACTATTTACACCGAAAGCCATATATCCTGCTCCACTACCTGCCTCATATGTTCTAATATAACTTTCATAATTATCTGCTCCATCAAAAACAAACTTTATTCCTCCAGTCCCAGTTCCTTTAGTAATTTTTAATGGATCTGTATCATTTCCAGGACCAACAATTTCCAACATATTATCAGGACTCGTCGTCCCGATGCCGACGTTGCCGCCATAATCTATACGCATTGCTTCAACTGGGTCTGAATTTGCAGTAACACTATTAGCAACAAAGAAAGCAAGACCTAATTGGTCTTCATCTGCTCCATTTTGAACTGGAGTAATCGCTGCCTTTTTATCCCAAATATTTGCCCCTCCCAATTTAGTAAACTCAATTCCTACTCCAAAATTTCCATCTCCTGCTGTAACACTCTCACTATTAATTAAAAGTCCTGTGTGGCTTATTACTGAACTATTAAATGCAGTTCCTTTAATATCTAATATTGAATCAGGACTCGTCGTCCCGATACCGACGTTGCCGTTTCCTAATATAGTCATTGCTTCTGTAGCACCATTTGCTATTTTAAATCTATATGCACCTAAAGAATCACTTGCATAATATGTATTAAAAATCATATCTGAAGTAGCAGCATCATATACTTCAATTGAATTTGGATAATCTATATTGGATTTTAATAAACTACCTGCAGTAATGTGTATATTACCATCTACATCTAATAATTCATCAGGACTATCAGTCCCAATCCCAACATTCCCCGTACTATGTTGTATATTTAAATTATCTGCACTTAAACTTGCAGTTCCTCCAATAGAAGTGTAGTCATCCTTAACTAAGAAATATCCTGCATCGTTATTATCTGCAATAGTGATATAAGAAGTGTCATCTGTTGATTCAAACAAAGCTATTTGGTTTTCTGCTGAATTAATATGTAATGGGCTACTCGGGCTAGTCGTCCCGATACCGACGTTGCCTGAGGAATCAATCATCATCCTTTCATTATCTGCAGTGAAGAAATCCATAGAATTTGCACTATGGTCATACCTTAACCTTCCAATAGCAGCGTTTGCATCATCTCCAAAATAAATATTTGTTTCAGAACCACTTGGTGCTAACATCTGTAAAACAGTTACATCACTTCCTTCAACAGTTAATTTTGCTTGAGCATTAGAACTTCCTCCACTATCTCCACCATAAACATGAAGTAAATCATCTGGATCACTAGTCCCGATGCCGACGTTGCCTCCCGATAAAATTCTCATAGCTTCAACATCATTGGTTTTAAAATAAATATGGTTATCTTCTCTTTGTCTAATTACCATAGCTTCTCCAGCATCTAATTCAATCCCCATTCCATCACTTGAAGTTGCTCCAGTATCATCATTAGTTAATCTAATTCCAGTACTTCCAGCACTATTAAGATGCAAATTAGTTACTGGACTCGTCGTCCCGATGCCGACGTTGCCATCGTTTTTAATTGTCATAACAGCTTCTGTTATTAATGGAGTTCCTGAATCAGCAGCACTATCTTGTAAGAAATGAAAATCTCCTCTATTCCAACCTGAATTATCTCCTTCATAAATTAAAGCACCTTTACCCCTCCCAGCAGCAGCTTCCCTTTGAATATCAAATAATATTCCAGTTGTTGCAACGGCACTCCCAACATTATTTCCTAATTTTAGCCCATAACGAACAGATGTTGTATCTCCTCCGTGAGTTATATCTAGTCTTTCATCAGGAGAAACTTGCCCAATTCCTACATTCCCTGTAGCATATTCAACAACCATTGCATCATCTTTGCCCCCTACATCAAATCTAATATAATCACCTTTTAGTCTTAAGTCTTCATCTCCATCCCATTTCATATATCCTCTTATAGTAGTTCCATCAGTCAAATAATAATTTATTCCTCTTTCTTTAATATTGTCTGTTTGGAAAGTTAAAAACTGGTCAGAAGCTGAATTATCTCCAACTTGTAATTTCCCTAAAGGACTATCAGTTCCTATCCCAACCTTCCCCCCATTATCAATTCTCATTCTCTCCACCTCATTAGTTTGGAAATATAAATCATTGTTAGTAATCGTTCCTAAAAACATTTGATTTGTAGGGGCTAAATCATATCCTAAACTCATCCTTACAGCATTATCTGCTCTTCCAATAGTTAGGACATCATCTCGTCCAGAACTACTTGGACCGAGAATATGCAAAGAAGAATTTGGACTATCCGTCCCAACTCCCACTTTCCCATCTGATTGAACAATAAATGTGTTCACGCCGTCTCCAGTATCAAGTTTCAAGAGATCAGGATCAGCGTAGGCCGTGGCACCGCTGGCACCCGCGACGTGGTTGGAATCAATCGTAAGATGAGTTGCATCCGCAATGGCAGAGACTGTGAATGTTTCTGTTCCAATTTTAATCGCGTCTCCGACAGTTAATTCTGTTGTAAAGAGGGTACTGGTTCCCACAACCGCGCTGGCGGCGGCAGTGACTGTAACCGTTCCCGTGAGGGCAGTTGATAATCCGCCCTTTGTGTGAAGTTGCGCAGTTGGGGCAGTGGTGCCGATACCGACGTTGCCTGTCGAATCATCAATTGTCATACGAATATTTGTACCTGAATCTCTAAAATTTAATTTATCAGTACTGTCTGCATACATTGCCCATTTCTCAGCACCTTGTCGATATATCTTGTACATAGAATAAGAATTATCTGTTGTATCCACAATAACTACTCCTGCACCATTTCCAGTCCCAGCTTTTACATGTAACTCTGCTGCTGGTGCTGGACTCGTAGTCCCAATTCCGACACTCCCTCCAAATGGATTTAAGGCAATATCTTTAGCTACACTTCCAGCATCATTTATCCCTTGTATTAGTTGTATTCCTGAAGCTCCAAAACTAAAACTTAAAATAGCATCTTCATTATTTGAAGAATCTATTAATAATCCTGCTCTTGTTGCTGTATTTGCTAAAGCTATTGCAAAAGTAGTTATATCCCTTTTAACATGTAAATTTGAAGAAGGATTAGTCGTTCCGATTCCAACTCGATTATTCGTGGCATCGACATGAAGTGTCGTGGTATCAACAGTGAGTCCTCCTGTTGTAATTGAACTTGTCGTTGTTGCTCCTCGACCGGTGACAGAGGCGAGGGTGTCGGCTTCTGTTGTATCAATTCCTGTCAGTCCGGTTCCATCTCCCACAAATGCGGTTGCGGTAACCGTTCCCGCTACTTCAAGTTTAGTTGATGGGGTGGCGTCACCGATCCCGACGTTGCCTGCACTTGGACCAGAACTAGTAATAGATAAATATGGATTACTTCCCACATCAGTTCCACTACCAGCTATGTTGAAAACATCACCATTGCTGTTATCTAACCCTATAGAAAACCCAGCTACTCCTGTAAGAGAAAACGTCATTGAGGCATCTCCTGTTCCATCCTCTGCTATTTTCAATAAGGGAGTTGTAGAAGAAGAATCTCTGTATAAGCTTAGTAGATTAACTGGACTCGTCGTCCCGATTCCGACGTTGCCGCCCATCAAATATGAATTTCCACTTGCACTAATTACTGAATTAGCTGCTCCATTTTTAAATAAATGTAATCCCCCAGAATTATAATTTGAAGCGTCAGGACCTAGATATCCTAAAATACCATTTGGATTTCTCCAAACTAAAGGATAGTCTGCAGGGGTTCCACTTGCTGTTGAATTAATATCTAATGTATTTGTCGGACTCGTCGTCCCGATGCCGACGTTGCCTGAATCTTTTAACATTGTGATATATGTAGTTCCACCAGTTCCTTTAATACTAAGGTTTTGTGAATTTGTTTGAATATTGTTTATCTGAGCTGTAGAGCCATATAATGTGCTTGTTACCCTTGCACTTCCAACAACATCCAATGCTACCCCAGGACTCGTCGTTCCGATTCCGACGTTTCCAGAGCCTGCTGCATATATCAATTCTCTTCCACCATTATTTGAAGTAACTCTTAAAGCTGGCTCATCTATTTGGTCTGAATTTGAATCAATCAACAATCCATATCCTTCATAACTATTTTGCTTAATTTTTAAAGCGTACTTTAAGTCAGTACTATCATTAACATCCAACTTAGCAGTTGGACTACCAGTCCCAATTCCGACATTCCCTAAAACATTAAAATCAAATTCTCCAGTTCCAGGATTCTCTAATGTTAAATTATAATCAGCCGAACTACTACTCCCAACTAATTTATATGTTCGATCAGATATTCCTTGAAATCTAATTGGATAAGCTGCAGCCCCATCTGCCGCATCATTTCTCAACTCAAGTATAGTAGTAGAATCTCCCGCGTCTATTTTTACAAAACCATTAACATCCAACTTCGCCGTTGGACTCGAAGTCCCAATACCAACATTCCCCGTACTATCAACTTGCAGTCCCGTGTACGCAATTTGATACGCTTGAGCGGTAACGGTTTGAGATTCAGAAACCGTAAGATGTGTGGCGTCCGTGAAGGCGGTGATCGTTCCGGCACTGGTGCCATTGGCGAATACGAATTGTGAACCGACCATCGCACTGGTAAATGTCGTACCGACACCGGTAATAGCCGTGGTTGCTTGTGAAGCCGTTCCGGTGCTGTACTGTGGTGGGGTGACAGAGAGGATTCCCGTTGGATCGGTTGTTCCGATACCGACGTTGCCTGTGCTGTCTATTGCTCCCAATCCTACACTACTACTATTTTGCCATTCAAATAAATTTCCACTTTGAGAAACAGCCCCTTTAACAACTAATACTTTTGATGTTGCAGTAGTCCCAGTTATTAAAACAGAAGCATCAGAAGTAGTACCAGTAACAAAATCTAATAAACTACCTCGCCTTGAACCTGAAAGTTCTATACCCCAATAACTCTGCATTTGCAACCTACCCCCATGCTTTGATTGTACTGAATTAAAATAATCTCCAAATTGAAATCTAGCAGCTTCTGTTGTTGAAAAATCAGACATACCTATTGTTCTAGGTGCACTTGTAGTACTACCATCCGTACTTATATATAAATTATCTGTTACCATCATAGCTCCATTAACATGAAGTTTATAATTTGGACTATCCGTCCCGATGCCGACGTTGCCTGTGCTTGTTAAAGACATAATATCTGTAGTAGCATTATTAAATCTTAAATCACTTGTTCCAGAAGGACGATAAATTTTATAACGCTCTCCACCTAATGCTCTATGGAAACTTAAAGCAGAATCTCCATTACCATCAATTATAAAAGTAGCAGCTCCTCCCCCAGAAGCAGTAAGTTTTGAATTTACGGCTCCTGAATTAAAGACCTCTAACTTCGCCCCAGGACTCGTCGTCCCAATCCCAACATTCCCAGAATCTCTTTGAAAAGTCATAACAGGAGTTCCTGCCTCACTATTACTATGTCTTTTAATATACAAATTATTGTCTCCACCATCAAAGAATAAAGACATTCCATTAACATCACTTCCTTCCATAAACCTAATACTAGCATCACTACTACCTGGAACTGCTAATCTTATTACTTCATTTCCATTTGAAAAATCACCCACATCTAACTTATAATTAGGACTATCAGTACCAATCCCAACATTCCCTCCATTAAAATAAGAATCCCCGCTTGATTTCAAATATACCCCCACATCTCCAGAACTATTTCTTAACAAAAAATTAATATTATCACTTGCTTCCCAAAATCCTGAAGGATTTGCGGCAATAGAATCTAATTTCAATAACCAATGATCTGAACCATAACTACTATCAATATATAATCCTACTGGTTGGTCATTTTCTATCTCCAACTTAGCCCCAGGACCAGTAGTCCCAATCCCAACATTCCCAGCTTCAGTAATAACAAGCCTATCATTTGTTCCTGCTTGTGCATTATTATATGTAGAGCCATAAGAAATGGCGAATTTATTACTAGTATCATCTAACCCCACAGAATAAGAATAATCTTCCACACTATCTCCGAATAAAACTCTCGGGTCTGCAGTTCCACTTACAGTATTTTCTAAAAATAAGACTGGTCTAGCTGTAGCTCCAGATGCAATGTGTAAATCAAATTCTGGACTAGTAGTCCCGATGCCGACGTTGCCTCCAGATACAGGGTTAAGAATGATATCTCCCCCAAGAGCAGTTCCTGTATTTAATGTTTCAATGATAACTCCTCCATACCCTCTAACTTTCAATTCATTCACAACATCTGAACGAATACCTGTATGTTCTGTATTAAAATAAATTTTCTCTGTTGCACCAACTTTAATATCTCCAGCAACTTCCAATTTAGCGCTTGGACTCGTCGTCCCGATGCCGACATTGCCACCTGAATTAAAATAACTATTAGCATTGACATTAGAACTAATCAAAGTATTCAAAACGCCCCCATCATACATTCTAAAAGTAGCTGCATCAGTAGATTGTTGATGTAGCCAAGCTAAATCTGTCCCTCCAGAATTTTCCAATAAAAAACCTTTATCATTTGCACCTGCATTAACAACCAAAGGACTACTTGGACTTGTCGTCCCGATACCGACCTTCCCATCATTTTTAATCACCACACTATTCCCGCCGTTTTTACTTAAATTCAAAAGATCACCTGATCCGTATTGCTTTCCCCAGAGCAGGGGATCGGATGAGGATTGTTCGGCTAAGGTTCCGGTCTGGAACGCCACGGTTGGCGTGATACACGTTGGAGGACTCGATCCCTCACAGGTGGCGGCATAGACTCCGGCGACACTTCCGAGAGTACAAGCTCCACCGACTTGGATTTCACATCCATTGGCGTCGACGCCTGTTCCCACTCCATCACAGTCGAGATAATTCGTGAGACAGGTTCCACAAGTAGCGGTGTGAGCAGATCCCGCACAGTTGGTTTTGAGATTCTTGGCCGCACAAGTCGTGCTGGCTTTACATTCCCAGAGTCCAGCGTACGGCGTACAGATACTGGCATCTTTGGTACAGTTGACCTGATACCCTCCTGTGCCTGACGCGAGTTTATTGTCTGCTGTTCCAGCCGAAGAGGGGAGTGCCGCCGTTACGGTTGCGGGGACTGCACATTTGAGCTGATTACTTTGATACGCACAGATCGTTTGTCCCTCGGGACAATCAATCGTGAGATACGAAGTATCACAGTTCGCCGGGTCGGTCGTCCATCCAGTGACGGCGAACCCTGTCATAGCGTATAGGAACCCTATCCCAAGGATGAGTCCTCTTGCAAAGAAAGCAATGGATTTTCTGTTGGTCATAGACTGATGAAAATGATATTTTTTCTATCATAAATTGTCCCAGAAAAAGGCGGAAATCGCAAAAAATACACCTATTAATAAAAAGATTGGGTTGCGGTAGAGGGGATTTGTGGTGAAGTAGGGTAAATTGGGATCCGGATCCGGGGGGAATTCTGAACTCACCCCCAACCCCTCTCTTTGAAAAGAGAGGGGAGCGAAAAGAACATTCCCTCTCTCTAACTCTCTCCCAGAGGGAGAGAGAACGTCATTATTCTTTTCAAAATGTTAAATATTAAATTCAAAAGGCATTCTTCCCCTTTAAATCAAGGGGGATTCGCACAACAAAGAAAGCACGTCTGTGAGGTAGTAATCGGTTTTCTTTTTCGAGAAACCCTTGCGTTGGAGGGGGATACATATCATTCCGATTAAAATTTTGGATCTTGAGTTTTTAATGTTTCTAAAATTTCATCACAAACTTCATCCATCTGATTACAAATCTCATTATTCCAAAATCGAATTATCCTAATGTCTTGTGAAGTAATAAATTGTGTTCGTTTTTGATCATATCTCCGAGCTTTTTCTTCATCGTGTTGTCCACCATCAACTTCAATTCCCAATTGATATTTCGGACAATAAAAATCTAAAATATATTTCCCAACACTGTATTGTCTTATGAATTTGTATCCATTCAATTTTTTTCCACTTAAACGACTCCACAAAAGGGTTTCGTGAATTGTTTGATTTTTTCTCAAAGTTTTTCTTTTCTGCAATTGTTCTGAATTTTGAAGTATTCCGTGTTTCATTTTTGGAGAGTGTGTAAGGAATTATTTTTAATATCCCCCTCCACTTCATCTTTCTTTTTTTCAATACATTTTTCAAATACTTTAAAAAAACTCTTTTCCCGTCCAGGTATCCCCCTTGAATCAAGGGGGAAGGGGGAAAACAATAAATTCTAAATAGAAAATGTGAAAAAATTATAAAAACAACAAATCCTTTTTTTGTTGGAGTGGAGTGGGGAGTGAAAAGAACATTCCCTCTCTCTAACTCTCTCCCAGAGGGAGAGAGAACGTCATTATTCTTTTCAAAATGTTAAATATTAAATTCAAAAGGCATTCTTCCCCTTTAAATCAAGGGGGAAGGGGGAAAACAATAAATTCTAAATAGAAAATGTGAAAAAATTATAAAAACAACAAATCCTTTTTTTGTTGGAGTGGAGTGGGGAGTGAAAAGAACATTCCCTCTCTCTAACTCTCTCCCAGAGGGAGAGAGAACGTCATTA
>CAZDZO010000023.1:9564-15799 GCA_964509975.1 uncultured Candidatus Peribacteria bacterium
TGTGAGGTAGTAATCGGTTTTCTTTTTCGAGAAACCCTTGCGTTGGAGGGGGATATATATCATTCCGATTGGAGCGGGGAGTGAAAAGAACATTCCCTCTCTCTAGCTCTCTCCCAGAGGGAGAGAGAATATCGTTCGGTAGGCAGGCCTTGATGACGGGGATTTTATATTTTCTTAATATTTGTTGAACAAAAAACCCCGAGCAACAAGGCTTGGGGTTCGAGCAGAGTAGATGTACTCTGGAAATCTTGTCAATTTCGTAGTTATTATAAAGAAAGCTCTTTTTCTTGTTAATTTCTCCTTAGGGGTTCGATTCCCCCCGCCTCCACCAAGACTTATCTATTGAACAAAAAATGTGTTCAATCTTTGAATCGGGGATTTTTGCTCCCCCCGATTTTCTGTCATTCAGAAAATCTTCCCCCCTCATGGAGGGGGGACTAAGGGGGGAGTTTTTATTTACAACATGCGAACGCCTTAGAGGTCGCACAGTATCCGACCCCTCCTCGTCCACCTCCAGTAGAATTAAGTTTCCAGAAGTTTCCGAAGGCCAAGACAGAATTATCGGTCCATCCAACACAGTCATTTGCGGGGATGGCGGCTGGTGCGTATTTAGCTCCTCCGGAAGTGACCCAGACTTGAGTTGTTCCTCCAACTGACCAGCCTGATAATGTTGTTAGATCTGAAACAGTTGAGATAGTCGTGGTCATTTCTTCTACCGAACAGACGTGAGATCCCGTGACGGCTGTGTTACAGAGATCGTTCGCGGCTTGGTATCCGACTACTGCGTCGTGTGCGGCATCTCCTGTAGAGGTGGCAGAGACTCCAACGAAGATTCCAGAATCATTACTCCAGTCATTGGCAGAGACATCTTTACAGTTGGCTCCGTTCTCGTCACAGATTTGTGTGACGTTCATCGTTCCCGCGACGTCCAGCAGTGCATCAGGAGAAGTGTCTCCGATGCCGACGTTGCCTGTATCTCTTTCAATAGTCATTCTTGTAGTAACTGTGGCTTGATTTCCAGATTTTAAATATATTTTATTATCTGCACCATCATAAATCCATCTAAACCCATAAGCATCTGTTCCGAAAACTTGGGATACATCAGTAACTTCTAATAAATCTAAAGCTGCATCACTTTCAGAACTTCCTTTCATTTCTATTCTGGAGTTAGTTCCTGAATACAACGATAATAAGGAAGTAGGACTCGTCGTTCCGATGCCGACGTTGCCACCGTTTAAAATTGTGACCTTTTCCGTTGGAGCACCACTTTGAGCACCAGTCCAAAAAGAAAATGCTTTTTGGGTAGTGGCTGGATTATGTGCTTGGAACCACATTCCATTATTTCCATTAGTTCCCATTCCAGTTTTCCAACCATCTCCATCAAAAAATGAAATTTTATCTCCATCAACCCTATTGCTGGGAGTTCCTGGGTCACTATAACCTCCCCCTTGAGTAATTACTCTTACAGAATTATAAGTTCCTCCAGCCCCGATAGTTAAATTAGCGTCAGGACTCGTCGTCCCGATACCGACGTTGCCACCATCTACAATTAATCCATAACCAGCTCCATTAGTATCTAAATATAAAGTTGTTCCACTTCCTTCATTATCAATATTTAAAACATCTCCAGAAGAACCAGCATTTGCCATATCAAGCTGGACTAATGCGGCAGCACCTGAACCAGTATAAATTCCTGAACCTTGAACTTCTAACGCTGTTCTAGAAGTTGCAGCACTATCTACAAATAAAGCTCTGCCGTTTCCATTTTGGTCTATAAAGACATTATCACCTGTTCCATCTTGTTGAAATTTAACTAAATTTTGGTCATCTCCAGAATTGTCTTGTCTAACCTCCATAAGACGACTATCTGTTGAACCACTATCTAAATCTCTATATAAATTAAAACCTTTTCCTGTTGTTTGAGTTTGAACAATATTTAATGTGCTGTCTGGACTCGTCGTCCCGATACCGACGTATCCGTCATCAGCAAAGAATGCATATCCAGAGAAGTCATCATTTCCAATCTTCATCCCAGCTGCACTGATTGCTTGAATATTTGTACCGTAGTAGGTTCCTCCTGCATCAAGTCGAAGGTTTCCAGAAGCTCCTCCTGCAATATGAAGTTTCTCACTCGGACTCGTCGTCCCGATGCCTACGTTGCCCCCTGTATCTATTGTTAAAACAGTTGCAGATTCTTGTAAGCCTGTTCCAATTTTAAATTTATTAGCATCATCATTATCAATTCTCATTCTCCATCTTTGTTCATCTGTTAAAAGCATATCTAGGATAACATCTCCAATCCCATCTTGTTCTAATAAAAAGTTACCTAAAGCTCCATCAGTTACATCATTATTTAAATAAGAGACTAATTTTGACGCTGGACTCGTCGTCCCGATGCCGACGTTGCCTGTTGTATCTATAACCAATCTAGCATCAGTATTTAAATCATTAGAACTTGCTATTTTAAATTTATCACTATCAGAATTATCTATTCCTGTAACCCATCTAGTTGTATCAGTTAATAAATATTGAATTATAGAATCTCCTGCCCCATCTTGTTCTATTGTTAATCCAACAGTTGTATCTGCTAATGCATTATCTTCATAAATATTTAATGTAGACCTCGGACTCGTCGTCCCGATACCGACGTTGCCTGAATCATCTAAATACATAACATCCGTAACTGTTCCACTTTGCATTGTACTAAAAGTCATAGAACCATCTTCAGAGTCAGCAGTATTAGATTCAATTGTTGATTTAATTCTTGCATAAGTGTCAATCGCTCCACCACTATCATCCATTGCAAAATCCAACCACCCCGCCCAAGTATTAGTATTCGTATCTCTATGCAACCTTAATAATTGATGACCAGTATTAGAAACATCCAATTTATAATCAGGACTCGTCGTTCCGATGCCGACGTTGCCGTCGCTGTCTATCCTAACCCGTTCCACATTAGCTGTATTAAAAGTTATATTTCCTGCAAACTCATTATCAAATTGAATATTTCCTCCATTACTATTACGAAGAAGAATATCTCCCGTTCCTGTATTTCTTATATATTGTGTTCCAACAGAATTATCAATAAACATATGACCTCCATCGTGATTTAATGATGCTTGTTGGCTATCCCCGACATAAAGTTTTCCTGTATTTGAATCTAAAGAAATATTTCCAGCAACTTCTAAATCATAATCTGGACTCGTCGTCCCGATGCCGACATTGCCGCTTACTACTCTTAACCCTTCAACACCACCTGATACTAAACCTATATTATCTGCACTAGGAAACCAAATCCCCGTATTATCATCATCTTTTTTATATATTGCTGGGTTAGCTAAACTTCCACTAGTTCCTATTCT
This sequence comes from uncultured Candidatus Peribacteria bacterium, assembly GCA_964509975.1. Lineage (GTDB taxonomy): Bacteria > Patescibacteriota > Gracilibacteria > UBA4473 > UBA4473 > CAZVBV01. The sequence goes on from CAZDZO010000023.1 coordinate 12,927, forward strand.
AGTTCTATCGCCCAAGAAAGCATTCCCTGAAGTTTTAATATCCCCTACAATTTCTAATTCTTCTGACGGACTCGTCGTCCCGATACCGACGTTGCCACCGCTTGGATTTATCGCTAAATTATAAGCGGTATTAGAGAGTATATTCCTTGATTGGATATAAGAAATTGATGCCCTATCTTGTCCTAATTCCAATACCATATTACCTCCACCAGTATCTCCAATCACAACTGCACCATTTGGCGTTGTACCTCCTATTGTTTGACTTGCTTTATCTATATGTAACTTACTGGACGGACTCGTCGTCCCGATGCCGACGTTGCCTGAGTTTGTTATTCTAATCCTATCCTCGACATCTCCAGTCCCAAAAGATAAACCTACTCCACTAGCTCCAGTTAAATGTCCTATTGCATCAGCAGAATTATATCTTAAACGTATTCTTTCTCCTGCATTAGTTGAGTCCCCACCTATTGCGACATTATTAGAATAAATTATTCCATTTACTTCCAATTTATCCCCTGGACTCGTCGTCCCGATGCCGATGTTGCCATTAGTTGCTAAAATAGTTAATTTATCTGCTCCTCCAGTTCTTAATCTTAAATCATGAGCTGAACTTGTTCCCATTGTTGCAACAGAATTACCCGAAGCTAATCTTAATGTTACATTATTAGTTGTGTCCTTAATCTTTAAGTCTGGTGTGTCTGCACTTTCTAATTCTAAAAGAGCGTCTGGACTAGTAGTCCCAATCCCAACATTCCCTCCATTATTAAATGTCAAATGTCTTCCCGCTGAACTTGAAAAATCAAAATTATTAGTAGCTGCATTATAAGAAAGATTTAACACTTGTCCTGCATCAGAAGAAGTAGACCATTCTTGCAAAGTTGCAGTTCCTGATTGGTCATGTATTTCCAACTTAGCCCCAGGACTATCAGTCCCTATTCCAACATTCCCTCCATTCAATAAAGTCATCTGAGTTGAAGCTCCCCCATCTGTACTAAAGTGAATATCATTAGCAGCATTTCTAATAACAAGGTCTCCAGCAGAATCATATTGAGTGAATTGCCCAGAACCATGAGAAAGAGCAATTGAAACTTCATCAGACCCACGACCTAAAAGTAATCTTACAAAGTTTGCATCATTTCCACTCTTTAATTTAATTGCAGTATTTGCAGCTGAAGCTGGTTGAACATGTAATAATTTATCTGGACTACTAGTCCCAATCCCAATATTTGTTCCACTATCATAAATAGATCCCGTCACGAGTTTGGTTCCATTATCTCGCGGGACGTATCCTGTCGTCACATCATTCGCGATGTAGCCTTCGACAGTGGCTTCGGTGATTTGTGTGTCGGTTCCCCAGACACCGGCTCCAGAACCGTCTGATTTCCAGACCTGTCCAGAAGTTCCGGCAGTGGTGATGAAGTTGCTTCCATATTGCACCTTTGTTGCGGTGAGTGTCCCATCAGAGAGATCGGTGAGATCGGCATCAAGTCCTTGGTAGATAGCCGAAAGATCCGGAATATCTCCACTCGAAAGAGGGGAGTCAATCCAGGCCGATCCATTGTATTGTAAAATATCTCCGCTGGCCGCAGAAACAAGAGCGACATCAGAGAGACCAGAGAGACTAACTCCCACGAAGGCATTGGCCGTCACAGTTCCGGAAACCGTTGCGTCACCGGTCACGGCTATCTTTTCGTTTTGAGTGCCCCCGAGTCCATCGGCTTCGCTGTAGACTTTGAGTACGGACGCGGAGTCAATTGAGAAGTTGTAACTTTGCTCGGTTCCAGATGTTGGGGTACTAGAGACGGGCATGTTTACGAGGGAGACGGCTCCACTGTCCTCTGCTAAGGAGAGGGTTCCGATATTGAGGTTGCCTCCGATTTCAATTTCATCATTGGCATTTACCTTAAACATATTCACGACCCCCGTTCCAGCACTATTGGCTCCGGAGATCCACATGTTGTTTGGTGTTTGAATGTAATCAGATGTGCCTTCTACGAGTCGGAGCATTTCCACTCCTCCCGCGATGAGAGAGAGGGAGTCGGCTTCGGCATGTCCTATTCCCGTATCAGTATCTGTAGCAGAAGGGTGAATATTTGGTTGAATATTAGAAGGCGTAAACGCTCGCATCATTGGTCTTGTGGAGCCACCACTTCCGGCAGCAATTCCTCCTGCGATAAAGGACGCAGAATGAGTTCCATTCATTGATACAAGGAGTGTGTCGTCACTAGCTTCATAAAATCCACTGTCTCCATCCCCAAAGGCGAGAGCTGGGGTTCCAGAGGTTCCTATAATTCCTGCTGGTCCGATAATTACTTGATCGGTTGTTGCGGTTCCGGTTTCCTTGAGTCGGAGCATTTCTTTTGATCCGGCGATGAGGGAGAGTTGGTCGTCAGCGGCTTTTCCGATACCTGTTTCAACATCGCCTAGAAACGTATGAACGGGATTTGTTGCAGAAGAAACAGAGCTTCCAAGAGCAAACCCTCCAGAAACACCACCATCAATAATTTGTCCATATATTCGGAATCGATTTGTCCCAGCTATTGAGGCAACCAAAACATCATCCGAACTCTCATACAACCCCGTATCTCCATCACCGAAGGCGAGTGTCGGAGTGGCATTATGAGCCCCCGGGGTTTCACTCAGCGTGATAGGAGTGGCTGTCGTTGCGCCTCGTCCGGTGACGGTGGCGAGGGTATCTGATTCTGCGGCAATATTAAGATTCGTGAGACCTGCTCCATCTCCGACGAACGCAGTGGCGGTGACGGTTCCCGCAACTTCGAGTTTTGTTGATGGGGTGGCGTCGCCGATGCCGACGTTGCCAGTAGGATCGATTCGCATTCGTTCAGCTCCATTGCCCGTTCCAAAAGTTAAAT
>CAZDZO010000024.1:0-13662 GCA_964509975.1 uncultured Candidatus Peribacteria bacterium
GGATGCTTTTTCAATGACTCAAAATCGCCCTTGCGAATCAAGTCCATTTCTTCGTCTGTATCTTTTCGTGAGGCAAGGTTGTCTGCGGAACTTCCATCGTATTTTGCATCACACTTTCCGTGTCGTTTCGCATCTTCTTTTACAATATCACTCGCCAGGGTTTGAAACACAATCTGACAAATCCGTTCTCCTGGATAAATCCGAATCACTTGTGATGAAGTCTTGTTGAGAATCGGGATCATCAAGTGTCCGCAGTAGTGCGCGTCCACAATCCCCGTGAGATCCACTGAAAGTCCTCGTCTATTAATCGAACTTCGTGGATAGAGAATCCCCATCAGGTTGTCTGATTTGAGGGAAACCTTTTCCAACGTCGAAGCAATGATTGATTCTCCTGGTGCGAGTTCGAAATACTGTCCCGGTTTGATCTCTATTTTTTCAAAGTTATCGCCCGCGCTTTCTGTCACATCAACGTTGAGCACTTCTCGTCCTTCGTCTGTCAGCTTCCAAATCTTTGGCAAATAAAACACCGTCCCGAGCCTCAGGTCCACCGCGTGCGGTTGGTTTTGGAACGCATCAAGGGTTGGAGAGAACTCTAATTTTCCCCCTGCAATGGCCGCTGATATCTCGTGTCGTGTTAAAATCATTTGTTTACTTTGTAGTACAAAGTGCGCGAATTATCCCCTAATTTCTCTGATTTTTCAAGGGTCAGGTCGAGCGAAATTTCCGGCGCGAACACTCCCATTCCTTCTCCGAAGATAACCGGTGAAACCGTGAGAATAACTTCATCGATAACGCCCGCTTTCGCGAAGAGCGTGTTGATCGTTGTGCCTCCTGTGAGGACGGCGTGATTGAATTTAAGTTCTGTAAGTTTTGCAAGAATGTCTGCTGGCGGAAGAGATGTGAATACGAGATTCTCCTCCTTCTTATCCCAATCGCCCGCACGACGAGAGAGAATAACTGAAAGTCTCCCCGGCAAAACGCCGGGCAATGTTTCAAAGGTTGTTCGTCCCATAATCATGACTCCCACCTCCTTAGTGTAGTTCATAAAAAACTTCTTGTCCGCCTTCTCTGTCCAGTCAGGAAAATGATCCGCATTCTTTGCGATTTTTCCGTCCAGGGTCTGTGCCATCAAGAGGGTGAGCTTCATCGTGGGGGGAATGTACCCCAGAAGTCTGCTTTGGGGCAAGTTTTCTTTTTGCCCGTCATCCCAAATTTAGTTTGGGATCCATTATCAACCACCATAATAGATTCTGAATCAAGTTCAAAATGACAAGAGGGGTGCTTGCCGGGCCTTTTTTTCTCAGTACTATGAAAGCGATGACAAACCTTTCTCCAGCTCTCAAAAAAACACTGCTTCAGTTTCAGCAAAGCGAACGAACCGAGGCCTTGGTTTACGATCGTCTCGCAAATATGGCGAAGCTTCCTCACAATCGTGAGGTGTTGCAAAAGATCGCCAACGAGGAGCGCGGACACGCAAAAATTTGGGAACAAATTGCTGGGAAATATGTTGGGCCAAACAAGCTCCGAGTCTGGAAATGGGTCACCATTACACGGATTTTTGGACTGACGTTTGGGGCTCGATTTATGGAGCGAGGGGAGGAACAAGCACAGAAGACGTACAAGAAAATTATCCCCCAGTTCCCCGAGGCAGAACGAATTATGAAAGACGAAGAGCAACACGAACAAGCGCTTATTGAATTGTTAAATGAAAAGAAATTGGAATACGTGGGCTCGGTTGTGTTGGGACTCAACGACGCTCTTGTTGAATTGTCTGGAGCCTTGGCTGGGTTCTCTTTTGCGATTCAAAACACGCACGTCATCGCGCTCCTCGGGATTATTACTGGAGTTGCAGCGTCTCTCTCAATGGCGGCCAGTGAGTATCTTTCTTCTAAAGAAGAGGGGAAAGAAAACGCGCTCACATCTTCTCTCTACACGGGGGTTGCTTACATATCTACCGTCGCCCTTCTTATTCTTCCGTACTTAATATTCCACAGCTACGTTCATGCGCTGATTGCGATGCTCGTCGTCGTACTCCTTGTTATTGCTGGGTTTAATTTCTACATCTCTGTCGCCAAAAATGAATCTTTCAAAACCCGTTTCTGGGAAATGGCACTGATAAGTTTCGGGGTTGCGGCAATAAGCTTCTCGATCGGAGTGGCGGTCAGGTTGTGGCTGGGATTGGATATGTAGGACGTCTTCTTCTAAAAAACACTTCCCGGACTTGTTCCGGGATCTTCGAACTCGCTTTTCTGATAAAAAGATCCCCGAATAAATCGGGGAATTTTAAAGTTTTCACAAAACGATCTTCATCTTCCCTACACCATCCTGTGGATCGATGTTATTTTTGAGTTCGGCAAACACTTCTTCTACCAATTTCTCGTCTCCACCTTCTGCTCGTTTGAATGCGTTTGCTGGGCATTTGAATTGAATCGCTTCGTGGGTTACCTCTCGGTTCACTAGCTCCCGAGCTTGTTCAAAGTGAATATCGTAGATGTGCGCATTTGAGATTGAGATCGTAAGTGCTCCGAGTCCCACGTTCAATCGCTGTGCCAACATATGCATGAGGAATGCAAACCCAGACACGTCGTGCGGATTCCCGAGCATCATGTCGTTGGACCTAATTATTAAGTGCAAGCAAAGTCGTCCTCCCATAATCTGCACCGTGAAGGTGTAAGGACAGGGAACGTTTTTCTTTTTAATTCCATTCGCGAGTCCGTCGTCCGCCGGATCCCACATGAGGATGACTCCGTGTCGAGAGCTTGGATCTTTTTCAAGAAGTTGAACGAGTCCGTCGATTTGATCACGCCCGAAATGTTTCCGCCATCTATACCCGTAGGCAGATTCAACACAGTTGTTTTCTTCGGCAAATTCATCCCAAATCTTGGTGAACCGTTGGAGAAAGGCGAGGTTTTTTTGTCCCATCAAAAACCACATTTGTTCGGCAATAAACACTTTCAAAGGTATTTTTCGCAATGTTAAAAGAGGGAATCCGGCTCCCACATCAAATTTCATTGTCATGCCCGGAAGGCTCTTGCAGACGTGCCCCGTACGTTCATTCTTCTCTTCGATCCCGTGATCTAAAATCGTCTTTAAAAGACGTTTATATTGTTCATCAAATTCGTTTTTCATTAATTCTATTTTGTACTAAACTGCGCGCGATGACAACCCCAAAAAAATCACCCCTTTCTTTTACTGGTTCCGAAACCATTGAAGAAATAATCCACCTCATGCCAGAGGCGGGGGAGATTCTTTATGCCCATGGGTTGGGCTGTGCGGGGTGTGCGCACGGGGCAAACGAGTCACTGAACGATGGCGTTTTGAGCCACGGATTTGACGAAAGTGATGTAGAATATATCCTGCGGGACCTAAACGAGGCCGCTGAAGATTTAGGGCTCTGCCAATAATGAAAACAATATTTCTCGCTTCCGGTCGAAGCTCTCGAATGGAGCCACTGTCTGACAAGAATTTGCTCGAGTTCTGTGGAGAACCGTTGGTGCTGAAATTATTGAAGGGCGCGCAGGCGGGGGGTCTTGAGAATTTTGTTGTTGTAACTAATGGAGAAAATACGGACGCCATTCGTGAGATATTGAAAAAGAATAATTTCCGCGCCGAAATTGCGACTCAAAAAAATCTGAGTGAGGGAATGGCGGGGGGGGTTGTCGACGGACTTGAATTTGTAAATGATGACGAGGCGGTATTTGTTCTTGGAGGAAATGATTATATTGAAAGCTCTGCCTACACTGATCTTCTTGAACAATCTAAAAATAAAGACGGTGGGATTTTGGCGAAGAAAATGACAAAATATTTCCCAGGAGGTTATTTGCAAGTGGGTAGTGAAAACGAAATTACTTCGGTTGTAGAAAAGCCTGGAGAAGGCAATGAGCCCTCAGATATGGTGAATATTGTGGCGCATTATTTCGCACTCGCGGGAGATCTTAAGTCCGCACTGAATGACGCGAAATCACAAAAAGATGATGTGTATGAAGTGGCGCTTCAGTCTTTATTTGAAACGAAAAATTTTGTCGCCGTCCAATATTCTGGCGTCTGGCAGGCGGTAAAGTATCCGTGGCATGTACTTGAACTTGGAGAAATTCTTCTCTCACAACAAGAAACCAGTATCTCTCCTGTCGCAGAAATTGCCGACAGTGCGATAATCAAGGGCGAAGGGGTGTTTATTGAAGACGGGGTTCGTGTTTTTGAAAACGCCGTGATTCAGGGGCCTTGCTATCTTGGAAAAAATGCAATCGTGGGCAACAATGCCTTGGTACGAAATTCTATTCTCGGTGAAAAATGTGTCGCCGGATATAATACAGAAATCGCACGAAGCTTCCTTTCTCCAAATGTGACGACTCATATTGCATACGTGGGAGATACGGTCGCTGACCGCGACGTGAATTTTGGCGCCTTCTCTTGTACGGCGAATCTTCGTCTTGATAAAAAAACAGTGCGTGTGCAAATCAAAGATGAAAAAATCGACTCACTCCACGAGAAACTCGGGGCTATAATTGGAACTGGGGCTCAAATCGGAACTCATGCCATGCTTATGCCTGGAGTGCGTATCGAACGTGCAAAACTTTGCCCGCCTGGAGAGGTCCAAAAATAATCCTAAAAATCCACACTCTTTTGCAAAAATATGGTGCACATTTTTTACAATAGTTTTCCACATTTTTCACACGTTTTTCAGGATATTTTTTTTCGTCACAAAAACCCATTCCACAAAAGGGTTTATAAATGAATACTTTTTTTACCAGAAACCACTTCCTTTTGATAAAAATTTCCCACCAAAAAAATACCATCATACTGCGTTTTATTAATTTCCCTCCTTATAAAAACAACTCCCTTTTTTCCACCTCTTTTTTTCTATTAATAACTATATTTATATATTATTTATTTACTAAAAAAACAGAAAGAAATTACAATATAAAAAAACATTAAAAAAGCGCTTGACGAAAACAAAAAAATTCATAGACTCGCGAGGCTTTTTGGTCGGAAAACAGTGATTTTTCCGATGAAATACCATTTTAACTCTCATTCATGGCAAATCCAAAGCACATCAAAAAACTAAAGGATTTTAACGCCATTTCTCTCTCGATAGCCTCTCCGGAGGAGATTTTAAGTTGGTCGAAAGGAGAAGTGACAAAACCAGAAACTATTAATTACCGGACACAGAAACCAGAAAGAGATGGTCTTTTTTGTGAGCGGATTTTCGGTCCCGTAAAGAACTGGGAATGTGCGTGTGGTAAATACAAACGAATTCGATATAGAGGAATTGTTTGTGAAAAGTGTGGAGTAGAAGTTACTCGTTCTATTGTTCGTCGAGAACGAATGGGACATATTAAACTTGCAGTTCCGGTTACTCACACATGGTTTTTACGATCAACACCATCAAAGGTTGGGCTTTTACTAGATCTTCCAGTAAAGAAGTTAGAACAAGTTGTTTACTTCGCTTCGTATATTGTTGTTGAGGTCGATGAGAAAATGAAAGAAGAAGAACAAAAGAAATTAGAAGAGGAATACAAGAAAGTAATCGCGCAAGTAAAAGAAGAGAATGACGCTAGTTTAAAGGCTGCGAAAAAAGCAGTGAAATCAGGTGATATGAAAGAAGGGGATTTGATAAAATTAGAAGGAGAGCTTGTTGAAAAAATTGAAGTGGTAAATGAGAATTTTAAAGTGGCTCGAGAGGAATTAAAATCAATTACAACGGGTGCGGTCCTTACGGAAACAGAATATAGAAACGTATCAATGAAGTTTGGACACGTGTTCCGAGCAGGAATTGGAGCGGATGCGATCCGAGAAATTATTCAAAGAATTGATCTCAAAGACTTTCTAAAAGAATCAGAAAAAGAATTTAAAAAATCTTCCGGGCAGAAACAAAAGAAGATTGTGAAACGAATGAAACTTGCAGGATCCCTCTTACGAAGTGATATCAAACCAGAATGGATGGTGCTTACGGTAATTCCCGTGATCCCACCAGATCTTCGACCAATGGTGCAACTTGACGGTGGTCGTTTCGCGACATCAGATCTTAATGATCTCTACCGACGAGTTATTAACCGAAACCAACGACTGAAAAAACTTATCCAACTTGGGGCGCCGGAGATTATCTGCCGAAACGAGAAACGAATGCTTCAAGAAGCGGTTGATATTCTTATTTCAAACCAGTCTCGAAACTCTCGAGCGGGAATGAATTATGTTCAAAAACGAAAACTAAAATCACTTTCCGATATGTTGAAAGGGAAACAAGGGCGTTTCCGACAAAACTTGCTCGGAAAACGAGTGGATTACTCAGGACGTTCAGTAATTGTGGTAGGACCACAGCTTAAACTTCACGAGTGCGGACTTCCGAAATACATCACGCTTGAGCTCTTTAAATCATTTGTGATTTCAAAACTTATTGAATACGAATTTGCATACAACGTGAAGAGCGCAGAAAAAATTATTAAAATTGGAGAAAAAATTGTGTGGGATATCTTGGAAGAAGTAATTAAAGATAAATACGTACTCCTTAATCGTGCGCCGACGCTTCACCGACTTGGTATTCAAGCGTTCCAACCACGACTTGTAGAAGGAAAAGCGATTCAAATTCACCCATTGGTGTGTGCAGCGTTTAATGCGGATTTCGATGGAGACCAAATGGCGGTACACCTTCCGCTCTCAGCGAAAGCACAAAAAGAAGCGAAAGAAATTATGTTGGCTTCAACAAATATTCTTAAGCCCTCAAGTGGAGATCCGATTATCAATCCTTCACAAGATATGGTGCTTGGGTGTTACTTCCTAACCCAGATATTTGACGGGAAAAAAGGAGAGGGAATGGGATTTGGTTCAGAAGACGAAGCGATTTACGCATACGAATGTGGACACATCCATCTTCAAGCAAAAATCAAAGTACGACTTGATAGTGAAATTATTGAAACAACAATTGGACGAGTTTTCTTTAATCAGGCAATCCCAGAAGGAATCGAATTCCAAAACAATTCTTTCGGAAAGAAAGAACTCAGTAAAATTTTGGGGCGAGTGTACGCAGAGGTTGGAGAAGAAGCGACAGCGAAACTGGCAGATGATATTAAAGATCTAGGATTTAAGTTTGCTACAAAATCAGGGATTTCTATTTCGGTATTTGATCTCAAGGTGCCGGCGGATAAAGACGAAATCATTGAAAAAGCGAACTCAATTGTTGAGAAAATTAGTATGCAATACGGACAAGGGCTTATTACAAACGAAGAACGATACAACCACACTATTAAGATTTGGTCACGAGTGAAGGGGGATATTACACAAGAAATGATCAAAGAGTACGACAGAGAAAACGACATTTTCTACCAAATCGATTCAGGAGCCCGTGGTAACTGGGGACAGATTACGCAAATGGCAGGAATGAAGGGGTTGGTTGCGAGTCCATCAGGACGAACGATTGAGCTGCCGATTCGATCAAACTTGAAAGAAGGATTTACCATTCTGGAATACTTCAATGCGACACACGGAGGACGAAAAGGAAAATCAGATACGGCGCTTAAAACTGCCGAAGCTGGGTACCTTACCCGACGACTTGTCGACTCAGTGCAAGATGTTGTGGTCCACGAGAAAGACTGTAAAACTGAACGATCAAAACTCGTGTCACGAGTAAACTCAGAAGAGGTTGGGCAAGATTTCGAACGACGACTCTACGGCCGAACGGTTGCGGTGGACGTGAAAAAAGGACGAAAAGTTATCTTTGAAAAAGGACAGATTATTGACGAAGCAGGAATTGAGCTTGTCCGAGAACACCAACTCGAAGAAATAAACGTACGGTCAGTGATGTTCTGTAAAACACTCGGCGGAGTTTGCCAAGAGTGTTACGGATACGACCTCGGAAACAATAAGGTTGTTGAAAAAGGAACACCAGTTGGAATTATTGCAGCGCAATCTATTGGGGAGCCGGGAACACAACTTACCATGCGGACCTTCCACATGGGAGGAGTTGCAACCGAGGGGGCCTCTATTACACAAGGTTTAACCCGAGTAGAAGAACTCTTTGAGGCACGAAAACCAAACGGATGTGCAGCATTGGCAGAAATTTCAGGAAAAGTTTCTGTTCGAAAGAAAGATGGGGAAACAAAGATTATCGTTGAGGCAGAGAAACCAGAAAATGATGCTCACCACCTCGGAATCGAATTTGAACCAGCGGTGAAAAAAGGAGATACCGTGAAAGAGAAACAAATCATTGCTCGATCAACAGAAAGTCGATCAACAATTAAAGCTCGGTCTGCAGGAAAAGTTGCAGAGGTTCGTGCTGACGCCATTGTGATTAAACAAAGTGAAGCGGCGCAACGAGAATACATTGTCTCAGCCCGACTCAATTTGAAAGTGAAGAGCGGGGAAATGGTAGAAAAAGGACGTGCGCTTACCGCAGGACACTTGGATCTTCGAGAACTTATGGAACTCACAACCGTTGAGAAAGTGCAAGAATACATCCTCTTCGAAGTGCAGAGCATTTACGCTTCACAAGGACAGGATATTAACGAAAAACACATTGAGATCATCGCGAAACAAATGGTTTCCAAGACTCGGATCCTCGAAGCAGGAGACAGTGGATGGCTACCAGGAGAGATTAAAGACGTTGTTGAAGTAGAAAAAAAGAACGCAGAACTCGCGAAAAAGAAAAAGAACGAAACACAAGTTGAGCGTCTTCTATTAGGGCTTACTCGAGTTTCGCTCTGGACTGACTCATGGCTTTCTGCGGCATCCTTCCAAGAAACAACAAGAGTGCTCGTAGAGGCGGCTACAACCAAAAAGATAGATTACCTTGACGGGTTAAAGGAAAACGTTATCATCGGCCGGCTTATCCCGGCTGGAACAGGGTTTGGAGCCCGTGAGAAGGTCAAAAGATAAGCACCCAATACAACAAATATGCCAACAATTAATCAACTCATTCGAAAACCAAGGAAAGACAAGGCTGTAAAGTCTAAGTCTCCGGCGTTGCAATCAACATTCAACACATTGAAGAATCGATCCGTGAAGCTTTCGTCTCCACAGAAACGAGGAGTGTGTGTGAAAGTAACAACAATGACTCCAAAGAAACCAAATTCCGCGTTGCGAAAAATCGCACGTGTGCGTTTGACCAATGGGTACGAAGTAAACGCGTACATCATGGGAGAAGGACACAACCTGCAAGAGCACTCAGTTGTTCTTTTACGAGGAGGACGAGTGAAAGATTTGATTGGAGTGCGATACCACATTGTCAGGGGAACACTCGATACTCAAGGAGTAACTGACCGAGGACAAGCTCGTTCTCGATACGGAACTAAAAAAGCTAAAAAATAATTTAATACCATGGCAGACACAAAAGTAGCGGCATCTGAAGTCGCCTCTCAAAATTCAGACACAGCACCGGCAAAAAAAGTAGAACCAGCAAAAACTGCTCCAGCAAAGGAGGAGAAAAAAAGCGGAGGAAAGACAGAAAAGAAGGTGAAACAAGTAAATCCGTTTTCTTTCACAGACCCCTTGCAAGTGCGGGTGGTGAATTCAATTATGAAACAAGGAAAAAAGACAGTGGCTCAAAAAATCCTGAAAGCAACCTTTGACGAGTTGCACCGATTGGGAGAAAAAGACGCCCTCAAAACATTCAACACAGCGTTCCAGAACGCAACACCAACGGTTGAGGTTACAGCGAAACGAATTGGAGGAGCGGTATACCAGATTCCATCTGAAGTAAAACCAAAACGACAAGAAAGTTTGGCTATTCGTTGGATATTGGCAGGAGCACGCTCTCGAAAAGGACAACCTATGTACAAACGACTCGCGCAAGAATTGCTCGACGCTTCAAAAGAAGCAGGGTCAGCAGTGAACAAGAAAAAAGAAGCGCACAAGATGGCACAAGCCAACAAAGCGTTTGCTCACTTAGCACGGTACTAAGAAAGAAAAAGACTTCTCAAAAGAGCGCCCGTTAGGACGCTTTTTTAATATCGTAAGAGAAACTGTTTATTCTCCCGTTACCACTAAAGGTTCCCTCCTTTACGGCTTTTCGAAATTTCTCATAATTGGCAGTCTCTTTCGAGAGCGCCGCAGCAGCCTCTTTTTGGTCCTCCATTGCGTGTTCAACAAACCCCTCTAGTCGCGCAACGTCCATGTGAACGAATCGATCAGTACTTTCTTTCGCCGCTTCAAGTTCTTTCTGATACTTTTCGAGGCTTTCTCCAGCATCTTCATATTTTTCCGCGAGAGTATTTAGTCCTGTAAAATCTCCGTTCATTTCATGGTGATCGAGAACTTGTAGGTCGATAGAAGCTTGTTTATCATACCCCTCATTGATTTCTAATTTAGGGTAGGTGATCTTTTCAACCGGAGATTGTACAACCTCATCGGGCTTCTCTGTCTTTTGGAGAGAAGACTCATCAAGACCTTCTTTTGTAGCAAGATCATAAACAAGGGTGGAGAACTTATCAGAAAGGATGTATTCCTTCGCTACATCTGACAAATTCTGATCAGTCGACATTAAATTTCGAGTATCGATAATTGCCGTGGCAAGTGCCTTTGGCCCTTTGTCGCTTTGTTTGAAATTATCCATTGCCATTTCTACAGCAGAATGGATTCCTTCTTTGTCGAGAGTTTCTTGACCTTTTTCAACCTCCTCGTTTTTAACTTCGGCAACAAGAGTCTCTTCTTTTGGAGGAAGGATTTTGTTTCGCAATTTAGAAAGAAAAGAGAGCGCTTTTTCGTGGTCTCCTTTTTCTGCCTGCTCGTCGGCACGACGAACGAGACGATGGTCAACAAGCTCGGTAGGGACATTCCCCCTTTGGGCTAAATATTGTTTTTCTTCGAGGGCTTCAGGAGTTTCTATTTTATCCTTAGGCGCCAGCTTTCTGTCGTCCGCCAGGGCTTCTCCTGGTTTATTCTCGGACACAATTTTCGTCGTTTGTCGTGAAGCCATTGCCGTAATGTCCTTCGCGTCCTCTCGTTCTTTTTTTCGTTCAGCCAGTAAAACATTGTCTCTTCGAGTTGTTAAAGAAGCTTCCACGTCACCCCCCTTCAGCCCATCAACGGCCAAGGCAATACCCTGTTCGTTCATAAATTCTTGGTATTTGATAATTCCCTCAAGGACATCAAAACCCTTTCTTTTAGGACTCGGCACCTTTTTAGTGAACATTTCATCAGTTATTCCTATCTCAGTTCGTTCTGCCTCAGTAAGGGCTTCTCTTAAGAATTCTTCTCCGGGGCCGTTATAAGTAGCATCAATTTTATTTTGTCGTTCGATTTTTGCAGCCTCTGCTACCTTTATAGGGTCCTCCACTACTTCTTCAATCACTGGTTCTTCTTCGACAGTCACTTCCGCATCCGCGACAACGGCTTCAACGACTGGAGTTTTTCCGTAGGCCTCCTTTTGTGATTTCTTTCGTTCGGCGATAAGGCTGTTTTTCTCCCCCTTCTCTGTGAATTCGTACCACTTTGTATCCAGCAAGTCTTCAGCTTCGGCAAGATCTTCGGCTGCTTCTTTTTTTTCTCGAAGCTCGTTTGCCTTTTTCCGTAGCGTAATCCGTCTTTCTTTTTGTATTTTCTGGACCTCTGCTGTTGGCAAATCAAGTTTTTCTCCGACAGCCTCAACAAGACCATCGTATTTATCATTAACTTGTTTCAAATCGCTCTCAACTTGTTTCTTGGCGAGTTCTTTCGCTTTGTCTTCGACCTTTTCTTCAAGAGCCTCTTCGATAGAAGCTAAGACTTCATCGTGCTCAGAATCAGAAACATCTAGCTTTGTGGCAAGCGCAGCAAGCGCTTCGTGATATTTACGACCAAGGAGTGTGTCGAGGTTTTTAAATTCGGCAACCTCGGGAACATGAGCGGCCGCACCTTCTTTCTTTTCATCAAGAACGGCTTCAAAATGCTCATCAGTATCAATTTTGTAAAGCGCATCATCTCGTTCGCTATTTATTTTCCCCTTTTCTGTCTCAAAAGAGGCCTCGGCAACACGAAGGGCGTCGGTTGCTTTTTGTAAACGAGAAAAAGCGGCGTTATCCGCCGCATCTGCTGCGTTAAATTCCTTACTTTCTTTCGCAAGAGCATTCTTTTTTTCTTTCACATTCCACCGTCTTTCTCCTTCCACAGAGGATTCCGCCTCCTGTTGAAATTTGCTATCGAGGTTATCAAAACTTTTTTGATATTCTTGGTACGCCGTTTCAGCAAGTTGTTGTTCTTGCTCGGCAGGAGTCACCATTTCGTCATACTTACTTTTCAAGATTGTCTGGAACTCAGTGTTTATTTTCGTTTTTTCGTCATTAATTTGCTGTCTTGCCAGTTCTTCAGCCTTCTCGTTCACCCTTTTTTCAAGAGCGGTTTCAATAGAAGGGAGAATCGTAAGAAACTCGGAATCAGAAACCCCTAACTTTTCAGCAAGAGCAGAAAGAGCCTCTCGGTATTCAGGACCGGGCAAGTTATCAAGTTCTTTAAACTCTGCAATCTCGGGAACAAGAGCAGTAGCTGCTTCTTTCTTTTTTCCGAGAACCTCCTCAAAGTGGTCGTCAGAATTAATTGTTCTCAACTCCTGAACCCTTTCACTATTAACCTCTGCGGCGGCCTTGTTGTACCCTTGTTTTGCGGCAGTAAGCTCGCGTTGTTTTGCATTACTTTCCGTTCGTTTTTCAGCAAGCTCTTTTGCAGTAAGAGGAGTTGCATCAGGAGAACTGTTTTCAATTCCGCCAGAAAGAAATACGAAACGAGAAAGACACTTTGAAGGCCGGTGAGAGATTTTTTTCATTTTTATTGAGTAAATCAGGATATTGTACCATAAAAACCCTTCAAAAGCAATACCTATAAAGGGGCTATTTTCTGAAACCACTAAAAACTACTTTTTCCCAAACAACACCTGTAATATTCCCCGTCCCCACGAGGCGTTTTGTCGAGGATCGAGCCAGATGATTTCTTTGGCTTTCGGAAAGGTGGAAAGTCGTCGAGAGAGGTTTGCCGTCACCTGAGGAACGGTCCACGCATCCCATGTGCCGATATTGGAAGCCTCAAGGATTGTTTTGAGAGCATCGAACAATGGGTGCGGGGGAGAGAATGGAAACTTGAGAACCACAATCTTTGTAAACGGTTCGTCAGCCAGATCGGGGGTGATAAATTTTTGAGCAAAAAATACCTTTGATTTGTTTTGTTTAATAAACTGGAACACTTTCCCCAAGCCGCCTGAGGCACTTTCCCCAACAAGCTTCATGTCTTTGTTGGTCGTATTTTCTGAGACTTCTGAGAACACCTTTTTCAAGGTTTCTTGGCTCGAAATATTCACGAGGAGGTTGTGATTTTCATCGACATCGTCGAGAAGTTCTTCAATTTTTCCCGCGCAAAAACTATTGAACTCTGGCGAGTTTGCCGACTCGAGTTTTTCAGGAACGGTAATTTTTTTATCAAGAAGGAGGGTTTCAATTTTGAATTGCTGGTCTTTGTCACGAGCCAGAAAAATGCGCGCGAAGTTGTTCGTTCGCAACTGTGGATGACGATAGAGAAAGAGAGCAGAAGATGCTTGAAGTTCTTTCTTGAGATCTCGCCAGTGGTCCGGATGCCAGGTTCCGAAAGACAAACTTCCGCTTTGCGGGAAATAATTTATCCATCGTTCAAGACCCGCTTCAGGGTTTTCGAGAGCAAGTGCGGGTGGTGAATTCAATTATGAAACAAGGAAAAAAGACAGTGGCTCAA
>CAZDZO010000025.1:0-13161 GCA_964509975.1 uncultured Candidatus Peribacteria bacterium
GCGTGTATGGTAAAGTCCTCACACAAGAAGAAATTATCAATGATATGCAGTCTGGGGTCGCGAATTTTAAGATTTATCAATCAGCAACTGCTACTGGAACCTACACCACTCTTGCCAGTAATCCTGCTTCCGCTACGGGCGGAACTATAACTGATGTGGGAGGATATCGAGTACACACCTTTACAAGTAATGGAACGTTCACTCCTTCTGCAGATATGGATGTTGACGTTTTGATTGTTGGAGGGGGAGGAAGTGGAGGAGGAAGACATGGTGGTGGAGGAGGGGGTGGTGGTGTTATTCATATAACTGGAGCAACCCTTCCATCTGGTGGTTACCCTGTAGTAATTGGTGCTGGTGGTGCCGCTGTTGGTGGTACGGGCGTTGTTGGAAATGATGGTGGAGATACCACTTTTATTGGTGAAACAGCCAAAGGTGGGGGTGGAGGTGGTTCTTATTCTAGCCAAAATGGAAGAACTGGAGGTTCTGGAGGTGGCGGCGGTTATGCTGGTTCTACGGCAGGTTCGTCTAATCAAGGCGCTCCGGTTCTGACCTATGGGGGAACAGGAACGGTATATGGTAATGCTGGTGGAGCAAGTAGTCATCATGCTGATGGTGGTGGTGGAGGAGGAGCCGGTAGTGTTGGTGATCCAACGGATGGAACCTATGGTGGTGACGGAGGAGCCGGTATACAAATAAATATAGATGGAAATAATTATTATTGGGGTGCTGGTGGAGGGGGTGGTGTTTGGACTGACGGAAGTGCTGGTGAAATTTCTGGTGGTAATGGAGGAATTGGTGGTGGAGGAGCGGGAGGACGCGGTTCAACAACAGGAGGAACTCCCCCTACTGGTGCACAATTAGCAATAGGGGGTGATTCTGCTCTAAATTCAGGAGGAGACACACCATCTGCCACATGGAATTCTTGGGGAGGTGCTGGTGGTGCAAACACTGGTGGAGGTGGAGGTGGTTCAGGTCAAGCTGATTACTTGAGTTATGGATCAATTGGTGGCGCTGCCGGAGGATCTGGTATCGTTATCGTCCGCTATCTACGAAACGCCATTTCTAATGATAACTACTCTGACACCACAGCCACAGATGACACTGCTCCAGCGGCCGTCACAGGACTCGGTGGAGATGCACTCAGCACCTGGACCACAGATGCCACACCAACGGTTACCTGGACAGATGCCACCGACTCTGGGGATGATTATTACTACTATGTGAATGCTTATGATCAGTTAGGAAATGCTGATCATTATTCTCAAATACCACCTTCTGATTTAAGAGAACTTGGAACCAATATTGTTTGGGATTTTGATGGTGATGCAGGCGTTTGGGATGTTCAAACTGATACAAATTCTTATAATGGTGGACAAATAAAATTAAATTATCTCAATGTCGATCAAGACACGTGGTATCGATTTGAATATGAAATAAAAGGAACTGATGGAGCCCCTATTCGTCTCGATACAAATCATTCTTATCCCGGAGAAGCATCCAATGATCTTATTAATAGCACTTCTTCGAGTGGCCCATCAACTATGAATTCTACAACATGGAGTAATCGAGCCTTCACTTACAAAACAAACTCCTACGGAGCGGAACAAATGAAAGTGTATAACTTCATAGGAACTGGTAACGTTGATGCAACGTATCAAATACGAAATATCCACCTTTATAAAATTGACTCTTCCACCGTCATCACCGGTCTCTATGGATATGCAACAAGCTGGACTCAAGGCACCACTGATATCACAAGCACGACAAAGAATGTAGAAAGTGGTGCACAAACACTCACTTCATCAACTCTCACCAGTGCGGCTGATTGGTATCTTAACATTCGTTCTGTTGATGGCGCTGGGAACTGGGATGCTTCTGGTGACACCGTGCACCGTGGACCATTTCAAATCGATACCACCACTCCAGATATCGTAGCTGTAGATGCAGGAGCTTCTTCTGGAGACAGGACAAGCTTAACCTCTGCAACCTGGTTCACCTACCCTGATATAGGAAGTGATGATGCGATTTCGTTCAGCTGGACTGATCCCTCTTCAGTTTCCAATGATACGTTCTACTACGAACTCAATGGAACCCCATCAGATGCTATTACTGGAGATGAAGCCACAACAACCAATCCATATGTCGATGCCATTGCTATTACCGATGGTGTGAACTATCTCCATGTGCGTCCAAAGAACGGTGCGGGAACATGGGGAACAGAAAGAATTTTCATCATCAATTATAACCGATGCGCTCCTCCAGCATCAGGAGACTGGGCTCCCCCACGAAGTTGTACCATCACAAGTCAAACCTACACCGTGTATGGAAACGTTATCATTTACAACGGCGTCACTTTCCGAATTGAAGGAACCACAAACATTGAGTTTAGTGGAGCCGATCGAAAAATCCGCGTCCAACCAGGAGGAAAAATCGAACAAGCCGACACCGCCGGATTTAATAAATAATATAAGAATTCGGATCCGGATCCGAGGTAGGATCCGAATCCCTACCCGGATCCGGATCCGAAGAATTCAAATATCAACTTCAGCGCTTCAGCACGGGTGAGTTTATTATGTGGACGGAAAGTCCCATCACCATAGCCCTTTACCATACCGCGTTCAACGGCTTCCCCAACCCATGGCTTCTCCCACCCCATCACATCGGAGAAATTCAATTCCGGATCCGGATCCGGGATAGGATCCGGATCCCAACCACCAACCGATAACAAAATCTTCACCCCCTCCGCCCGCGTCAAACTCTGCAATGGGCGGAACGTTCCGTCTGGATATCCCTTTATGATACCTTTTTGTGCTAATATTTTTACCGCGTCAAAATAAGCCGGATCATGCACATCTAAAAAAGAAACCCCTCCTACCCTCCCCTTAGCAGGGGAGGAGAGGAGATTTTGTTCCAATCCAAAAGCTTTCACCACCATCACTACAAACTCCGCTCGATCAACTGGACGATTCGGATGAAGTTTTCCATTAAGCGCTGGTTCAAGCAGTCCTTCTTTTACCGCCCGCACGATATAATCATGTGCCCAGTGGTTCTCATCGTAATCTTTGAAAAACGCTCTATCAGAGAGCTTTTGTACTTCTCTCTCCCCTTCTCGAATAGAAAGACAACGAAACTCCGTACAAAAATCTACCTCACTCGCGACACCAAATCCTTCCGCTACAAATTGAGGAAACTGCAAAAATAACGCTTTCTGTGCTTCTGAAAATGGCGCAATATGAATCAACGTTTCGAGTCGTGCAAGTTCTGGAAAGTTAAACTGACGCCACCCCTTCTCATAGGAGTACAATGGCACTCCATCAAGAAATCTAATATTCTCCCCCTCGTAGGGGGAGCTAGAGGGGGTATTTTCCAATCTCAAAATCTCTGCCATCAAATTTTTTCTGGAAACATTCTTTAATTTTTTTTCTAATTCAGAACGAGTTGTCCGATCATTAAAAAATTCTGTCGAAACTCCAAAGGTTCGTCCAATTGCCAAAAGTGCATCTATTTTTTCCTCCTTCTCCTTTTGGGAAAAGGATTGAGGACGAGAGGACAAAAATGATTGTAAGATTTCTGCTATTTTTAAGATACTCCACTCCCGTGGCACAAAATGCGCCTCTGAAGTGTTTTTTCCCTGAGATGATCTACTCGTTCGTCCTGTGAAGAAAAACGGCTGAGAACGCATTTTGGAGGGAAAAAATTGAGGGAGTTTATATTGTATTTCCCACTCATTAGGTTGAACAACTTTTGTGTTCAACAATTGGAGCTTTTTCAAAAATTCTGTTTTTTCGATCAAACTTGGACTCGACCGAAAAAGTTTAAGAGGGAATCCTCCTGAAAGTTTTGAGAAAAATGCGATATCATTATCCAAATTTTCTGCGAACTGTAACAAAACATAGGTTTCTGAAATTTCTTTATCCCAAAAAATATTGGAATCCGAACCGAGTGTGGTCTCATCGGTTAAAAGAAACACCAGACGATTCTCTGGATCGACAGTCCATCCGTGACGTACTCCCGTGAGTGCTTTTATAATGTCGGTCTTCCCTACTGGCGCAATGCCTGACAAAAAGCTGAAGAAATCTTTTTTGAAATCAAATGTATTGATTTGAAATTCTTCATCGTGCCACTCAATTCCATCTGCAAAAAATCCAATCCGAATGCGCACATCTTCAAACGTTTCGAGCAAAAACTCCGTCCAATCTTTTGTTCTTTGCCAAGGGAGTCCCGTCAAAGACCCCGATCGATCAATAAGGATGGTGATTTCTTGGATATCTTTTTTAGTTGGTGGAACAAACTTTGCTCCATAATCCATTCCTAAATAAGGCATGCTTATTTCCGCTTCTTCAACCAAAGACCAATAAAAAGAAACTGCCTGTTTTTCAGTTCCAGACCACAACAACGCTGTTTGATTCTTTGTCGAAACGAGCGCTGAATTATCAAGTGAGTGCATAAAATGTGCCACTGGTTCTGCCAGCATAAAAGAAATTTCCGTGGGGATCGTATCAACGCATTCCTCTAAATAGAGCTGCACAAAAGAAAAATCATCTTGTATCTTTATTGGAATGTTGAACACTTTTTTTGTTCGAACTTTTTGTTGCGCCGGAAGAATAATTCCTTCCGATCGAAATAGTGTGGGATATTTGTTCGCACCGAATCCAAAGAAGCGAACATCTTTCGTTATTTCTGCCTGCTGATACAGATATTCTAATCGTTCCTTTTCTTCAATAACCGAATACGGGCGTCCTTCCATATTTACAAAAAAATTCTTCACAACCGCACCTTTTTCAAGTGGCTCAATTTCTCGAAACACCTGTTCTTTTTTTGTAGGATTCAGAAATTCTATTGAAATTTCCACGTGTGCCATATCCCCTTCAACCACTATTTTTACCTCTTTCTGAAGCACTTCGACCGCATCATTTGTAAAAAAGGCCGATGCACTATTGGTCAAAAAAATAAAAAAGACGAGTTTCCAGAGTTTCATTCACACTCCATTGTATCACAGACCGAATTCGAATTCTCCTTAATCAAAACGCAGGAGCGACGGCGCCGTCGCTCCTGCATTGTAGTCGCAAATCCATATTCGCTATCGTGACAATTTAACCGAACGAACGAGATTGGGGAATCTCGTCTACAATACTGGATCCTTCAGTCAAGCTGAAGGATGAGGGAGGGATGAATGAATGAATTAATTAATTCTTCTCCTCTGTCACCGTTACCTTCTTTGAAAAAGAAGAGACCACTCCTTTCGGATCAGTGATTTTGAGCGTAACGTCAAAATCTCCGGCAAACCCATACACATGTGTTGGCATGAAACTTCGCGATACCGCTCCATCTCCAAAACTCCAAAGGTATTCTGCAACCGTTCCGGTTGAAGCCGTTGGATCAAATTGCACTTCAAGACCATTCTCAATATTCGGAATCGTTTCAAAATCCGCACTCAAGGGAAGTGATCTTACAGATATGAGAACCTGTGTACTATCCACTTCCTGCTCAGAGGTAAGAATCGTGAGATTTACCGGAAATGTTCCCACACTATCGAATTCATACGAAAGCTTCGCTCCTGCAGGAATCGGTTCTTTCCCTGGAAATTGCCATGTATAAAGCACTATTTCCCCTCGATCTGTCGTAGAAGCAGAACCATCAAATTCGACCGTCAAAGGAACTGTTCCGTAGCTCGGTGTTGTAGTAATACGAGCCTGAACACCTGATCGATCCACCACAACTTTCTGAACAGTTGTAATTTTATTTTCGAAAGAATCAATGATATGTAATGTCAGATTATATTCACCCGACTCTTTGTATACAAAGGTAGCCGTCTCACTAAAACTATCGACCTCCCCATCTCCTTCGAAATCCCATTGCCATTCGACAGGATTATGAATCTCTGAGGTATCAGCCGAAAGGGCTACTTCAAACGGTGAAGACCCCACTAATGATGCCCCTTCTACGACCGCAGGATTGGTAACAATTCTCAATTTTGCATCACTCATCTGTGGTACCACTCGAATCACTTGATCTACTTTATCCCGTTCTCCGACATCATTTTCAATAATCAAAGAAACCAGATATTCTCCTGGTTCACGTAAAGTTCGTTGCAACTTCCGACCAGGAATTGCATCTTGCTCTCCCTCAATTTGCCATTCGTAAGAAATGATATTTCCAAAACGCGTATAAGACTGCCCTCCTGAAAGATTAAGTTCAAGCGGTGGCACCCCTTCAAACCCTTTTTCCGAGGTAATCCGTGCTTGGATATTTTCTTCTGACTGCTGAACAACAATTACTTTTTCTGCTACATCACTATCATTGTTTGTTCCCGTAACCCGCAAAGAAACGTTCACATCTCCTACTTTGGAATAGGTTGTTTTTATTTCTGTTTTATCTCCTCCCAATATTTCATATTTCC
The DNA here is from genome assembly GCA_964509975.1 of uncultured Candidatus Peribacteria bacterium. Taxonomy (GTDB): domain Bacteria; phylum Patescibacteriota; class Gracilibacteria; order UBA4473; family UBA4473; genus CAZVBV01. The sequence continues at coordinate 6,401 of CAZDZO010000025.1, forward strand.
CATCTCCATCCAAATCCCACTCATAAAGTACAATATTCCCATCAGGATCATTCGAATCTTTCGCAGAAAATTGAACCGTAAACGGCACTGGTCCCACCTCTTTATTCGCACTAAACACCGCTTGCACGGCTTCATTTACAATCACCGCTTCTCGCGTCGCCGTATACGTTTTTTCTGTTTGAGCCGAAGGTGAGAAATAATCAACATCGACCGTTATGGTATATTTCCCATTATTCGGTCCTTTTTTCAAAAACCGATACGTCACCTGTGGACCAGTTGCATCATAAACTCCATCTCCATTAAAATCCCAATTAATTTGCCGAACGAGTTCCGGATCAATCTGTTTAAAAAGCTCTGTTCCAACATCAAATGAGACTGTTACCGGTGCGTGCAACCCAATAATACGTTCTGGCATTGAAAGAATAATTGATTTATTGATTTTTTTATGTTCCGCATTGACATTGGTAATAAGCCAAAAGAGACCTACCCAAACAACACATACCGTTATAAAAATACCAAGGAAAAACGCTGACTTCTTCCCATATTCTCCACGATTAACAGCTTCTTTTCCCAGCATCAACCATTGGAAAAATTTAACGAGTGTTCCAATCAAAAAGAAAATTGCTAAAAATCCAAAGATATAATTTGTCAGAGTAAGCAAGGTTGATTGGAGATCTGTTTCTTGAATATTCAACGCTTCAAATAAGGGGTTTGAGACATTTCCTCCCAAAAGCCCCCACAGTAAAAGTACATAAAAAACCGCGAGCAAAATTCCTCCAAATCCGATAAACCATCGAAAGAGCGTCCAAGCTCCTACTTTCTTTTTTGGGGTAAGCGCCTCAACCGCAGCTGGTTCTTCTGTTTTTTTCAAGTCTTTTGGAAGCTCTTCTGGAAGTTCTTCTGGAAGTTCTTCTTCATGAATATCTTCCTCCACCACTTCTGTTGATTGAACGGGTGGTTCCACCGGTGGTTCTGTCTCAACAGGCGCCTGAGTTTCCGCAGGTGATTCTGTTGCAACAGGAATAACTGGCTCTTCTGCAGGAGTTGGTTCTACAGGTTCAACCTGTGGAAGAGAAGTATTTGGTGTTGACGTTTCTCCTTCGTTTTCTGGAGATACCGGAACGGGATTTTGGTTTTTGTTTTCGTCCATATTTTTAAAAAAACGGATTTTCTGCCCCTAATGATGACCGATGTTACCCCTTCTTGTCAAAATTTTTAGACACACTCTACTCCCGAACATAAATTGTTCTTGCTGTGTCAGCGGAAACAGTGTTCATTCCATCTGAAACAACTACTCCAACCTCATGCTCTCCCACTTCTTCAAAAGAATATTGGAAATGTGTCTCCATCGTTTGCGCTGTAAAGAGTGTCACTCCTTCACGGAAAACCGTCCATTGATAGGAAAGCGTTTCATTTTCCGGATCTTGTGCCATCACATCAAAACGCACTGATTCGCCTTTTGCTACCCCTGATTTACTTGCAGTAAAGTCTGTAATTGTTGGAAGTCCATTTTGAACATTGTTTTGGAAAGTGTACGTTCCTATTCCTTCAGAAAGACTCCGACCTCCATCCACATCAAAAGCCGTGACTCGAAAGAAAAATGTATGAATTCCATCATATTGTGACAAATCGAAATACGCCTGCCCCGTATCGAGCAACTGTGTATCTGACAGCACTTTCCCATTTTCCATTGGTTCAAAAAAGTACTGTGCAATAGGATTGTCGGTATCACTATCTTTTGCTTGTGCAGTGACCACAAAACTTACTGGTCCTGTAGAAAGGTCATCTGTTCCAAGCGTTGTTTCGTAAGAAATAGGTTCAATAAAAATTGGCGGTTCGTTTTGTATCACAACAGAAAAAGAAGTGGTATCACTGATATTTTGATTTCCCGGATGGTAAACCACAAGGTCTACCAAATAGGTTCCGGCTTCTGTAAATTGTGCATTAAGCAGTCCTCCCGGATCACAATCGGTAGAAATGGGAACCCCACTCACCGACCAACTGTAGTTCAAGTTAGCTTCATCGCATCCGATTTTCCCTGTTTCATCTACGGCATGCGCTTTTACAAAGAGATTTGTCATACCACGTTCATCTCGAGTAATAGGAATATTTTGAGTTGCCGGTTCCCAAGACAAACTCCTATCATGTGATATTCGCACCAGTGCCATTGGAGCCTCTTTTGCACGCACAGGAACTGTTTTTGTAAGAGAAGCAGAATCTTCATCTTTCGTAACCGTGAGCGTGATTTTGTAGCTTCCTGGTTCAGAAAAAGAAATATTGGCATTTGCAATATCAAAACCTTCTTCGAACAAATACGTTTCAGGAAAGATCGTCCAAGCATATTCCACTTCTTCCGAACTTTCAGCATGCAATAGAAATGGTTCTTCTACTGCCAACACGAAAGGCGTTTCAAAATCTGCCCAAAGAATATTTACGTTTTCAAATACAACAGTAATTTCTTCTGAAAGATAATCTTGGCGATTATAATCATGTTCCACTCGAAGCTTCACGGTTTTATTCCCAGAAGTGAAGTATTCATGTGTTACCACTGGATCGGTGATTTTTTTATCCCATGTACCATCCCCATCAAAATCCCATTCATAGGAAAGTCCTGTTTTTTGTCCCAAAACATTCACACTCTCACTGGCATCAAAAGAATATTCTCCTGGATGATGAGATGCATTTGTTGGTTCTATAGAAGCTATTTTGGCTATTGGTTTTTCACCAGAGACCGTAAATATTTTTCGATTTATTTCTCTCGCCCCAATATTGTTGGTAGTGGTTAACGACACTTCATATATTCCAGGTTCAGTAAACTGAACTGCACTGCGTGCACTCGTTGGAGCGCTGAAAACGCACTGTTCTACCTGTATTTCTGAACAAGTCCATTTATAACTTGTGATAGAACCCACCAAACTTTTGGATTCACTTCCTTTCAGATTACGTATCTCATTTACACGAGGGGTGAAATTTTTAGTATCAAATTTTGGAATAACCCCTCCTACAACAATTTTGGTTTGTGTAATATATACAACGCCACTTTCTTCAGCTAAAAACGTCACATCATACATCCCTCTTTCTCCATAAGAATGTTCTACGGTTGTTCCAAGAGCTGTTACTCCATCACCAAAATGCCAATCCCCCATTTTCCCGTCACTACTTAACGTAATGCCGTCGACAGCTTGGTCTGAATTAACCATATAACCCCCAGAAAACTCGATTCCTCCTTTCACATAAATCGGTGCTTGATTTACAACAGCTCGTTTTTTTACTCGTTTACTAGCATCGTACTTTTCGACATCATCAGTCGCCTGTTCGTCCCCACCAGAAACACCCTGTACGATATGAATCGGTTCATTTGAAGTCTTTGTATATTCTTCAAGTCTCTCTGTAATAACGTCTGGTCCGTTATCAACAAGGCCTCCTTCACTTATGATGATAGGAGCAATCACTTCATTCTCATCCGGTTGCACCGATACTTGAGAAGCTGTTTGTTGATTCTTCTGAAGTATTTGTGGGAATTTTTTGAGCAAAAACACTCCCCCAAAAGTTACGAGAAGTCCCAGAACTATGGCCACGATAAGAAGTACTGTATTTTTTTTCATTGAACAATTTTTTATCCTCCAGGAGGAGGTCCTCTATGACCACGATAATTATCATCTTCCCCACCACCTCCACCTCCATTTCCACCAATGGGAACTGCTCCATCTCTATCATCTGTTCCCGCAGGAGCATGAACCAAAAGTGTGTTAACCAATGCGTAAGAAATAAGAATAACGAGAATCCCGGCAACGGTATACATGATAATATTTTTTGCTTTTCCGTGTTGCGCATCATCCCCTCCGGCCGTGATATAAAGAATTCCCGCATAAATAATAAAGGCGGCTGCAATAAGTCCAAGAAAAGAAAGAATGAAATTGAGAACTGTTACAATATATACACGTGCTGAATCATGTTCTCCAATTTCTCCAAAATCTTCTTTTGGAGGAAGAAAAAATCCACCATCAGGAACCGCTCCTTCTGCTCCCGTAATGTCCTTTAGAACATCCCAACCATTGGCGTCTTGCGCATGAGAAACATCGGGAATAAAAAGAACAAATGCGAGAAATGCAACGGAAATGAGAAGTATTTTTTTCATAATAATGAATGAGAAGAAATGGTCGATTCGTTTAAATTTGCGGATACATTCGGCCCAAATCGAGCCTTCATAATAGTATTAACAATCGCATACGATCCAAAGATAAGGATAATTCCAATGGCTACCCACATGACCACTTTTTTGGCCTTTGTGGTCTGTGCATCGTCCCCTCCTGCGGTAATATACAGAAACCCTGCAAAGACAATCGCCAGCACGGCCACAACGGCTGTTACTGAAAGGAAAAACTTCATCCATCCGATAAGAAGCACATTTAAGTTTTTCTCCTTAGAAACCCCATTATCAAGATTGCATTTTACAATTTTTGCTCCTTTTTTAATTCCCGGCCCATTAAATATAGGTTCCGATCCATCACCCAAATCAATAATATTGTCGAAATCTATATCGACAATGCACTCAACATCATCTGCAATTGCATCTATTTTATCCAATGGTGTGTTTCCCCCATCGGCAAAAACACACGAGGAACTTCCCCAAAAAAGCAGTGCAACAAGGAACGCAAAAAATACTCTTTTCATATTATTTTTATTTTGCTCAGTATATCAGGAAGCTCACATTTTATGCAAAAAGAAAGCCTCCTTCTTTTTTTGCAACCCACCGCTTTAACTGTGTGGCTATTCAACGGCTAAAGCCATCGGTTACTGATATACTGATTTAAAATATTTCTCGCAATTTTCCTTCCCATGTTTTTTTCCACTCAGCAAGCGCCTTTTCTTCAATCAATGCCCCGTTGGCAAAAAGTTTCAATTCAAAAGCATCCTTTGTTTTTCCAATTTCAATAGCCGTATCTCCAAAGATTTCTTGAATTTTTTCTGGATATTTCGTTGTCACAATCGCGCCTACACTTTCTGAGAATAGAAACTGTGGAATAGTTGCTGTTTCAAGAACAAGCTCAGCCCCTATTGACTTCTCAAAGCAAGCCTCTGTAATCGCTGTAATCATTCCCCCCTGTACAATTGGTCGAGCACAAGAAAGAATCCCTTTTTCTGATACATTTTGGAGTTTCTGTATCCATTCTTTCACTTTTTTGAAATCAATTTTTTCTATTCGAGAGTCTTCTTTGTCACATACGGTTAGGAATGCAGAACCGCCAAGTTTTGGCGAACGGGATCCAATTACGAATATTGTTTCTCCAGAATTTTGAAAGTTTTGAGAAGGAACTGTTTCCGGATCCTCCACACGTGCAAATACAGAAACGAGAGCGCTTGGTGGAATAGATTTCCCACCTGATTCGTTATAGAACGAAACATTTCCGGACACAATCGGCACATCAAGAGCACTACACACTTCTTTAAGTCCTTCGACTCCATCGACAAATTCTCCCATCTGATCTACTTTTTCCGGGTTTCCAAAGTTAAGACAATCAGTTACTGACAATGGCGTTCCTCCCACACAAGAGACTTTTATCACTGCTTCTGTTACCGCATATTCTGAAGCAATACGGGCAGAAATTTTGGCCAAATTAGGATTACCTCCCGTCGCAATCGCCACTCCTGTTCGAGAACCTTTTTCTGACAGTTCCGGATAATCGCGAAAAGGTGTCAACACTGAAGCTGCCACCGCTCCCCGCTCACAGGCGGTGTTTCCTTGCACATTCTTATCATATTTTTCATAAATTGGAATACGCGATGCCCCGTTGACTGATCCCAAGATCTTCTCCAAAACTTCAAAATTTTTCATCGGCATCATTATAATGAAGAATGAACAATGAACAATGAATAATTAGATATGAACTTAGAATAAACTTCCATTCTTCCTTTCGGTCTGAGCTCAAGGTCGAAGACAATACTTCCATATTTTTAAACTCTTTAACTTTTAAACTTTTCTCCCGTCAAAAAACAACAGTTATAGACTCTAAACTGTCCTCTGTTAACTAGAAACTATTAACTCTTCAGGACTTTCGTTCCATCTCTATACGTGTACACAAAAGACACACAAAGAGCAAAAGCCCGAAAAAAAGCATTAATAAAGCTTTCATGGGTATTTTTGTGGGGAAGAAAAAGAAAGGCGATATGCACAGAGCACGTCTCCTTTCCATTTACTATAACGAACGTAATGAACTTTTGTTACGGCTGCAAGCTTTTTTTGTACTATTTTATATCTCCCCCTTGTTAAAGGGGGAATGAGGGGGATTTCAAAAAACCCGCTTCCCCCCTTCTGTCATCCCTGCCTACCGGACAGGCAGGCCGGAATTCTCTTCGAACCTGAGCATTCATTTTTTTCCTCAGAGCCGATGGCCGGAGGAATATCTGGGATTTAGCCATGAATTATTGATCACACTGCAACCCACGGCTGAAGCCGTGGGTATTTTTATATCAAAAACCCCCCGCAATGCGGGGGGTTTTATTATTTCTGAAACTTTTGGGATCCCCGTTTTCACGGGGATAAGTTCTCCCGCAGTGCGGGATCACTTACTTAAGAATCTTTGTTACTACTCCGGCACCAACTGTTCGTCCTCCTTCTCTGATCGCGAATCGTGTACCTTCGTTCAAAGCAATAGCCGCTCCAAGAACAACTTTAAATTTAGCGTTGTCCCCAGGCATAACCATTTCAACTCCGTCTGGAAGAATAACTTCTCCTGTAACGTCTGTTGTTCGGATGAAGA
>CAZDZO010000026.1:0-11150 GCA_964509975.1 uncultured Candidatus Peribacteria bacterium
AAACGAAGTGGCGAGCACCCCCGATGCTGGCACCAGAAACCAGAGCCTTACCACTTGGCGACGCCCCATAGCCTGAGGCAGAGTAGTATTTTTTCTAAATTTTTCAAGAGGAGTGGAGGAATCGAGGATTTGCACTGAGCAAAGCGAAGATGCCAAATCCCTCTAGCGAGTTTGCTTTGGCAAACGAAGTGGCGAGCACCCCCGATGCTGGCACCAGAAACCAGAGCCTTACCACTTGGCGACGCCCCATAGTCGAAATGGAGAGTAGTGTTTTTTTTTAATATTTCAAGGGGGTGGAGGGATTCGAGGATTTGCACTGAGCAAAGCGAAGATGCCAAATCCCTCTAGCGAGTTTACTTTGGTAAACGAAGTGGCGAGCACCCCCGATGCTGGCACCAGAAACCAGAGCCTTACCACTTGGCGACGCCCCATAGTCGAAATGGAGAGTAGTGTTTTTTTTTAATATTTCAAGGGGGTGGAGGGATTCGAGGATTTGCACTGAGCAAAGCGAAGATGCCAAATCCCTCTAGCGAGTTTACTTTGGTAAACGAAGTAACGAGTTCCCCCGACACCTCGGTACTATTTATCCGAATCTTTTTTATTAAAACACTCTTTTGCCGTGTTAAAAATACAGCTTTTTACACTAGGAACTATTTTTTTGAATTTTTCTTGAAAGACTTCATCGCCATCAGACGAGACGCAACTTTTCTTTGAGATAATTTCATTTATAGCTGCAAATTCTACTGAACAATGTCCAGCCCCTATACATTCATCAGAGTTCTTTCCGTATAAAGTTGGCATACCATGGTCACAATTTTTTCCTTTTCTCATTTTTTAAAATATTAAAAACTTCATTGCCTTTTTCACAGAAGAACGAAGCTTTGTCAAATGCGAAATGGATTTTCTGGATACGTATCCGATTTCAAGTAACCTCCTCACCTTCACGCCCTTGACACTTTCTCTTTTTTATATATATTAATAAGGATAGGTGTTTTTATAAACACACGCTACACTTCGCTTCTATGAAATTCGAAAATTTAAACCTCATCGCGCCAATACTCAGTGCGATAAAATCAAAAGGGTACACCACTCCCACTCCCATACAAATACAGGCGATTCCGCCTATCTTGGAAGGGCGAGATATCATGGGATGTGCGCAAACCGGAACGGGAAAAACCGCTGCTTTTGCGATTCCCATGTTGCAGAAATTGTATGAAAATAAGGTCTCTGGCAAATGGCCACGGGGAATAAAGGTTCTCATCGTAACCCCCACCAGGGAGTTGGCGATTCAGATTGGAGAAAGCTTTACTGATTATGGAAGAGGATTGGGACTCGATCATGCAGTTATTTTTGGAGGCGTGAAACAACACGCACAAGTGAGAAAACTAAAACGAGGCGTTGATATTGTTATCGCGACTCCAGGACGACTCCTCGATTTACAAAACCAAGGGTATGTTCCTTTGGATAATTTAAAATTCTTCACACTCGATGAAGCCGATCGAATGCTTGATATGGGATTTGTTCATGAGATCAAAAAACTTATTAAAAAAATTCCCCCAAACCGACAATCGTTGTTTTTTTCTGCAACAATGCCTGATTCAATCATCAAGCTCGCCAATAGCATGCTCACAAACCCGGTTCATGTATCAGTGACACCCGATGCGCCCACAGCCGAAATGGTTGACCACTCAATGTACATGGTCGAAAAAGCGAAGAAAAAAGAACTACTCCGCCACGTGCTCAAGGATTCGGCTATCCCTTCAGCGCTTGTTTTCACCAGAACGAAACACGGGGCTGACAAACTCGCCAAATTCCTGAATGTGTCGGGAATAAAAACAGAGGCCATTCACGGAAACAAGTCGCAAAATGCTCGGCAAAAAGCCTTGCAAAACTTCAAAGCAAATCAAACCCGCGTGTTGGTCGCTACTGACATCGCTGCGAGAGGAATCGATATTAAGGAACTCTCTCATGTGATTAATTTTGAAATTCCAAATGAACCCGAAACCTACGTGCATCGTATCGGACGAACAGGACGAGCGAAAAAGGAAGGAACCGCGCTTTCTTTTTGTGATGAAAGTGAACGAGATTTTGTGGAAGATATCCATAAACTCATCAATCAACAAATTCCAATCATTGAAAGTCATCCATTCCATATAAGTTTTGGTCCCAGAGGCACTGGTCGAAAACAGGTTTCACGACCGCGACAGTTTCAACGTCCCGCACGCCAACAAAATCGAAGATCCGGCCCCCCGCGAAGAAGTGGATTCCGAGGAGGAAGAAGATAAGTTTTCCTACTCCGTTAATTGTTTCTCTTTCTTTTTAACATCTACCACTTTGAATTCCGCCAATTCTTCATCCGTGAAGGAGCTAATGTTCGCCATGATGTAATGCCGTTTAAAGGCTTCAAACCTTCCGAGTGAGACCTTTGGTTTTATACAAAGCGTCCGAGACATATCAACAATTCCTTGTAAATCATTTACTGTTTTCCTAAAGTGTTTGTCGCACAAGTCACGATCAGAAAGTGATTCTACTATGTCTTCAAAATCATCCTTAAAATCAATTAACTCATCTTTGTCGTAAGGGTGCTCATCCGATAAGATTTCTTCGAGAATTTTTTCAAGTTCCAAAATAAGCGCATACGTTTTTGGTTTCTCTTCGGGCATTTCCAATCCAACCGGTGTTTCAATTTCCTTTCTATGCGTGTCTTTGAGTCGTTCTACTACTTCAAGAACCATCTTCTTGTGCGCTAATAAATCGATGTCTGTCGTTTCTAATTTCACACTCTTTCCTTGAGACAAACCGTGGAGCCGAGCACTCAAAATATTTATGGCCCAAGATTGTGTTTCCGTGTTTGTCGTAAGATATTGAAGATCCATCTGTTGTCGTCGATCCTCCAAAGGTTCTTCCTCTGCGTTTTCTATCTCTTGCTGTATTCGCTCATACAATTCAATCGCATCAGCATAGAGTTCCTCAGCTGTTGCCAAATGTGTTTCTTTTGAAATTTCTTTTTTAGGAGGATAAAAATTTTCGTAATGATCGTCTACAAGTTCTTCTCCATATTCTGACGCCACCCCTTGCTCCAATAAAATACGAGCAGCGTTCTGCAACTTTTCTGAAAAATCTCTTTTTTTGAGTTCTCCCACAACATCTTTTGATTCAAAAGCTTCTACTAAATCGTAAATTTGTTCCATTCTCTTTTCTTGGTCATCAGCAAATTCTTTTGAACAACGCTCAAACGCTTTCATTGTGACTTCTAAATTCGGATGGATTTTTCTAGCTTTTTCCTCCGCTATTCTTGTATCGATTCCCTCTCCTTCGTAATAACGCATTCGAGTAGAACCATACCTTTTGATTTCAAGATAGTGATAAATGTATCTGTGAAGATTGTTTTGCTTTTGTTCTTCTTTATTCTCTACTCGAGAATCAGTATCTCCCCAGTGCTCTAAACCAGAAGTGTCCTCTGGATAGTAATTGTTAACAAATCCTGTCTCAAGTTCGTCTACTTCATTTTTGGAAATAGCTCCTTTGATTTCTGTATCTGAAAGTAAGTACATCAACGCAGCGAATTTTTCTTTTGAAATATCACTAGAGGTACAGATTTTTGCAACGATTTGTTCTACCAAAGATTCAGGGAATCTTTCAAGTTTCTCCTCAACAGCCTGATAAATTTTTTCTGCTTTTTCTTTCCCAAACACCGTCCAAATCTGAGTAAAGAGCAAACTCCCAAAGTTTTTTGCATGAAAAAAATAAATATGTTTATTTTTACAATCATCCGACCCATTGTCTTGTAATTTGCCTTCGAAAGAAGTCCAATCTGATTGAAAATATGCTCGAGATTTCCGCTCAGCAAGAATCTCTTTATTTTCCGCCATTGAAGCGTGTATTGTACCAACTTCACCTTTCTCCTTTTCGTTTTCTTTTGTAATAAAAAATATAATTTGCTGATCATCATAAACTTTTTGCCCACCAAGACATTCCTTAACAAAGCTTAATTTAAAGTGTTCCGTAAAAGGATGATTATCATACGAAACAAAAGGATTTTTCATTTTCATATAAAAACCACCGTTTCCTTCATTCATTTCAGAAATAGCGAAATAAACAATAGGATCGTCTTTTGGTTGAAATTTATTTAACAGTTCCAAAGACTGTTCCCTGCTTTCCTCTTCTGGAAAGTTCAAAGAATACAAACTTCGAGCTTTTAAACTAAGATACTTTTCAATAGCTTCTTTCGCTCTTTGAACAGTTTTGTTAAGCACTCCGAGCCCCTCCTCAACCAAAAGTTCCGAATAGGTATCTTCCAAACGTTCTTCAGACGTTGCTTTCAGCCCCTTCCCCGTCGTCATAGCTTTCAGTCTATTTCTAGATGTCATTTTAAAAAATGATAAGTCGCGACATCTTTAATACTTTTTATGACGATTGTCAACGCATTGTTTCTTAAATTTCTATTAAATCCCTCCCCTTCCCTTTCACTCTTTTTTAAGGTGAAATCCTCTCATGACCCCTCGATCACTTCTCGTAGGAATCCTCCTTCCCACCCTTTGCTTTGCTCAAACAACAATAACCGAAATCTCTCCCAATACCGTTGGTGAGGAGAAGGAGTGGTTCGAATTTTCGATTGAATCAGCGGAAGAAGTGCCTCTAGCGAACTGGAAAGTTTCCAATGGGAGCACTCATAAACTTTTTTCTGATTACACCGATCGCCTCACGCTCCATTCTGGCGGTATGCTGAGTGAGGAACTCCTTTTTACGCCGGAAGAAGAGGTGGCCTATTTTTCTTGGACCCCGTCCCCCCTTGCTCTTCCCAAATCCGGCGGGACCATACAGATTCTCAATGAAAACGACGAATTGCTCGACGAAATTATCTACCCAACTACCAAATCCGGCACCTCTAGCGGAGAACCGTACAGTGAAATTTGGAATCGCAGAGAAGACACCGATGAATTATTTCCTCTGATCCATCGCAACACCGATTCCACATTGCGCCACACAAAAGGAATGAAAAATGATGCCATGCCGACTTTCCCAGATGAAGTTGAAGTGATGATTAATGAAATCTCCCCCAATGAAGATTTTGTGGAGTTGCAAATAACGAACGATGCGAATTTAAAATATCTGGAACTCAAGAAAAAAAGTTCTCCTCGTACTGTACTCCACCAATTAACTGATTTGAATGTGGAAACCGATGAACTCCTGACAATTGATGTGCCGGGACTTTCAGGGGGATCTGAAACCTTTGAAGTCATCTTGTATTCCGGAACGAGTTGGGAGGCAAGTGAAGATTTTGTATGTTGGCAAAAGGGCGATATCAGCCAAAATGTTGCCAGTGAACGGGACAAAAAAATTGAAACAGGCGCGTGGTCTGGGGACTGCATGAATATTGAAGATCTCATTCAGTCCGAATCGCGGGCACGGAATGGGAGTGATACGAATACCAAGGATGATTTTTTGCGTCACTATCTCGGATCACGAGGACTGGAAAATACTTTTCCTAATGAAGCGAATAAAGATCCTTCTGCAAAATTCCTCGTTCAAGGCGGCGCCAAGATTCATGAGACATCATTAAACTTAACAGGATTTGATGGGACTGCGCTGACTTCGACCGATCCGGATGGAAGCTTTGATATTCAGTCGTATCAGTGGGAGGTAGACAACGCGTCCTGTGGGAATTATGAAACAGACTTCTGGGAGTGGCGACAAGTGCGCAATGGAGAACGTTCTTGTGAAGAGGAGTCAACCAGATCTAATCCTGATCGTATTTATTTCAACTTTGAGCAGAAATCTTCTTTTCAAGTCGCACTCACTGTGACCGATTACTCTGGAGGCACACACACCTTTTCACAAGCATTAACGAAAGACCCCTTCAAGGTTGGCGCAGGTGGTGCACCATCAGCATTCCAAAGTAGTTTAAAAAAGTGGATCGAAAAAGAACTCACCCAAAAACCCCGCAAAGCAGAATTACGAGAGGGAGATGTGTCAGATGATTTTTTTGCGGATTTCATTGCGACCTTGGATTTGAATAATTTAACCGAAGATTACAGAGATTTCTCCACCTTCGCACCACTGGAGGTGGTAGAAAATCCGAAGCCATTAGAAAAAACTTTGTTCCAAAAAGAGAAATTCTCTGATCAGCAGAAACGGAAAATAGAAAAAAACATCGGGTTTATTTTCTTAGAGCCCTGGTGTTTTTAACTTTCGGATCCGGATCCTAGGGGGGATTCGGATCCGATTTCTTGTTTTTTAATTATTTAATATTCTGCCACTCCGCCGGGGTAAGGATCCGATGAAATTGATCTCCTGGAAATCCCACCACACGAACATTGTTAATCAACACGTCTCTGTTTGAAAGAAGGTTGTCGTGAATGTCTTGCACTACTGGAAACTGACTTTGTACTAAATTATACACATAATGATACGCCATGATTTTGGAATTTTGCGCCACAAAATCTTCGTAGAGTCTCGTTTTTTCCGCCAAGAGTTTTTCTGCTTGGTCACCATTCAATGTTTCAATACTGTCTTTGAGCGCACGATCCGCTTCAAGCATCCCTTTTTCCGATGTCCGAGATTTTATAGAAGAATCACTTAATTCGTTATCAAGTGTCGTAAGCAATCCCTTGGCCTCTTCTATAAGCATTTTTAAATCTGCAAGTGCCACGTCAATTCGTTTCTCTCTTTCTGCTGGTACTTCTGTCGGCAACAAATCCGTCGTCGTTAAATGATAATACGCCTCCACTCGTCTCGCCCAATACAATGATCGAGACAAAACTTTATCATTGTGTGCTTGCCGTGTTTGTTCCATCCAATCTGCCCAGAGCGCAATTTTATACGCATAGTTTTCAGACAGGGCCGAAACGGTTGGTGTTTCTGGAATAACAACTTCCTTTTGAGATTTTTCTTTTTTCTCTACTTTCTTTTCTTTTTTCTTCTCTACTTTCTTTTGAGGTGATTCTTTCTTTTCTTCTCTCTGCACACTCTCTTTATTAATTGGATTATGAATTTTGTTGAGCGGATTATTCATCGGTCGCCAAATAATCCAAATCAAAAGCCCAAGCAACCCCACAATGAGTGCCATCTTGAGAAAGTTCCAGACAACTTTTTGAAAAATCCAAAACACGTTTCCATCATTTTCAATCAAGAGATCATCCCCATCTTCGTCTTTTGGTGTACCGGTTTCTGGAATTTCAATTTCCTCTTCTTTCTTTGTCACAGCGTCAGCGACAGCCGGTTCAACTTTCTCAACAGGCGCTTGGGTTATTTGAACTGGCGGTTGTGTTACCACGGGTGCTTCCGTCTCTTTTGGAGTCGGTTTTTCCTTTTTCTCAGGGTCTTGAACGAATGGGTTGTCCATCCTTTAATTATATCACCTATTTAGTGTGAAGTCAAGGTTCTGGCCCGCATAAAACGCGGCCGCTATCGCATCAACACCATCATCTAGCTTCGGTGCTTTGTCGAGTTTAAACATCAATTGTGCCATTTTTTTCATATCTGCCTTTTTCGCTTTTCCATTCCCCGTAAAACACTGTTTTATTTCGATCGGTTTCGGTTCAACAATCTGCGCTCCATGCTGATGTGCCAAAAGTATAAGCACCCCTCGCACCTGCGCTACTTGGATTCCTGTCGTAACATTTTGGACAAAGAAAAGATCCTCAATGGAAACAATTTCTGGTTTATGTTTTTTTAAAATCGATTCGAAATCATTCGCAATTTCTAGTAGTCGATCTGCAAAATTTGTATTTGGTTTTGTTTTGATAACCCCAAAGGTTTCCAATTTCATGTCTCCCTTTTCTTTAGTGAGAATGGCAAACCCACACAGACCGTATCCAGGATCAACCCCGAGAATCTTCATCGTCATCATTGTGGCATAAAAACACCCCATCCTCAATTCCTTGGGCATTCTGGCTTGCCCAGAATCACTTTAAGAAACCCCATGCGTAAGGAGCGAAGCGAATATCTTTCAATAAGTAATTTGTACGCTAGCGCTTAAAAGCCTGTGACAAGTTTTCATCCGATTCCAGGCAAGCTGGAATGACTGGTGTTTTTGTATTTAATATTTTACATTTCACCTTCCTCATTCGATAATGCGTGCAACATGAATCTAGAAAATCAACAACACGCTTGGGAAGAAAACTGGAAACAAAATGCTCCACTTTTTGGGTCGAAACAATGGGTGCCTGACCCAAACTTTCTTTTTTTTATAGAAATCCCTATTCCCGCAAAAATGCGGACCGAAATGGAACAAGTTCTCGAAAAACTCAAATTCCGAGAAGCCTTCTCACAAGGACACTGGATTGCGCCTCAACGCATGCACATAACGCTCGCATTGCCCGGAAGAATGGGTGTTCACTTTCAGCAGAATGAGGTGGGGTTTATGGAAAAAACCATCGAAAAGATTTTAGAGAACGTGAAGTCCTTTGAAGTCCGACTGGGAAACGTCAATTGTTTTCCTGACGCCCTCTTTCGAGAAGTATTAGATGAATCAGGAGAATTGCAGCGACTCCATAATAAAATTTGTAAAGCGATTCCTTTTTCTCAGAACCCAGAATATCGATTTGAAAATTACAAACCACATATTTCACTTTTTTATGGTGCTCATCATGCCGATCTTTTGGAAGGAGAATCTTTTGATCGTCAGCTCAAACCCACCACGATAAAAGTAGAAAAAGTATTTTTTGGAAAAGCCAAAAATGAACACGGGGAATACGAAAAACATATTTTACGCGAATTCCTTCTAAAACAATGAAAACAAAAAACGTATTACTTATCGATAATTACGACAGCTTTACGTTTAATGTAGTGCAATATTTACAAGAACTCGGTGCAACTGTGACGGTGCGAAAAAATGATGCCATAACGGCAGAGGAGGCAGAATCACTTAAACCCGATGCACTTGTTTTTTCCCCAGGGCCAGGGACGGTAGAGTGTGAGAAAGATATTGGAAATGGACTGGAAATTTTTGAAATATTTAAAGGAAAAATTCCTATTTTAGGCGTCTGTCTTGGTCACCAGATGATTGGAAAATATTTTGACGGAACCATTGAAAAAATCGCCCCCATGCATGGGAAAAAATCGCTCATAAAAATTCTCAATAAAGACGGTCTCTTCCAAGGACTTCCTGATCAAATCAAAGGCATGCGCTATCATTCTCTTATTATAAAAAATACGAAACTTAAAACAACGGCTCGAACCGAAGAAGGTTCTCTCATGGCAATGGAAGATGTCGACCAACGTATTTTTGGGGTACAATTTCATCCAGAATCAATCGGTACAAAAACTGGACACACTATTTTTAAAAACTTTCTCTCGTTCACATGAAATTTATTTTAAAATGGATCCTCGTTCTCTTTATTCTCTTTGTTGGGTGGCTCGGAGTGATGTACACGTTTCAAACAAAAATTATTTTCCCTTCTCCAAAAGAACACATTAATCATCCCATTCCAGGAGCGCTTGAATGGGAAGATGTTTCGATCCAAACAACTGACAATATCACATTACATGGTTGGTGGATGGATATGGGAGCGGAAGAAACTGTTGTCTTTTTTCACGGAAATTCCACAAATATTTCTTATTATTCTGGACGACTTTATATGCTCAAAAAACTGGAGAAAAATGCCCTCTTTTTTGATTATCGAGGCTATGGAAAAAGCGAAGGACGCGTGGTTCGAGAGGAAGATGTATACACCGATGGACAAGCTGCCATTGATTTTTTAACGCAAGAGAAAAACATTGATCCTAAAAAGATAACCCTTTGGGGATTTTCTGTAGGAACGGGAATCGCCACTGAAATGGCCCTGCGAAATCCCGTATCCAAACTTATTCTCGAAGCTCCTTTTCTTTCTGTTTCCGCACTGGCATATGAATTTGTCCCTCTCCATCTGCCAAATTGGTACTGGCGATATAAATTTGATAATCAATCAAAAATTGCAAACATCACGGTTCCGCTACTTCTTCTCCACAGTCCAGAAGATAAAAATGTTCCGTATGAACAGGGTCAAATCCTTTTTGAAAAAGCCACCACAGAAAAAGAATTTGTGGAACTCTCTGGAAATCATGATAACGCCATTTCTAAATCAGCTGCTGTGTACTTCTCTGCCCTCAAAGAATTTTTGCCATAGCCGAACGGTTGTTTTATTATAGAAATAATGAAAAAAATTTCACTTTTAATGGGCCTCTTTCTCAGTCTACTTCTCTCCGGATGTGATGGCGTAGCTATGAGAGAAACATACCAGGAAGTAAAAGGACTCCCTGCTCAAATAGCCGTAGACACCGTTGCAAAACTGGTCACCGCCAATGAACTTTTTTCAAATACACAATACGAACACACCCCTAAAACATTAGAAAAAATATTTCTCGAAAGTGAATATCAAATCATTGTTGAAGATTACGCCTTTTTTTATTGTTATGACAAAACACCACGTCTATTTAAGGAGGTAGATTTTTTGGGAAATTTTATTGTTATTGCCTCCAGCAAACTTGATAATGATATTGTTATACAAGGAACGATTCCGTTCCTATCTCAATGGAAAGAGCTCAAAGGACTCAAAAATCGAAGCATTCCTTATTTTGAATCAATACTTGATATCGAGAATGGAGAATGTTTTGAAATTGAACTCGATTGGGAATACCTCCGGTCATTGCCTCAGAACAAACTGCTTAAAAATATTCCTTCCACTGATCCTTCTGAATGGGACAAAATGAGGAAAGAAATGAAAAACTTCACCACTCCAATTGAAGATCTTTTGAACACTTTTGACTCAGAAGAAAAAACAGAGACGCCAAAACCTACGCCTTCTTTAGAAGACCTTTTTGACTCCACTCATTTAGAAGCAGAATCAGAAATACCACCAGCGCTAGAAAAACTAATTTTGGATATCCGGTCACAAAAATAGAAATAACTCCAAGCAGTCCCGAAATAACAACAAGAAGCAAAGCTGCTTTTTGTTCCCCTATTTTTCGAGCGATATTGTGATGAAGATGCTTTTTGTCGCCTCGAAAAGGAGAAACTTTTTCTCGAAATATTCTGCGTACAATGACAAAAAGGAGATCAAGAATCGGTAATCCGAGCACAAGCAAAGTAGTTGCAATCTTGGTCCCCGCAAAAATAGAAAGGACTGCTAGTAAAAACCCAAGAGTCTGAGATCCTGTGTCACCGAGAA
>CAZDZO010000027.1:0-10228 GCA_964509975.1 uncultured Candidatus Peribacteria bacterium
TAGGAGTTTCATTTGCAGTGGTTGTTAGTGATTCTAATTTCATAACAGGACTCGTAGTCCCGATACCGACGTTGCCGTTATTAATATACATATCATAAGAAGTTGGCATTGCTGTTATTTGACTTTTAAATCCTATGCCTCTATATGCACCAAAAGCTAAATCTGCTGTTCCTGCTCCTATAGTATCCTGTCTTGTTATAGAATTTACTAAAGTTGTTCCTGAATATGAAAAAATACCATCACCTGTTGCTGAATTACTTATTCTAATATTTCCATCAACATCCAATTTTTCTTGCGGACTCATCGTCCCGATGCCGACGTTGCCGTTGATATATAATTTTGCTGTTCCAGGTGCTCCACCAATTCCAATATTACCTCCAGCTTGAAAATTCATTCTCTCAGCATCACCTCCAGAATTATACTCATATAATCGTATATCTGTATTTGCCCCGTTTGTTACTGGATACCACATCCATCCTTTGCCTACATCAGTATTCGTCAATTTTATACCTGCTCCTCCTCCATTTGCTACCTGAACATCCAACTTCGCCCCTGGACTCGTCGTCCCAATACCAACATTCCCCGAAGAATCAATCCTCATTCTCTCCGCAGAACCTGTTGTAAAAGCCATTGAATTTGTACTATGATTATAATTTAAACTCCCTATTCCCCTAGCAACATTATCTGAAAATATAATTTGCCCAGATGCATCCGACCTAGAAATTAAATTTATATTTGAGTTATCCCCCAAACTCCCATCATTTCTAACAACTAAGAAATCTTCCGAATTCGTAAGAGTTCCAATAGCAGTTCCACTAGCTGAATCTTGAATATGTAACAATGCCCCAGGACCAGTGGTCCCAATCCCAACATTCCCATCAGAATCAATTCTCATTCTTTCCGTTAAAGCACTTCCCGATTGAGTTGAAAAATATAAATCTCCTGAAGTATTTGCTCCAGTTCTATTGAAAGTAATTTTAGCTCCCATATTATCTCCACTCAAATCTACACTACTTGAACCAAAACCAAGACTAGCTTCGGATCCATTAGTTACACTACTTGCTTGAATAACTTGCTCCACTCCACTTGGACCTTTAATACTTAACTTCGCACCAGGACTCGTCGTTCCAATTCCGACATCTCCATCATCCTCGATGGTCAATCGTGTGAGAAGAGAGGAGGTGCCTGTTTTGAAGTTCATATCAGTATTCAGTGGTGCTCCAATGGTATCTGTTGAGATTTCAATGTTTGAGAGAGTTGAGGTTCCAGAGACTGTTAAGTCACCAGAAATGGTCGTATTTCCTGATTTATCAATCACAAATTGACTGGTTTCATCACCATCATCAATCGCAAAGAGGTTTGGATCTTTGTACGCGGTTGCAGTTGTCGCACCCGCGACGTGGTTGGAATCAATCGTAAGATGAGTTGCATCCGCAATGGCAGAGACTGTGAATGTTTCTGTTCCAATTTTAATCGCGTCTCCGACAGTTAATTCTGTTGTAAAGAGGGTACTGGTTCCCACAACAGCGCTGGCGGCGGCAGTGACTGTCACCGTTCCCGTTAGGGCGGTGGAGAGATTTCCCTTTGTATGGAGTTGTGCGGTTGGAGCAGTGGTGCCGATACCGACGTTGCCTCTTGTAAAAGCAAAGGTCCCTCCTGTATCAAAGAGGAGATTTGTTCCAGTCTTTTTAATAGAATAATTATTTGAAACTCCATTATCAAAATGGAAATTCTTTCCAGAATTCAAATAAAAATTTTCACTAAATCTTCCATTTCCAACCACATCTAAAGCAGCAACAGGACTACTCGTTCCGATACCGACATTTCCCCCATTAAAATAAGAAATTCCTCCAGAATCTCCTCTAATTCTAACTCCTTCAACTCCTGCTTCATCATATAATCTAAACCACGGAGCACCAGTTGAATCCTCAAAAATATCTACTCCTCTACCTTCATCACTAACTCTTAATTGTAAAATATCTGTGCTAACTGCTGAACTTTGAACATGTAATTTACCCAAAGGACTATTAGTCCCGATACCGATACTCGTTCCACTATCATAAATAGTTCCCGTGACGAGTTTGGTTCCATTATCTCGCGGGACGTATCCGGTGGTCACATCATTCGCGATGTAGCCTTCGACAGTGGCTTCTGAGAGTTGTGTGTTGGTGTCAGTATCTGTTCCCCAAACACCCGCTCCCGTTCCGTCTGATTTCCAGACCTGTCCAGAAGTTCCGGCGGTGGTGATGAAGTTGCTTCCATATTGCACCTTTGTTGCGGTGAGTGTCCCATCAGAGAGATCGGTGAGATCGGCATCAAGCGGTTGGTAAATCGCGGAAAGATCCGGAATGTCTCCACTCGCAAGAGGGGAGTCTACCCACGCTGATCCGTTGTATTGTAAAATATCTCCACTGGCCGCAGAAACAAGAGCGACATCAGAAAGTCCTTCAAGAGTGTTATTAATGCCGGTTAGTCCTGATCCGTCTCCGACAAAGGCAGTGGCCTTTACAGTTCCGGTGACATCGAGTTTTTGAGTAGGAGAGGTGTTGCCGATACCGACGTTTCCAGTACTTTTGAATGTAACTACTTCTCCATTTGCATTATGTAATTGTAAAATATCTCTCGCAACTTGATTTTCCTTATGTTGAATAATTACACCATGAGCAACATCACCACTTGTTTCGGACACAAATTCTACACCAGCAGTTCCATTCCAACTTGAAATAGTATTTCGATTTGAGGTTCTTAAAACATTTGTAGAAAGACTAGTATCACTATAAATATCTAACTTTGTTCCCGGACTCGTCGTTCCGATACCGACGTTGCCACTGGTATCGAGAACCATTTGATCTGATCCACTATCGCTTCGAAAAGCAATACTATCATCTGCGTTTCGATAAACTCCATAATCATAACTTCCTCCATCAGTGAAGAATATTCCTAAATTTTGTCCACCAACGAAGAGATTATTAGAGATTCGTGAAGCATTTGCGACATCAAGTGCATAGGCTGGACTCGCTGTCCCAACCCCCACTTTCCCATCTGATTGAACAAAAAATGTGTTCACACCGTCTCCTGTTTCAATTTTCAAGAGATCAGGGTCAGCGTAGGCGGTGGCTCCACTGGCTCCTGCGACGTGGTTGGAATCAATAGTAAGATGAGTTGCATCTGCAATGGCAGATACGGTGAAGGTTTCTGTTCCGATCTTGATCGCGTCTCCGACAGTTAATTCTGTCGTAAAGAGAGTACTGGTTCCTACAACCGCAGCGGCGGCGGCAGTGACCGTAACTGTTCCGGTGAGGGCAGTTGAAAGGGGACCTTTGGTATGGAGTTGGGCGGTAGGTGTTCCTGTTCCGATTCCAACTTTTCCAGTATCAGATTCAAATAACACATTATCAACAGCAGAGGTTCCATTCCATCCTTGAATTTTAAAGTCGTTTGCACTGTAAATTCTATCCGGATAAAACTTTGTGCTCGCATCTATCCATCCGTAGTGATAGACTGAATTAGTTAATTTAGTAGTTCCCGCAACTGCTAATTTTACAGTTGGACTCGCTGTCCCGATACCGACGTTGCCAGAATTTTTAATAAAAAGTCCTCCAGCATTAAAATCAAAGTCAGAAGCGGTTCCTTGGTCTTTTACTGTTAAGAAAAGGTTTGTTCCATCACCCAATTCTAATCGATCGTCAGTAGTTTCATCATATCTTGTTTTAAAATCGTTTGAACTTCCAAATGTAAAATCATAATTATCTTCTAATTTCATAGCTCCACTGAAAGTTGAACTACCAACTACATCTAACGCCGTTGAAGGACTCGTCGTCCCGATACCCATATTTCCACCATTATCAATTACCACACTATTCCCACCATCTTTACTGAGATTCAACAAATCGCCTGATCCGTATTGTTTTCCCCAGAGCAGGGGATCTGATGAAGATTGTTCGGCTAATGTTCCGGTGGTGAATGTTGTTGTTGGGGTAATACACGTTGGAGGAGTGGCTCCCTGACAAGTCGTGTCATAGGTTCCAGAGAGTGACCCAAGCGTACAAGCGCCACCGACTTGGATTTCACATCCATTCGCGTCGACACCCGTTCCCACCCCATCACAGTCGAGATATCCAGTCAAACACGTTCCACAAGTGGCCGTGTGAGCAGAACCCGCACAGTTTGTTTTGAGATTTTTGGCAGCACAGGTCGTACTGGCTTTACATTCCCAGAGGCTCGAGTAGGGCGTACAAATACTGGCATTTTTGGTACAGTTGACCTGATACCCTCCCGTGCCCGACGAGAGTTTATTGTCCGCGGTTCCCGCGCTCGATGGGAGTGCAGCATTCACGGTTGCTGGGACCGCACATTTGAGTTTGCTTCCATCATATGCACAGATCGTTTCTCCCTCCGGACAGTCAATCGTTAGATACGACGCATCACAGTTAACCGGATCGGTGGTCCATCCAGTGACGGCATGAGCGGTGGATATGAGAAAGAGCGAAATACATAAAATCCAGCCGATACTCCTCATTCTCTTGCTTGACAAGAGGATCCAGTCAATAAGGAATTCCTTTTTTACTGGGTTCCCGCCTTCGCGGGAATGAGGGATATTTTTTTCCGGTTTGTTTTGCAGTGAGGGGTGTTGCATTAAGAGAGAATAAAGGGGGGGATTTTATTTTTGGGATCCGGATCCTAGGGGGGATCCGGATCCCTTTTATTTATTTACAGCAGGCAAAAGCTTTTATCGTTTCACAATAACCGACTCCTCCGCGACCACCACCAGAAGAGTTGAGCTTCCAGAAGTTACCGAAGGCGTCAGTTGATGCGTCAGTCCATCCAACACAGTCGTTGGCTGGAGTAGCAGCAGGAGCATATTTCGCGGCTCCAGAGTTCACCCATACTTGAGTGGTTCCTCCAGCTGTCCAGCCAGAGAGAGTGGTGAGGTCTGAAGTTCTAGCAATCGTGTTTGCCATTTCGTCCATTGTACAAACATGAGATCCGCTGACCGCTGTGTCACACAGATCGTTCGCGGCTTGATATCCGGTGAAGCTGTCATGGGCAGTCACTCCGTTCGATGTGGCTGAGACTCCTACGAACATTCCGTTCCAGAGTCCACTTGAAATGTCTCGACAGTTGTTTCCATTTTCATCACAAAGTTGTTCTGCACGGATAATTCCCGCGACATCGAGTTCTGCTCCTGGCGTTGTCGTTCCAATTCCCAAGAGTCCATTAGATTGAAGTCGCATTTTCTCGGTGAGGCCAGATCCTCCCATAAATTGCAAATGATTGTCTTGAGCTTCAATTTTCCAGTCGGTTCCATTGCTATCAATGAGTGCTAACTCAGGAGACAACCCATCAATTTGAAGTGTGTCATCGACGTGAGCTTGTCCCGCGACATCGAGTTTAGCTCCTGGACTATCAGTTCCAATACCGACGTTTCCATTTGTCATATCCATAGACATTATAGTTCCCGCGGCACCAACGGCACCATTTATGTCATTTCTTCCTTCAAAGGAAGTTATTCCAGCGTTGTTTATAATTCTAAAATTTTTCTGATTAGAAATTCCATCGCTTTCTGTTAATAAAATAGCAGGAGATGCACTTGCTATATTTAAATCATCTAATGGAGAAGTCGTTCCAATACCGACGTTTCCGGAAGAATCGATTCGAACTTGTTCGGTACCATTTGTTGAAAATCCAAGAGTATCTACTGCGGGAGTAAAGATTCCAGTATTACCATCTGATGAGAAAGAATAACTTGGCGTGGTTGCTGAGTCAGAAGAAAGGTCAGAAATAAATTGGCCCTTACCGTAAACAATTCCTCCGAAATAAGCATTTCCACCAGCTACTTCGAGTTTGTAACCAGGGTCATTTGTTCCAATACCGACGTTTCCATTATGAGCGATTCGTAGAGCTTCAGTAGGAGCGTCAGATCCAGTTGATGAAGGATGAGTATAAAGAGCTAATCCAACTTGATCATTATCTACACCTGTTTGCAAAGAAACAATTTTTGCATTTGGAAGCGCTGGGTTATAAGAAAAATCAATTTTATTTTGTATTTCATTGGCATTTGTTGTTATTAGTCCGGCAAATGAAAGAGATGCTCCATTTGTGCTATCCGAAATTGTCAATCCACCCGTTGTAATGGCATTTGTTGTCGTCGCTCCTCGTCCAGTCACGCTGTTAAGTGTGTCAGATTCTGAGGTGAGGTAAGCACCGGCTGGTTGGATACCGGCTTCAGCCAACGTATTATTCACCCAAGCAGTTCCATTCCATTTAAGGAGTTCACCAGATGCGTTAGAGGTAATAGTGACATCTCCTATATCCGCTAAGTCATCATCGCTCAAATCATCTTGATTGAGTTGTGTTGTGGTGTAGGTCGTGTTGTTATCTGCTCCCCAGACTCCCGCTCCTGTTCCATCTGATTTCCAGACTTGTCCAGAAGTTCCGGCGGTAGTAATGAAATTACTTCCGTATTGCACTTTGGTTGCGGTCAATGTTCCATCCGCTAAGTCCGTAAGATCAGCATCAAGTGGCTGGATACCGGCTTCAGCGAGTGTGTTATTCACCCAAGCCGTTCCATTCCATTTAAGGAGTTCGCCAGAAGCATTGGAAGTAATGGTTACGTTTGTAAGATTCGCAAGAGCAGATCCATCGAAATCATCGGAAGCGTTTTTGTCCCACGCGGATGTTCCGGCAACGGTTTGATAAGTCGCTGAAATGTCCGGTACATCTCCCGCTACAATTACTCCATCTACCCACGCTGTTCCGTTGTGACGGAGGAAGTCTCCACTCGCTGCGGCAGTGATTGTGGTATCAGAGAGTCCAGTAAGGGATCCTCCAGGAAGAGCTGTGAGTCCAGATCCGTCTCCAATAAAGGCAGTCGCGGTTACCGTTCCATCGACATCAAGGGCAGTAGCAGGAGTAGTGGTCCCGATACCGACTTTTCCATCTGATTGAACAATAAATGTGTTCACAGAATCTCCAGTGTCAATTTTTAATAACGCTGAATCAGCGTAAGCTGTCGCGGCTGTGGCGCCGGCAACATGATTGGAATCCAGTGTAAGGTGTGTGGCATCCGCAATGGCGGATACCGTAAATGTTTCACTACCAACTTTAATTGCATCTCCGACAGATAAGGCCGTTGTAAAGGCCGTGCCTGTTCCCACGACAGCCGCTGAGGCGGCGGTGACGGTGACAGTTCCGGTGAGTGCTGTTGAGAGGCTTCCTTGTGTGTGGAGTTGTGCTGTTGGAGTGATGGTGCCGATACCGACGTTTCCACTTGCTTTTAGAGTCATCATATCTAAAACAGCATTACTAAACTTAAATTCTCCAATAGAACTATTGATTCTAAACTTCTTTCCGTCATCAGTTCCAACGTTCGTATAAGATGAAATTGTCAATTCTCTCCCTGAAGGGTTATCTAACATTAACACATTGCCATTAATGGCTCCCATTATATGTAACTTTTCTTCTGGACTCGCTGTTCCAATTCCCACATTCCCAGAACTCACATCTACAAACATCTTGTTCGTTCCCACCGTGAGATCATCTGCCAAGGTCAGTCCACCTGTCGCGGTGAAGTCCGTTCCTGCGGCTCCTATATTTGAAACAATATTATTCGCCATGTCGAGGTCTCCGCTCGAGAGAGACATTTCCCCTTGAATATCAAGGACTCCCGTAATTGTCACATCATCCAAAGTCATGCTATCTCCGAGCCAGACGTCACCGTCGACTTCCAAGTTTCCTTTGACATAGAGATCATCCGCTCCGATAGAATGTGTGGCAAGTGTATCATCTCCGATTGTCAGACCGGCCTTTGGAGAGGTGTCTCCGATACCTACTTTTCCTGCAATGTAAGTATTTCCATCAGTATCAACAGACATTCGACTTGTGGTGCCATCAAATAATCCCATCAAATATTTATTACCAGTTCCGGTGTCTGAAGTAAGTCGAACACGGAGGGCAATCTTGTCTTTTCCATCATCTTGTGTGACATCTGAGAAAATAGTATTTACTCGCAAACCTCCTTTTACAGAACTTCCTGTTTCGTTTGACCAATCTCTCATTAAAGCATCACCATGTGGACCATTTGATCCACCATGAATCCAAAAACTATTGGCTATTTGAGAATACATACCAGAGTCATTGTTGTAGTAATAGGCTCCTCCAGAAGCACCATCTCGTCCAAATCGAATTCGACCATTATTAATCCAAATAGAAGAGGAATAGTCATTAACATCTCCAAGGTAAAGTTGAGCTGCCCCATTTGAAAGATCTATGTATGCTTCACTAGAATTTTGTTTGAGGTGAAATGTTTTTGATGGTATTGCCGTTCCGATTCCCACGTTTCCAGTATCTCCTTCAACTACGAGTTTACTGGTACCAACCGTAAAGTCATTGCCAGCACTTGAACCGATTGCAACATTAAGTCCAGTTGTAGAAGTAATATCTTTTCCATTTACATCAAGATTTCCACCGAGTTGCGGTGTGGTGTCTTCGACGACATTGTCCATTTTGGCATTCCAAGCACTTGATGACGCAATGTAGGTATCAGCCACCGCCGTGCCTTGCCAGGTTCCCGTTGCGATTGTTCCGACGGTTACTAAGCTCGTACTTCCGGCAAGAGGGGAGTAGGTCGCTGAGATATCAGGAATGTCTCCCGCAATGAGATTGGCATTGATCCATTTGGTTCCATTGAATTTCAAAAGGTTTCCAGTGGCAGGGGAGGTGATTGTCGTGTCGGTCAATTCACTGAGGGCGTCTTGTCCAGCAGCGGTTGTTGTGATGTAGGCTTTAATCGATTGTTGAGTAGCGAGTGCGGTTGCAGAGTTAGAAGTAAAGGTGTCTTCGTCCAAAATCTTATCAGCGCTCACGCCTGTGGCAAAGGTCAAATCATCTGCCAAAGTGAGACCACCAGTGGCGGTGAAGTCCGTTCCTGCAGCTCCAATATTTAATATAGCATTATTTGTCATATCCAAATCCCCACTGCCCAAGGACATTTCCCCCTGAACATCAAGGACTCCCGTAATCGTTACATCATCCAAAGTCATGCTATCTCCGAGCCAGACGTCTCCGTCGACTTCTAAGTTTCCTTTGACATAGAGATCATCCGCTCCGATAGAATGTGTCGCAAGAGTATCATCTCCGATTGTCAAACCGGCCTTTGGCGTCGTGTCTCCGATACCGACTTTTCCAGAAGCAATGGTGACTTCACCCGTATTTCCAAGTTGTACATTATTAGCGGTATTTACTTTTGCTATGTTAACCCATCCATTCCCAGGGTTATTAAGTGATCGGAGGACTTTATTGTTACTTATAGAAACAGCCTCCTCAAGACGCGTTTCTCCGTTTACTCGAAACTTGTATCCAGAAGGATTAACTCCAACTCCCACATTTCCATTAGCTTGAATAATAAATGTGTTCACAGAATCTCCAGTGTCAATTTTTAATAACGCTGAATCAGCGTAAGCTGTCGCGGCTGTGGCGCCGGCAACATGATTGGAATCCAGTGTAAGGTGTGTGGCATCCGCAATGGCGGATACCGTAAATGTTTCACTACCAACTTTAATTGCATCTCCGACAGATAAGGCCGTTGTAAAGGCCGTGCCTGTTCCCACGACAGCCGCTGAGGCGGCGGTGACGGTGACAGTTCCGGTGAGTGCTGTTGAGAGGCTTCCTTGTGTGTGGAGTTGTGCTGTTGGAGTGATGGTGCCGATACCGACGTTTCCACTTGCGAGGATTTTTAAACCAGTTACCCCACTAGAAGGAAGGATTGTTGTTACACCACGAAGAGTAACAGTCTCATTATAATTAGAGGCTCCAAAGTAATTATTGTTTAAATAGTCTACAAACAAACTGTCACCTACTCGTAATTTTCCAAGAGGATTCGCTGTCCCAATTCCTACGTTACCGCCACCATTAGCCAATAAGATATCTCCTGTGCTTCCGGTATTGATATAAAGATCTACATTATTAAGGGTTTCAATTTGATTAGCATCAAAACCTATTCCGCTCGTATCATCAGAAGTAATAGAAAGTAATGCATTTGAAAAGCTCGGAGAAGAACCAAGGTTTCCGCTTCCTTTAACACTTAATTTACTAGAAGGCGTTGCCGTCCCAATTCCTACTTTTCCAGCACTGACATCCACAAACATTTTATCGGTTCCCACCGTGAGATCATCCGCTAAGTTCAGTCCACCAGTCGCAGTGAAGTCTGTTCCTGCGGCTCCTATATTAA
>CAZDZO010000028.1:0-10152 GCA_964509975.1 uncultured Candidatus Peribacteria bacterium
TGGTAAAATGTTAGAAATACTTAAAAATAACTCGCTGTTCTAGTCTTGACCCTTAAAATATTATGGACTTATTGATGAATTTGGTTGCATATTTTACAGACAAAAAGCTGATAACGAAGAAATAGTTAACAAATATAAAAATGCACTTTCAAATCTACAGATATCACCTAGTTCAATTATTGTCTTTGAAAATGAAAAATCAGAAATTGCTGATGCTATTCTTGCTGGTATACTACCTAAAAACATACTTAGTATTTAAAAAATCAACTTCAACAAATTATGCTAAAATTTCTAATTGAACCTAACGATTTCTTAAGACAAGAAATTCAAGCCTTCTATCATACGGATTATATAGGATTCAGGAAGCCAAATAATCCAGACTATATTAACATCTTGAAAAATACTTATGGAAACGAACAAGCCTTTATATTAAAGAATTCTGTTCAAGAATTGAGAGAAGTTTTATTAGCAGACTTACCTAGAATCATACAAATATTACAATTGAACTCTCTAATGGTTTGTGTAGTTCCAAGAGCAAAAACAGATTACCAACCAAATCAATTGTTATTAAAATCAACCATTCGGGGTGTTGTAAATCAACTAAACGGTTATAATGATGGCATAGGGTATATTGCTCGACATACAAATACAAAAACCACTCACCTGAGTCCGACCCTACCAAATTATAACAATGACGGTGCAAAACCATATCCGGGAATTACAATTAGAACTTGTAATATTTCAAATGATGTCAGGGGTAAAAATATTTTATTAATCGATGACTTGTACACCAAAACTGTAAACATTGATGAAGATGCGATACAAGCATTGTTAACTAATGGTGCAAATTCTGTTACCTTTTATGCAATTGGTCGAACAAAATATAGAGGAATCAACAAATGATATATTCAGACAATGCAATCAATATTTTAACTGCAAAGATCTATAAAGGTATCGGGAGAGCTTGGATAGTTAAGAATCTCAAAAGCTATGAATCAGTGGATGCCATTGTATCTCTATTGAATAGAGATTCAAAAGAAGATGACACTATTGCAGTTGTGGATTTTGAAAGAAATAAAGAAAGAATAAAAGGAGATATCCTAAGATTAGAAACATGCATGGATGGGGTTGTTGCTATTGGTGATAAAACTTTTCCTCCATATCGAGGAAAAGTGAAAAACAGTGAACAGCCGATTGTTCTTTTTTATCGTGGTGATCTCAGTTTATTAGAAGCAACTAATAAGAATATTGCAGTAATTGGTTTACTTAATCCAGATAACAATACTGAATTAATAGAACAAAAAGTTGTTGCGGAATTGGTGAAAAATGGTGCTACAATTATTAGTGGATTAGCTTTAGGCTGTGATTCAATAGCACACAGACAGGCATTGAATTCTAATGGAAAGACTGTCGCTATTTTACCCAGTCCGCTAAATAATATCTTTCCAGCAACAAATATAGAATTAGCTAATGAAATTGTTAAAAACAACGGTTTATTAATAACGGAATATTATGAAAATGCTAATTCCAAAATGGAATTAGGTGGTAGATATCAAGAAAGGGATAGATTACAAGCTTTATTTAGTGATAGTATAATTTTGTCGGCAAGTTACGCAAAAAATGATCAAGGCAATGATAGTGGTTCTAGATTAGCGATGGAGTATGCTTTAAATTATTTTATTCCAAGAGCCGTCATTTATGACACGACGACTGATCAGAATAACTCTAAATTTGATTTAAGCAGACAATTAATAAAGGAGCAGGAAAATATAACGATTATAAATCGAAGCAATTTAGCCTTAATGGTAAAAAAAATAATTACGAACAAGACAGATATTGAAAACAACCAACTAAATCAGCCAAGTTTGTTTTAATTTAAAACACAAATTCACTATGAGGATATCATCTCAAGAAATAGAAAAATTCAAAATCCTCTATAAAAAACATTTTGGAGAAGAAATTTCTGAAAAAGAAGCTAATGATCAAATCCGAGCATTACTTGTTATGGTGGAGTTAGGACTTAAACCTCAATCAAAAAAGGTGTGACAGAGAAGTTGTGAACAAGAAATGTATTCAATAGTAAAACAAGTCTCCTCTGTGTAACATTTGTAACATTTTAAGGCGGAAGGCGGCTTGAATATCAAGTTGAAAGGTTATAGACTCGAGATGCCAGCCAAATTTGAAAATACAGACCTTGTGTCTGTTTTTTTGAATTTGTTTGAGAAGGATGAGAACCCAAAGGGGTTCGCTCTGAACCATTTTGCTTTGCAAAATGTGTGAAGAGTTTTCGATCCAAGTCCCAAAGGGACGCAGAGAGAACATCCCTCCGCCCCAGCCTCATAAAAAAACACCCCCACGACACAACTCGAGGGGACCCTTTTTTTGTTTTTATTTGAAAGTGCTAGAAGTTCAAAACTATGTTTACCATCAGTCAGTTCTTTCCGTTACAGCCTCCCGAAGGAAAAAGTAACAGCCAAATTTTTTTGCGATTGGACTGGCGGATCCAACAAATGAATGACCATAAATTCTCATAAAGTCCTTCATTGGCGCTTCCTGGAATGATGAAATTATTCTCATCGATTACATATCCAGAGCACACGGTTTTACATCTTTTCGAGATAATCTCAGATGGGAAGCTTTTATTGAGCGGTACTTCCTTTCTCTTCTCCGAGGAGAGGAGCCATACCTTCAGATGCTTTAAGTCACGAAAGCAATCTTAAACATTTCCCAAAGTGACAAGGGGGAAGAATTCTTCTTCCGATAGGCCTGAGACATTACAGACTCAGAACTGGGAACTGAACGAACGGAAACTGGTAAAGAGCGAAACACTTTAACAATCTAACCAAAAGATCAAATTGTTAGGATAGTATACACCAGATTCAGAAATAAAGCAAGAGGTATTTAGGACTTTTTCGTTGGAGGCCTATCCGTTTTTTCTTGTGTAACCTTTAAAAGGTGAGGAGACCTGAGATGCCAGCCAAATTTGAAAATACAGACCTTGTGTCTGTTTTTTTGAATTTGTTTGAGAAGGATGAGAACCCAAAGGGGTTCGCTCTGAACCATTTTGCTTTGCAAAATGTGTGAAGAGTTTTCGATCCAAGTCCCAAAGGGACGCAGAGAGAACATCCCTCCGCCCCAGCCAAATTTGTTCTTTTGGGGTCCGGACCCCAATATCTACTAGTAAAAAACCTCCCTGTACAGAGAGGTTTTTATATATGTCCTGAAAAATATTTATTCAG
This sequence comes from uncultured Candidatus Peribacteria bacterium, assembly GCA_964509975.1. GTDB lineage: Bacteria > Patescibacteriota > Gracilibacteria > UBA4473 > UBA4473 > CAZVBV01. The sequence continues at coordinate 3,240 of CAZDZO010000028.1, forward strand.
CTATTTCCGGGAGAAATAAAATAAGAATCTTTAGTTTCCGGAGGATCAATTTCATTCTTAGCTTCTGCCAATACGGCACGATTAGAAGCAGCAATTTCCTGCAACTTCTCAACGGAAGGAATGAAATTCAGAACTTCAAACCACTGGCTCATAGCATGTTCGTGTCGTTCCTTTGCTTTTTCTGCAAGTCCCAAAGAAGTTAAGGAATCATGTTGTGGTTTCAGCGTATTGTCATAATAATCTGAAAACGCCATCCTTTTTCTCCTTCTTTCAAGGTAGTCATCGGTTCCGTCAGTTTGAGTCACCGTAGTGGTAGATTGATCAGTTGCTTCACTGCGATCTCCGCAGGAAGTAATAACAAAAATGGTCGCGATGACCAAGCCCAAAGTTAAAAATGCTTTTTTCATAATATTAGTAAGTTTTGTTAAGTGGTTAAATTGTATCTAGTAGAAATAAATATTTTTCAAAGAACGTTGAGTTCTCCTCGTCTTTCGCTTTTTGGAAGGGAAAAAGTCGGAAAACATGTGTACTTTGTATATCATTATACATAGTACATTTATAATAATACACTATTATACACAATATGTCAATGAATTGAGAAACTTAAGACACATACCCCTTCTTTTGGGGTCCGGACCCCAATATCTACTAAGATAGGTATCCTTTCACCAGTTCCGCCAGCTCACTCGGCGTGACATCCGATTTTTTGAGGAAATAGACCTTGTTTGAAGTTTTTCCTTTCCATTCCATGTTTGTGAAGATGATTATGAAAGGACGAGGTGTTCGATTTTTTCGAATACGAGAAAGAACTTCATTTCCATCCATCTTGGGCATTCTGATGTCGAGGAGGATGATGTCTGGCTTAAAAGTATGAAATTTAGACAATCCGTCTTTCCCATTAAAACTTTGTTCTACGACATATCCCTCTGCTTCAAAAGAGAGACTCACCATTTGATTGATATCTTTGTTATCGTCGATAACGAGGATTTTTTTAGTGTTCATGAGATTGGGGAAGTGTAAACGTAAAGCATGCGCCTTTGCCTTTTTGACTGATAACAAAGACTTCTCCTCCTAATCTCTCTATCATGAGTTTCACGATACTGAGGCCGAGTCCTGTTCCGGTGTAATCTTTACGAAGAGAATTTTCAACTTGATGAAATTTTTCAAAAACATGTTTTTGTTCTTTTTTGGGAATTCCAATGCCGTTGTCTTTTACGGAAATCTGAATACATTGCCCCTTTGTTTGGCAGGGTTCTAGGATGATAGTGATGGCGCCTTTTTTTGGTGTAAATTTAAAAGCATTACTGATGAGATTTGTTAAAATTTGTTTTACCTTAAAGGGGTCGCTTTTAATAAAGAGATTCACTTTGTCAGGATTCTTGAACTGCAAGGTTATTTTCTTTTGAGAGCAAAGCACTTGAAACTCTCGAGTTGTTTCGGCAAGAAATTCAGAAATGGCAATATTTCGGAACTCGAAAGTCATTTTTCCCGCTTCAAGACGACTAATATCGAGCATTTTATTTACAAGTTTTATAAGATCAGTGGTATTTCTGGATATGGTATACAGAAACTCTCGTTGTTTATTATTCACGGACCCAAATTTTTCTGACAAAAGGAATTCAGTAAATCCTTTAATAACCGTCATAGGTGTTCGGAGTTCATGAGAAGCAATAGACAGGAAACTATTTCTGGAAGTGTTGAGTTCCTGGAGTTGCTTGAAGGAGGTAATGACGTTTGTTTTTTTTGTTTGCAGAGAAATCCTTTGAAGTTGAGTTTGTGGTAAAAAGAAAAAATATCTTTTTGAGACCCTTTTAAAAGTATTTTTTAAGAGATTTTTTTTATCCGATAGAGGATAAAGAATGCTGGTAGTTTGGACGGGGTTACTGACTTCGGGGAAGCTCTTCATAAAAAGAAGGATAGGAACACTGTCGAAAACGAAAGAACGGTAGGTAATACAAAGAATGGACAATTCTGTGGAATATTTTTCTTTGTATTTAGACTATGGTCGTACATTAATGTGTGCATTTTGTAAAGAGAAAATTTATTTTTTTCTCTTTGCAATTTTGAAATGTGAAATTTATGTGAAATAAAAAGATTGACAGGAATGTCAACAAAGTTGATATTCGCGGTATTCAGAGCTTCCAATCGCATGAAAATACTCGTCGTTGAAGACAATGAATCGATGTTGAATCTTATCGAGACAACATTAAAACAAGAGAATTTTATTATTGACCGTGCGATAGATGGTGAGGTTGCTCTTAAGAAGATCAAAAATAACAAATATGATCTTATTATTCTCGACATTGTTCTGCCCAAAAAAGATGGTTTTTCTATTATCGCTTCAGCTCGGGCCTTTGGGGAAAAGATGCCCATTCTTGCTATTTCGGCAAACAATTTAGTCGATGCGCGGATTAAGGCGATTAATCTGGGAGCGGATGATTTTTTGGTCAAAGATTTTTCTCTCAAAGAACTGGTGGCACGAGTGAAATGTCTTCTTCGTCGCAATTCTGGTATTAAAAATAATGTTCTTCGGTGTAAAGATTTAGCCATTGATATGACGAATATGGCGGTATTTTGTAAGCAAAAAAGAATTCCTCTTACGAAAAAAGAATTTCAAATTCTTCTTCTTTTGCTTCGTAATAAAAACACGCTTGTGACGCGGGAGGAATTGCAAGATTATATTTGGAAAGGGGAAGATGAACAAAGTGTTTCCAATACTATCACGGTTCATGTGCGATCACTTCGTAGGAAACTCAAAGAATCTCAAGACATGATTGAAACCGTACATGGATATGGATATATTGTGAGGACATAGGAATAATTTCGGATTTTCGATTTTAAAAAATAAAGTTGGGAAAGGTTGTTGACAAATTTACAGAACAAGTTATTGTTTATAATGAAAATGTAACTTTTCAAAATATGATAGGAGTAGAAAAAGGTTCCAAAGTTGTTGTTTCAAGTGAATGGACTGATGCAGATCGAGAACTATTAGCAGAACAGATACAGTTCTCTATTACGAATCTAGATGCGGAAGAAGCAAAACTTCGAAAAAACATATTCTACGAAGCTCCGTGTTTTGCGGACATAGAATACGAAAGAGCAGGTCTAAAAGTAGATCTTAATTTTGTTAAAACGGGTACAGCAGAATTTCTCGAGTTGAATCGTGCTAACTTTAGTGATTTCATCGAATAACCAAATTCGGTGAGTATATAATTCGGACTTAAAAACCGGATACGTATCCCATTTTACTCATCTTGATAATTTTTCCTGCTTAGAGTACATTTCCTCCACATGGAAGTGCTTACTATTTCGTTGCAAGACGGCGACAGTGTAAAAGATATTTTGCAGTCAGTAAGGCATGTTTCTGTTCAAAAAATTATCTTTATCTGTCCACGGCATTTTTCTATTTTGTCGGATATTTCTTTTCTCAAAAAACTCAAAACAGTTGGAGAAACAGAAGGGAAACATCTTTCTTTCGTGGTCTATCAAAAATTTGTGCGGGACATTATGAAATCACAAGACTTGGTTGTTCATTCTGTTATCCCGACAGAGTTTCTCGATGCGCCTCGGCAAGATCTCAAAACAGCTCTCGAAAAAGAACCCGCGACCAAAACACAAGAAGTTCCAGAAGCAGAAATAGCAGTAGAAAAAGAAGGGGGAGAAGAGGAACCTGTGCAATTTACTTCTCAAAAAACAAAACCGGTTTTTGCCACGCATAAAATTGAGCAAGAAGGCATCAGGAAACCCATTAGAGGAAAAATATTTTTTGCATTTTTAATGGTTATTGTTTTGCTTATTGGAACGTGGGCATGGATTACACCGAGAGCTACGGTGGCTTTGAAACTCCGCGTTTCTGTTATTCCCATTACACAAAATATTGTAGTTGCACTGCCAGGCGCGAAAATCCCAAAAGAAGAGAAGTTTTTACCAAAAGTAGATGGAATTTTTGTTGAAACAGAAGTTATTGGAATAGAAACATTTCCTTCTACTGGACGGCGTTATGATATTACGGATGCGTATGGGAAAGTGACACTTTTGAATGAAACGAAATACGAAAAATTTCTTCTTCCTTCTCGACTTTCTACGTTAGAGGGTGCAATTTTTCGATTTGCCGACAAAGTCAAAATTCCTCCTCGAAACGAAAAAGGCGCAGGACGATTAGTCGTCGATATCCGAGCAGATCAATACGATGAAAACGAGAATCCAATTGGGGATCGTGGAAATATCGAAGCCGGAACAGAACTGTTCTTTCCAGCATTGCGTTCTGAATCTCGAGAATTGTATTATGCGCGTGCCAATAAAGGGCCTTTGGTAGGAGGGTCAACACTCACGCATTATTTCATCGAGGAAGGAGATTTCGAAGCGGTTGAGGAACTCTTGATTGCAAAGTTTCGTGCTCAAGGAATCGATCAATTGCGATCGGAAATTGAGAATCGGTCGGAAAGAGAAAAAGGAAGATATGTGCTGTTGGATGATCCGCGACTACTCGAGACAAAAGTTGAAAGTATTGAATTTCCAGAAGAATTGATCGGAGCGGAGGTGCAAACATTTGCTGTACCGGCTCATGTGCGACTTTTGGGAATTGTTTTTGATCAATCACAAGTATCGGAATTTCTTACAGAAAAACTTACTGAGACCCAAGATCATCGAAAAAAACTTCTTCGATTAGATCCGGTGTCCGCAAAATATGATGTTATGGAATCAGAAGCTTTGGAAAAATATAAATGGGTGAAACTGTCGGTGGAAATGAAGGGAGTAGAGATGCTCGATATTCATTCGAATTCGATCTCAGCTCGTGAGTGGCGAGAAAAACTGAGAAAAGAAGTAGCGGGAAAAACAATACAAGAAGTACGCGGAATTCTGACAAATTATCCGGAAATCGAAAACGTTCTCGACATAAAAGTTTCTCCATTTTGGGCTCAAAACTTACCAACGATTTTTGATCGAATTGAATTTGAGATTCAATAGGGAAAGAGCGAAGGAAAATTCCCCAAATTCCCTTTAACAAGGGGGCTTTAAAAAGTTTCCCCTGTTAAGGGGAGATTTAGAGGGGTTTTGGTTTTAATTAAAAAAAACTTGTCGCCCCTTCTGTTCTCTTTTTGCTTGACATTTTTTTCTCTCGAAGTAAAAAAGCACTACCCAATTATCAAACCCACATTATGCGTAACAATCATCGGTTTTCATTTTTAGCATCTTTGGTGCTTATCTTTTCTGCGATTGTTTTTGTGAGCGGAGCGTATTACTTAAACGATGTTAATCCTTCTTCAAGAACTATTATGACGGTTCTCAGGTCAAGTCATGCAGATCTTGGTGGACAATCTTATTACCGACGATTGCAACATGTTCCACGAGAACGAGATATTTACGTAGCACAGATGAAGACAGAACTCGTTCGACGAGATGTTGTACGACCGAAAGTGGTTGTGCAGTCTGAATCACGAAATGATCTTGAAAAAGCAAAACGACGAACACGAATTCGACGAAAAAACATGAGTGTGGTTCGTATGCGTTTCGCAGGACGAACTATGACAATGGATCAATACGTGAACGGAACACGACGATAATTAACAAACTTATTAAAAGAACAAAGCCGCCTTGCCCCCAAGGTGGTTTTTTGTTATTACCTGAGAAATAGTCTGAAAGTTTAAAAGCTGAAGAGTCGAAGAATGGAGACGATATTGTATTTCATTCTTTCACTCTTTGACTTGAGCGTTTATTTAAGGTATTTACAACGCAAATATTATGAATACTTTTGGAACGCATTTTCGTATTACAACCTTCGGGGAATCTCATGGAGAAATGATGGGAGTAGTAATCGATGGTTGTCCTGTGAACACTGAGTTGAACAAAAAATGTGTTCAAGGATTGCTTAACAAACGAAAACCGGGGCAGTCTTCCGTTACCACAGACCGCAAAGAAGCGGATGTTTGTGAAATCGTTTCGGGTGTATTTGAAGGGAAGACAACAGGAGCGCCGATTGCCATTCTTGTAAAAAATAACGATACAAACTCTTTTGATTATGAAAAACTCAAAAACATCTTCAGGCCTTCTCATGCGGACTTCACGTACGCTCAGAAGTACGGGATTCGAGATCACCGAGGAGGTGGACGCAGTTCTGGACGAGAAACCGTTTCCCGCGTAATGGGAGGTGCAGTGGCTTCTGAAATTTTGAAAAAAGAAGGCATTGAAATTATAGGATTCGCGCGAGCAATCGGTGGAGATGAATTTGAAAATGTTGATGAATCTTTCATTGAAAAAAATCCACTTCGGATGGCAGACGAAAAGGCGCTCAAGAAAACATTGGCTTATGTTGAGTCTGTAAAAGCAGACGGAGATTCACTCGGAGGAATCATTGAAATCAGAATTAAAAATGTTCCAGCGGGATTGGGAGAACCAGTGTTCGATAAACTTGAAGCAGACCTCGCGAAGGCTTGTTTATCAATTGGAGCGGTAAAAGGATTTGAGATGGGGGAAGGATTTTCTCTTGCTTCCAAAAAAGGGTCGGAGGCGAACGATTCGTTTGTTGAGAACGATTCCAAACCCCCTCTAACTCCCCATTGTCAGGGGGAGAATTTGCAAGATAAGAATTTGAATTTGGAGAAAATTCAAACGCAAAGGAATGCCAATGGTGGCATTCTTGGTGGTATCTCCACAGGCGAAGACATCTGGTTTCGAGTGGCGGTGAAGCCAACCCCTTCTATTGCCAAACCCCAAAAGACCATTAATTCAAAGGGTGAAGAAGTCGAACTTGAAATCGAAGGACGGCATGATCCGATTATTGTGCCGCGAGTGATTCCGGTATTGGAGGCGATGACGGCATTGGTTTTGGTGGATCATCTGATGATGCATAAAAAAATTCAAGGGTCATGCCTAGAATAGCGAAATAAAAAACGCTAATCTATCGTCATGATAA
>CAZDZO010000029.1:0-9320 GCA_964509975.1 uncultured Candidatus Peribacteria bacterium
TCCCGCGTGTTTCACACCACCGTATTTCCGCAATTCTCGATACCATCCATAATCTGCTGGATCGAGCCCCATCTCTTTTATTCTGGAATCAAGAATATCGAGCCGTTCTTCTCGTTGCGATCCACCAATAATTTCTCCCACTCCTGGGACAAGGAGATCCATCGCGGCAACTGTTTTATTATCCTCATTTAACCGCATGTAAAACGCCTTGATGTCTTTTGGGTAATCAATGACGAATACAGGCTTTCCAAATTTTTTACAAATGTATTGCTCGTGCTCACTCTGCAAATCAATCCCCCATTTGACGGGAAATTCAAATTTCTCTCCTGATTTTTCGAGGAGTTCCACCGCATCGGTGTAAGTCATCCGTTCAAATTTCGAGTCGACAATGTTTTTCAAACGATCCAAAATGCCTTCATCAATAAACTTATTGAAAAACTCCATCTCCTCGGGCAATTCTTTTAGTACGTAATCGATTACGTATTTCATCATGTCTTCTGCCAAATCCATGTTGTCATTGATGTCGGCAAAGGCAATCTCTGGTTCCATCATCCAAAACTCAGACGCGTGTCGAGAAGTGTTTGAATTCTCGGCTCGGAAGGTCGGTCCGAAGGTGTAAATATTTTTGAATGCGAGTGCGTATGCCTCACCTTGAAGCTGTCCACTCACGGTCAACCCCGCCGGTTTGCCGAAAAAGTCTTTTGAAAAATCTACTTCCCCGTCCTCCGTTTTGGGAGGATTTTTGAGATCAAGTGTGGACACTTGGAACATTTCCCCCGCTCCTTCGCAATCACTGGTTGAAATAATTGGCGTGTGGACGTAGATATATCCTCGTTCCTGGAAAAAGGAATGAATCGCATGAGACAACACTGATCGAAGTCGAAACACCGCTTGGAAAGTATTTGTTCGTGGACGCAAGTGGGCAATTGTTCGAAGATACTCAAGACTATGTCGTTTCTTTTGGAGCGGAAAATCTGCATCTGAGTCTGCCTCAAGTGAAACACTTGTTGCTTTAATTTCAAATACTTGCCCTCCCCCTTGAGATTCTACCAATCTTCCTTCCACATTGATCGCGGCTCCGATAGGAAACTTCGCAATCTCATCAAAATTGGAAAGTTCTTTTTCAAACACCACCTGTACGCCTTGAAAAAAGGTTCCATCGTTCAATTGAATAAATCCAAACGCATTGGATGATCGTACGGTTCTGATCCATCCAGAGATCTTGATCTCATTGTTTAAATAGGTTTTTGTTTCTCGATAGAGCGCTTTGACGGTGGGTTTTTCTACCATAGGAATTGTTTTTATTCTTATGAATTGTGCTCAAAGAAGCAGGAAAGTCAATTTTAGAAGCCATTTGACAAAAGGTTTTAATAAGGGTAAAAAACCCATGATTTAATTTTTTATTATGAGCAGCCACCTAGATACTCACAAACCAACCGATCAAGATAAGGCAAGGGCAACAGCTATTCATGCCTGTGAAACATGGCCAGAAATGGTTGAAGTTGATACAGACTTTGCAAAAAAGGTCGACGAACAATTGGAACTGTAGATTGTCTTTTATGAATAAAAATCCGCGAATTGTAATTGAGTGCGTCTTAAAGAATTTTATTTCTGAAGAGATTCCTGATACTAATGAAGAGCCTCCTGTAGTTGAACAGAAAAAAACTGTTACTCAAAAAATACTCCACACACTGGGCGTTCCTTTTGAATTATTTGGTCAAGTAATTCTCAATCAATTCACTGCAGAGAAGGAATTTGAACCCCCTCCCTCACACCCAAACAATCCAAATGGAGCTGATCATTTGTGTAATAAAACCTTCAAATCTCTCGGATATAAATACACTGAATATTCTCGAACTGATACTTATAAAGAAAACCCAGAATCAAAAAAAAACGGTCCCCGTACAAGTGTTGGATTTCAATTTTTTATTCCAATGGAATGTCAGCATCTTATGAAAGCTACTATTACAAAAATAGATAATGCTCTTCAAGGGGAAGAAAAACTTATCGAACGATTTCAAGTAAATGTGTATGAAGAAATAAAGAAATAAACTTTTTCTAAACAAAAAATTTGAGTAATTACAAAAGAATGATAGACTTTGGGGAAATTATGAAGAAAAACGAGCAAGGCTTATTACATATTCTTGGGCAAAAAGAATCCACTTTTTGGACTTTTGGAAGCACTGATAATTCTGGAGGAGAAAATGAATTTGAATACCAAAAAAATATTTTATTCTGGGCGATGGCCCAACAAGGATTTTCCAAAAAAGATATTACAATTGTAAAAAGCGTGATCGCGTTCCTCGCAGAACAATATCGAAATGATCTTGGGGAATTTGATTTTCGTGTGAGTGCACAAAATCCTGTCTCTGGACACAAAGAACCCGAAATCAATCATCTCTTGGGTGTTCCTATTATTGCATTAGGAATCTTGAACGAAGGGAAATTTAATAAAAAAATATCAGCAGAAGATAAACTTTACCTCGCGCATCTCGAAACAAAACAACGTGCCATTGTTTTGGCAGGAATGTTTCATGATTTTTGTGAAGATAAGAAAGGAGACGAAGACACTATTCGCCATCTCCTCAAAAAACTCAAATTTCCAAAAGGAGAAATGGAAGAAATTATTGAAACTGGGCAAATTCTTACACGACGAAGGGGCGAAAACTTTCGAGAATCTTCTGCAGATTATATTGAACGCATCACACGTTCTGGAAATGCGCTTGCCCCTTTCCTAAAAGCTTCTGACATTGTTCACAACGCTCTTTCCGCGCACAAGAATTCACAAAAAAAGAAATACGAAACCTGTTATCTCTATTTCATTTTTAGAAGTTTCACCTTTACTCAGGATATTTTTCCAAAATGGTTGGAAAAGAAGATTTTTTCAGAAAATGCCTATCTCAAGCCACTCGCAAAAAAAATATCCGCCGAAGCAATCGCCTCACGCAAAAAACTCTCTCCCAAATACTGAAATTTTTCCCGCTCCCATAAACAATAAAACATCTCCTTCTCGGAGATTTTTTTGAAATTCTTGCGCGTCTGCCTTCGTTGTCACAAGAGAGAAAGAAGGTTCTGCTGTGAGAAAATTCTCAATTCGAAACTGTTTATCTTCTTCGCTATCTCGTGCTTCATAAATCGGGAACAAGGCGGTAAAATCTGCCAATCGAAGCGCTTCTACAAATTCCTCAAAAAACTGTTTCGTCCGAGAAAACTGATGCGGTTCATAAATAAGTCCAATGCGACTATCTGGATATTTCTCGCGAAGTCCTGACAGTGTTGCCCGAATCTCAGTGGGATGGTGTCCATAGTCATCGTAGATATGAATACCATCTTTTGTTCCAAGAAGCTCTTGTCGTCGTCCGGCTCCCGTGAACATTCCTAGTCCTTTTTTGAATTGTTCGAGATTCAATTCCAGTTTGTGCGCAAGAGCTAATGATAGTGTCGCATTATCATAATTGTGCTGTCCAGTAAGCTGAAGCAACGATTCCCAACTATTTGGACTTTGTGCGGGAATAGAGAACTTTTCTCCTTTGAATTTCTCAAGAGCCCGCTCCGCACCCTCATCTCCTCTATGATAAATAACCAGTTTGGCATCCTCAACAAATGATCGAAATGCTTCAAAGTAACTTTCTTCCGTTGGGTAACTATCCGGATGATCCCATTCGACGTTGGTGAGAACGACAATTTCGGATTTGAGATATTGGAAATTATTACGATATTCACATGCCTCACACACCATCCAATCATTTGTGCCCAAATGAAAATTTGAACCATTAAATTCTGCCAATGTTGATCCCACAAAAAATGTCGGATCAAATTGATTCCCTTTCATTCCAGCCGCAATAAGTCCACAGGTTGTTGTTTTGCCATGAGTTCCCGCAACCGCAATCGTATGAAACTCTGCCGAGAGTTCTCCGAGAAACCTAAAATAAGACATCTCACGAATCCCTTTTTCTTTGGCCGAGACTCTCTCTGGATTATTCTCATCTACCGCCTCCGTATAGATTACTAAATCACAATCTGAAGAAATATTTTCTGCTTTTTGAGGAACGGAAATACTGATGCCCGATTCTTGAAGAGCTGGAAAAATTTCGCTTTCGACAATATCCGATCCCGTTACTTCGTCTCCGCGTTCTTTGCAAAATTGTGCAATTCCAGAGATTCCTATTCCACCGATCCCAACAAAATGAATTTTCATTGCGCCATTTTATAAGAAACTCCTTTCAATCTTTTGGCCGGCCAGGCTCTATATTCTGAAATAAAATGACTTTTTTTAATTTCTCCATCTTTTTCTACTCGACGAATCCACTCTGCTCGAAAGCCATCATGTGCCTGTCCAATTTCTTGCATTTCTCCCAATGGCAGATCTTCTGATTCGTAGACCAATGCTTCCGGCGCTTCTTTGTAATCAGAGATAAACGGTCCAGAAAGTGAAACTTTCCGTCCATCATCGGTTCCATAAAATACGAAGAAAAGATTATCTCCTTCGGTAAATGTCTGAATCAAGATTGAGCCTGGGGTATCGTTTCGAAAACGCATATCTAACGCCCCCAAATAAATCGCCGCATCCAGTCCGTACGGCTTGTAATACGGCACCGCATAAGAATGATTTCGACGCTGACGAATAACAAGTCCTCCCGACAGCGCTGCTCTAAAAGCGGTGGTCGAAACCTGACAAACACCTCCTCCGAGCTCTTTTTCTGTTTTGTCACCTTTGATCACAAGTTCCTTCACAAATCCATCTTCTTCTTCCACTGATTCGAGAATTTTATTGAACGAAAAGATTCCATCTCGTGGAACAATCACCCCGTTAAATTTCTGTGATCCCGCAATAATGTTTTGTCGTCTGGCTTCCGATGATCCCGTGAAGTTTGATTCCCCAACTGCAATAATTTCTTGAATACCTTTCTTTTTGAGTTTTGGATGCACGACTACATCGGAAAATATTTTTTCTGCTGGCACTCTCACAAATCGTTTCTCTTTTTGCAATGCTTCATTCATGAGAACAATAAGACGATCTATTTCAATAGAAAACCCATCACGAGGCGTCCCATCAAACACCACTTCTTTATCCTCAATACGCACTTCAACCGATTGTTTACTCCGTTTCTCTCGAATAATCGACATTGATTTCAAAAACTCCTCGAGCTTTTGGGGGGAAATGGTTGTATAAAAATCTGTTTCAATAGAGAAAAATTCATTTTCCATGGGAAGATTTTGATCCAAGTCCACAGGAATACGATCCTTTCCAATAATCAAATAATGCTGTGCGCTTTGTTGCAGTAGTTCTGGTTGTGCCTCAAAATTAATCGTCAATGCACGGTCTTCAAAAATAAGATTCAATGTTGAAGGAACCTCTGCATGAGCGGTTGAAAAAAGACAGAATCCAAGGAGTATTAGAAGCTTTCGCATCACTTTGAAATCTAGAGAAAATAAAGAAAATGGCAACTTATTCTTCAGTTATTTCTTCTTCTGTTTCGAGTCCTCCTTCTATTTCTTCTTCCTTATCTTCTTCAACTTCCTCTGCTTCCATAATGGCTGTCATCTCATCTGTTCCCACTAAATCCAAGGCTCGACGCAACACCGTGTCTTCTTCATTTTCAAAATCTTCATCAGAAATCTCAACTATTTCATCTGGATCAATCCCTTCTTCATGTATTGATCGCCCTTCTGGTGTCAACCATTCAGCAATAGTCACTTTCAAGCTTGATCCATCCGACAACGGAATTACATTTTGCACAGATCCTTTTCCAAATGTTTTTTCTCCAAGAAGCAAACCTCTTTTGTGATCCTGAACCGCTCCAGCAAAAATTTCCGAAGCAGATGCCGACCCTTTGTTGACGAGTACGATAAGAGGTACATCAAGGAATGCTCCATTTCGCCCACTCATGATATCACCAGAATCTCCGAATTTCCGTCCTTTTGTACGAACAATAATTTCCTGATCAACAAACTCTGATGCAATTTTTACACACGCATCAAGCAATCCTCCTCCATTGTTTCGAAGGTCAAGAATAATTCCTCGTGGATTCTGCAGTAAAATTTCAGCCGTAACGGTTTGAAATTCACTCACGATATCCGTTCCAAATTGTGCCAAAGTGATAACCGCTACATCATCATTCATTTCCCATTCAAGTGCATCAATCACAATATTGTCTCGCACGATAGTAATCTCCAATGGATTTCGCTCTTCCTCTCGAACAATGGAAAGCACTACTTTTTCTCCTTTTGGTCCACGAATTTTCATAACCGCCTCATCAATAGAAATATCATGTGTTGGTTCGTCATTAATTTTATAAATAATGTCCCCTGCTTGGATTCCGGCTTGTTGCGCTGGCGATCCTTTTAGCGGAGTTACCACAACCAATTGTTTATTTCTAATCGCAATTTCGGCTCCAATGCCTTCAAATTCTCCAGAGATATTTTCTTCAAATTTCTTCGTTTCATCAGGTGTCATAAACACCGTGTAGGGATCCTCAAGCGATCGGATAAGTCCTTTGATTGCTCCATACACTTGTGTCTCAACTTTGAGATCCTCAGCGTGAAGATAATTTTCCTCCATTCCATTCCAGGTTTCCCAAAATAAAGATAAATCTACATCTTTTGGTTTTGTATTTTTTTTGATCTTCAAAACGGGTTCTTCGATAACAAGTTCTTCTGTCGTTTCTCCTGCATTAATTTCGACTGTTAGCGCTGGTTCATATTCTGCATTCTTTTGGCTCAAGCTCCAGCCAAGAAGGAATCCCAAAATCGGAAGAATGAGAAAAAGAATCAATCGAATGTTTCTTTCGTAATGTGGCATGTTTTAAATAATCAGTAGCGTTTCAAACTTACTGAGAACGATGGTACAAATGTTTCACAATTTTGCAATTGACAGGAGGTTGTTTTTCCGTGGACGAGATTCTTTATACAATCGGTAAAAGCCGACCAAAAGTACTAATGTAATCATGAAAACTTCGGGTAAATTGTTGTGAAAGGATTTTTTTGCGAGTTTGGAATTCTTCATCTTGTTTGAGCAAATGAAGATATTTTGTGACATTCTGTGGTCGAATTGTTTGCAAATGTTTCGCCACCTTGTCCGAGTAATCTGGAGAAAGGAGGGTCAGTGCGGTTCTGAGAATGTTATAATCCACCTCGTTCCACGAGATCTCGAAGGTTCGTTTGCGTTCCCAGGAATGTGCTATGCCCGCTCGTGGCGACATCGTTAGATCGTATCCCAATCGCCACAGACGAAGTGAATATTCCAAATCTTCTCGCCCCCATTTCATAAGGCCTGAATCAAAGCCACCGGTTTTTTGAAACATTGCACGACGAATTCCAAAGCACGCTCCGGGAATCGCTGGCACTTGTTGAACCTCTGTTTTGCTCGTTGGAGAAACCCAGGTTGGTTCGAGAAGTAGATCTTTGATCGTGTAAATATAAGCCACTCGATTCCTTTCTTCTAAGTATGGAATTTTGAGTGTCGCTGCACCCACACCCTCATTTTCAAGTTGCAATGCCAATTCACTCAACCAACTCTCATCGGTTGGAATCATGTGAGAATCAAGGAATACAAATAAATCTCCTTCCGCTATTTTCGCGCCTTCATTCCGCGCCTTCGCCGCTCCGACAGAGGTTTCAGGTTGAATCAATTTCACGTTCGGAACGCCTTTGTGCAAGAAATCACAAGACTTATCGGTGCATCCGTCAGCCACCACCACAATTTCAAAATCAGGGTAGGTGGTGTTCTCTAGCACCCCAAAGACGGTTTTCTTCAACCAGTCGCCTTCGTTGTGTGAGGGGATGATGACAGAGAATTTTTGCACCATTAAATATAATTATACCATGTTTTGAGAGGAAAGGCAAGTACTTCAAAACACCCCCCGCCCATAAAGGGAAGGGGGCGTGAGAACGAGGAGCTTGATTATTTACCACATCCACATCCTGCTTTTTTCTCAGCAGTGCATCCTGATTTTCCACAGTCTCCAGCACTAGCACATCCACATCCGCCATTTCCACCATCACAAGTTGAAAGAACTTCTGTAGTAGTTGCTTCTGCTACTGTTGGAGCATTAAAAAAGAAAGCTCCTGCGATAGCCACCGCAGCGAAGATTCCGAAAGCAGTTATTGTTTTAATCATTGTTAGTAAGGTTTAAAAAAGTAATTTAAAAAATTAAAAGTAAAAAAAATTTCTAAAAAAACACACGAAACATGCGTCAAAAGAATTTTGACGAAAGAATTCAGAGCCGAAATATGGTTGATTTGGTAACGATCAAGTGCGAATTTTGCGAAGCCATATGGTCCGGCGGATCGTGGATTTGTTCCACAATTGCAATATCGATCTTGGGTAAAACAAAAAGTTCCCACGCAAATGCCGTAAAAGCTTGTCGTATATCTTGAAGTACTACTTCTTGATTCGAGAAAATAAGATTCTGGCTCCACTGTTCTTCAGAATCGATACACGCAGAACACGGTTTGTCCATTTCCTTTTTTTCTTCCATTGGTATCACCATCCCGTGACAAGGCACTGTGGCAATAGTCGCCTCTGCCATTCCTAAATTCATGATTCCTCCCATTACAGTGAAACACACCAAATACGCGAGCTTGGCGGTCACAAAAGTGAGGACAGGAATAAATTTCATGTGCAAAGGGCAGTGTAAGGATGTTCAGAAGAACGTCAAAAAAAGAATGCTTTTACTTTTTCCAATCTTCAATAGTCAATTTCTTTCCTCGTTTTTTTACTACAAGTTTTTGCCGTTCCTGCCATCCGAATTCTCGAATAATATCCAAAGGGATCGTAACACAGTAACTCAGCCCCCCAACTTTAGTGAGCTTTCTAACTGACTCTGATGCCGTTTTTGCATGTGCCATAATATTTCATATTTACGTAAACGTTTACGTAATCGATTACGTAAACAATGATAACAGAAAAAGGAAAATTATCAAAACATGCCGTCATTGATAACGACATGGTGGGCATGCGAGGACTTGAACCTCGGACCTCTTCCTTATCAGAGAAGCGCTCTAACCATCCGCCGAGGCGGACATATGCCCTTTTAAAAATTCCCTTCCTTTTCCTGTTTTAAAAAATGATTCCCTTTTTCGAGCTTCTTTTGAGGAAAAAAACTCTTCACAATAAATAAGCTTCCAAGGTCCCTTATTTTTTGTCCAATGCTTAAAAGAATCCGCTGCGTTATGCTGCTCTATTCTTTTTTTCAAATCAGAAGTAAACCCCTTATAAAGGATTCCTTCTTTATTTTGAAGAACATACGCATGAAACATATTAATGGTGGGCATGCGAGGACTTGAACCTCGGACCTCTTCCTTATCAGAGAAGCGCT
>CAZDZO010000030.1:0-9010 GCA_964509975.1 uncultured Candidatus Peribacteria bacterium
GGTAAAATGTTAGAAATACTTAAAAATAACTCGCTGTTCTAGTCTTGACCCTAAAACAATTGCCAATCCCATAATAAAAATCATTCCAATAAATTTATATTTATGTTTTTGTTTTTTGTATAAATTTCGCTCACTGTGTCGTACTTTATCCATTAATTCATCTCCAAACTGAATAGACATAAAAGTCCCCACCGCTGATAACAATATAATGGCCCAAAACGGAAAAGGATGCGCTAAAATATGCTGAAAAAGAAGAAGGAGTTTTGTTTTTGTATAAATCTCTGGATGAATAAAAAATGTATAAAAATTTAATAAAATCGCAATGCCCCAAACTATTGATTCAGAAAAAAACATTCTAATTCGAGTAATGAGTCTAACTGGAAAATCAAGTAAGAATCCTGCGTCTGCTATAGGTGTACAAAGAACAAAAAAAGACCACGTAAGCATTGTCACAAAAAAACCATCTTTCAGTCCATATTCCACCGTGATAAAAATAAAATATATTAGAAAAACAGAAAAAATTAATAAAAACTTCAAAAAAACATGTTTTTTTGTTTCATGTTTTATAATTTCGTGATGATGAATCTTGTCTCCTTTTAATTTCATTTCTTCACTGTAAAACACTGGTGGGCGAGGCAGGAATTGAACCTGCCACCAAAGCGTTATGAGCGCCCTGCTCTAACCACTGAGCTACTCGCCCGACCGATAAGATTGTACTGCTCAATTATTTTTTCACAAATCTTCTCTTCTTCGTCGGCGCTTCTTTGATGAGTGCCTCACATTCTTTGAGTGTCAATTTCGCTGGTTCTTTGTCTTTTGGAATTTTCGCATTTTTCTTTCCGTCCGTGATGTATGGCCCATATTGTCCTTTGAGAACTTGAATATCAGAACCTTCAAATGTCTGAATAAATTTCTCTTTGTCCGCTTTTTTCTTTTCTTCAATAAGCTCTAATGCTCGTTCAAGTGTAATTGTGAATGGATCGTCTGGTTTAATAGAAACAAATTTACTTCCGAATTTAATGTACGGTCCAAATCTCCCAAAATTCGCTCCGATGTCTTCTCCATCTTTCGTTTGCCCAATGATTCTCGGAAGCTTGAAGAGCTCTAACGCATCCTCCAACGTTACCTCATCCATCTTTTTCCCTACAGGAAGAGACGCGAATCGTGGTTTTTCTTCGTCATCCTTTGTCCCAATTTGAAACATTGGACCATATCGTCCAACTCGTACCAAAACTGGCTTTCCGCTTTCAGGATCAACTCCGAGTTCTCGCACTTGTTGTGCTTCTTCTCGAGAAATATCCGCAGCCTCGTCAACGGTTGCTCGGAATGGAGTATAAAATTCCGAAATCATTTTATTCCACTTCTGTTTTCCATGCGCAATGGAATCAAATTCTTCCTCCACCTGAACCGTAAAATTGTAATCCACAATTTTTGGAAAGTGTTTTACAAGAAAATCGGTCACAACATTTCCAATGTCTGTTGGTAAAAGTTTTGATTTATCGGCTCCGGTAATTTCTGTTCTACTTTCGTCGGTAATCTTTTCTGATTTCAAGAGGAATATTTGTAATTTTCGTTCTTTTCCTTCTAAATCTCCTTTTTCCACATACCCACGATCTTGAATCGTAGAAATTGTTGGCGCGTAGGTTGATGGTCGCCCGATCCCCATTTCCTCCATTTTCTTAACCAAACTCGCCTCGGTATATCTCGCTGGTGGACGAGAGAAAGTTTCTCCCGCTTGCATTGTGTCGAGTGTTAATTCTTGCCCAACTTTAAGCGGAGGCAACATTTTCTTTGCCAATGGATCATCTCCATTTTCTTCATCGGTTCCCTCAAAATACACTTTCAAAAATCCTTCAAATTTCACCACTTCTCCTTTGGCAATAAGTTGTGTTTTTCGCGTAGAAATATCGATAGTAGCCGTCGTTTTTTCGAGTTTCGCTTCCGCCATTTGTGACGCAATCGTTCGTTTCCAAATCAAGCTGTACAATTTCGATTGACCCGCATCTCCAGATACACTGTCATTAGCAAGATCAGTTGGACGAATCGCCTCATGCGCTTCTTGAGCACCAGAAGATTTCGTTTTATATTTTCGGATCTGCACAAATTCTTTTCCGTAACGTGATTCAATTTCGTTTCCGGCTTGTCCAAGTGCTTGATCTGACAGGTTCACCGAATCAGTACGCATGTAGGTAATTTTTCCTGCTTCATACAACCGCTGTGCCACGGTCATGGTTTGTTTTACTGAGAATCCAAGTTTCCGACTCGCTTCTTGTTGGAGTGTGGAAGTGGTAAATGGTGCTGATGGAGATCGTTTTCCAGGAGAAGTTTCGAGACTCGAAACTTTGAAGTTTGCTCCAATACAAGATTCCAAAAATTTCTTCGCTTCATCCACTGTTTCAAATTTCTTTGGTAATTCCGCTTTCAATACCTTTCCTCCCCCAAGATCAAATTCTGCCGTAATCTTGAAAGTTGAAGTAGAGTCAAATGCCTCAATTTCTCGTTCCCGTTCTACAATAAGTCTCACCGCCACTGATTGCACTCGTCCCGCTGAAAGTCCTGTCCTGACTTTTTTCCACAATACTGGAGAAAGTTCATATCCCACCAATCGATCAAGCACTCGTCGCGCTTGTTGTGCATCAACAAGATTAGTATCGAGTTCTCGTGGATTTTCTACCGCATGAAGAATCGCGGGTTTCGTAATTTCGTGAAACACAATTCGTTTCGTTTTCTTTGGATCCAGTTTCAACGCTTCTTTCAAATGCCATGCAATCGCTTCCCCTTCTCGATCTTCATCTGCTGCCAGCCAGACGACCGCATCTTTTGAGAGTTTCTTGAGTTCTGTTACCGTTTTTTTCTTGTCAGTAGATACTTCGTAGGTCGGCTCAAACGTCCCTCCTTCGATATCAATCGACATACCTTTTTTTGGCAAATCTCGGATATGACCGAAACTGGATTTCACCGTAAAGTCTTTCCCAAGGAACTTTTCAATTGTTTTTGCTTTCGCCGGACTCTCCACGATCACTAGATTTTTTGTCATTGTATTAATGTGTATTGAATTTTTCGAAAACAACGGTAGCAGGAAAAAAATCTTTTGTCCAAAAACCACTGATAACTTGACGACATATTACTTTTGAGTTAAACACAATGCATTATGACACGCTTCCTGTTGGACTTTCAGTCCGCTGGACTGTCATAACAATAGGATTGTTCTTTAAATTAACGAACTCAATAAATTAGAAATCTAAATATTTTTATCGTATGAAAAAAATCCTAAATTTAACACTTCTAGTAATTGGAATTGTCTGTATCGCTATTCTTATTTGGGGAAATGGCTGGATTCAAGGCATTGCATTTTTTGTGCTTATTCTTGATGTCGGTTACTTTCTCTTTTTAGGAAAAATGAAACAATGCCAAATTAAAACATCGTAATATGAACATTTTTTCTGACAAAAGCCTCTTTTGGCCAATACTTATGTTGGTCTCAGGAGGCGCCCTCATTATTGCAGGAATATTAGGGGAAGACCCTCTTTATTGCTTTATTTTTGGGGGTCTACTTGTAGTCTTTGGGATTCCTTTTTTGATTTATCAAGGAAGAAATCTTGTGGCTAAAACAAAAGAACGTCACAAAAACACCTGTGAGATTTTTGAGCCCTAACACAATCCTATTCTTAACTGCGCCGCGTAATCTATTGATTATGTGGCGCTTTTTCTTTATGTTCTCTTCCGATGAAAATCCTCGCCTTTGAAACCTCCTGTGACGACACCGCAATTGCTGTGGTGGAGGATGGAGTGAATGTGCTCGCAAATGTCCGTCAAACCCAACCTGAGCACCATGAGTACGGAGGTGTAGTGCCGGAAATCGCGGCTCGTTTGCATGCGGAGAATTGGCGAGCGGTTCTGGAGCAGTGTTTGAAGGAGGCGAATGCAACCATTGAAGATGTCGACGCTATTGCGGTGACGCAAGGTCCAGGACTCCAAACCTCACTTCTCACAGGAACAACCGCAACGAGTTTCTTGTCGTTATTGAAGAAAAAACCACTCATCCCCGTCCATCATATCCTCGGACACATGGCATCGGTGGCACTTGATCGCAAACTTGAAGATTTTGAGTTTCCCGCGTTAACATTCACGGCGTCGGGGGGACACTCTGATTTTTATATTTGCGACAACTTCACCGATACGAAAAAAGTAGGACAAACAATTGATGATGCACTCGGAGAGGCTTTTGATAAATGCGCCAAAATGCTCGGACTCGGGTATCCAGGGGGACCGATTGTTTCGGAATTAGCAGAGAAAGGTGATCCGACGGCTTTTGATTTTCCGGTAATCATGCTTGAACCGGATTCTTTGAACTTTTCTTTTTCTGGACTCAAAGCCGCGATTTATAGAACTGTTGAGGCGTGTGAAGATCCATCCAATGAAACATTTATCGCTAATGTCTGTGCAAGCTTCCAAGAAACTGCCGTCAAAACCTGTGTGAAAAAACTAGAACGCGCTTTCGAACAACATCCTGAAGTGAAATCTTTTCACTTTGTCGGCGGTGTTTCGGCGAATAAACAACTCCGAGAAGCTCTAAAGAATACGTGTGAACAATGGGATAAGAAATTTTTTACGACAAATAAATTCATCTATTCTACTGATAATGCTGCCATGATTGGAAGCGTGGCGTACTTTTTGTATGAGAAAAACCCCAACATCGCACAGGTGCAATTTGTCGATGCAAATCCGCGACTCGTTATTTCATCAAAAACTGCACCAAAAATTGAATCGATACTTGTCGCAAAAAGCTCAAGAGAATAAGAAGCAACACCGGAGAAAAATCAAAAGGTCCAAGATGTGCCCATCGAAATGGTTTGAGTAAGGGATTTACAATTTGATCAAGCATGAGTCCTAATTGGCTCTTTTTTTCTGAAAACCAAGATAGCACCACACTTATAAACACCGCCCAAAACAAAAGTTGGAGCAAAATAGAAATAAAAGAAATCAGGAATTGTATAATCATCGAACACCGTTTTGTGGAGTGTAGAGCTTGATGGCATCAAGCACTTCTTCAAAATATTGACCAATGAGTGGAAAGTCAACCATCTTTGTTAAAAACCACACCAAGAGCGCCACTACTACTGTCATTCCTATCAAAATTCCAAATCCTCGAAATACCCCTCCCCAAAAATTAATCCACATAATTCGCCACGGAGAACGGAGATACTTCACAAAATCAGAAAACCCAGCCCCATCAAGAATTTTTTTGAGTCGCAGTAATTCTTTCCGAACATCCTCCATCTCTTTCTCTGTTTTTGGCTCTTTTTTGATGGCATTCATAATTTTCTTCATGTTGCTATTTTAAATTTCTGACTAAAAAAGTAAACTCTGTCCGTGAAAACAAAAGAAAAAAAATTCCAATTCCGCGCGAGTAAAATTCCAACAAGTCCCGGATGCTATTTGTTTTGGGACAAAAACGAACAATTGCTCTACGTCGGAAAAGCAAAACATTTGCGAAAACGGGTTTCGAGTTATTTTGGAAAGAAGCCTCTTTCTCCGCGAATAGAAATCATGACATCCAAGATTACAAAGATTGAGACTCGTATAGTGGGGTCTGATATGGAGGCTATGATTTTAGAGAATAATTTGATCAAAGAATTTCAACCACGATTTAATGTGCGGTTAAAAGATGATAAAAATTTTGTGTACTTGAGAATTACAAATGAAGATTTTCCAAAAATGGAAATCACGCGTCGATTAGTGCGAGACGGCAGTACCTATATCGGTCCCAAAACTTCTGCGAAAGAATTTCGAGAAACCGTGCGATTTTGTCAGAAATTTTTCCGGATAAAAATGACCAAGTCTTCGCTTGATTATTACCCACTTGTGATCACAGGAGGACTGGAGAATGATAAAGAGTCGTACAACAACAACGTGAAGATGATGAAGCAATTTCTTCGAGGACAAACGGGAGATGTGCTCGGAGTTTTGAAAGAAAAAATGCAAAAATTTGCTATGGAAAAAAACTTCGAAGCAGCCGCCAAGACCCGCGACACAATCCAATCTATTGAAACCTCTACACAGAAACAAACGGTACAATTTTCTGACACCGTAAATCGTGATTTTGTGCATTTCGTCAGGCATGAAAATGCGGTGTATGCGGTGAGAATAGCGTTTCGCGAAGGAAAACTACTGGATCAAAACGAACTCAGTTTTCGCGCAGAAGAATTTTTATCTGATAATGAAGTGGTGGAATCGTTTTTGTTGCAGTTTTACGAAAAGGTCCAAGAAATGCCGTCAGAAATTTATGTTCCCGTAGAACTGGAAGATGGAGAAAAGACAGCACAATTTTTATCTGATAATTTCGGTGATGGTGCTTCAATTACCATTCTCAAACCACAACGGGGAGAGAAAAAAATCGTCCTCGATATGACCGCAAAAAATGCAAAAATCTTTGCTGAACGAAAGCTCGTTGAAGAACAAAGTCATACAGAAAATTTTGCGAAAGCTTTACCGAGGTTGGCTGAGGCGCTGAATTTGAAAGAAGTTCCTCGTCGTATGGAGTGTTTTGATATTTCACATTTAGGGGGGACGTCCACCGTTGCCAGTCAGGTCGTATTCATCAGTGGCGAACCAAAGAAGTCCGAATATCGCAGATTTCAGATACAGACACTGCCCGATGGAAAAGTCGATGATTTTGCGGCCATGAATGAAATTTTAGCGCGACGATTTGCTCGAAAAGATGATAAAAAAATCGCTGAGAAATTTCCAGACCTCATTGTTATCGATGGAGGAAAAGGACAGTTATCAAGTGTGATGAAAGCGGTTGCACGATTTTCAAAAGCGAAATCTTTTCCAAAAAAATTCCGTCCCACCAAACAAATTATTGCGCTCGCGAAACGAGAAGAAGAAATTTTCCTTCCAAACAAAAAAGAACCCATCGAACTTCCTTTTGATGATCCAGCTTTGAAATTACTTCAACGGATTCGTGATGAAGCCCATCGTTTTGCAATCTCCTTTCATCGGTCTGTCAGAGAAAAGAAAGCAATTAAATCTGTCCTTGATGACATTCCTGGCATTGGTGGGCTCACTAAGAAAAAGTTACTGCAAACTTTTGGTTCTGTGAGTGGTATCAAAAAAGCCAGCAATCAAGAGCTTTTGAAGGTGCTCAACCAAAAACAATTAGAGAGTCTCAAAAAGAATCTATAAACTTCCTGGAAAATCTTCCATGCCAATGTCTTCGATATGTTCACAAGACGTGTCTCCATTTTTGAGACGAACAATAACTGCGTCCACACGGAAGAAGGGGGGCTCGTCGAGATGAAGTTCCTTGAGAAAGAAGGCCTCAATGGCCCTGAGTATTTTTTCGAATTTTGACTGCGTAATAGATTCTTCGCCATATCCAAAGGCTTCATTTGTTCTTGTTTTTACTTCGACAAATACATATTCATCGTTTTGTTCGTCCCGCATAACCAAATCCAATTCCCCTCCTTGCGCATGATAATTTTTTTGAATAAACACTAATCCTTTGTGCTCCAAAAATTCCCGAGCGATTTCTTCGCCCCTGTTTCCAATTTGTTTTTCCTTGGTCATCGCAAAGGAAGTTAAGAACTCGAAGCGATTTGTTTGAGAATTATTTCTTCAGCATCTGCCACAAGATTCTCAATCTTATCGTGCTCCGACAACACAGTATAATCATAATATTTTTCTTGTGCCAATTCTTTTTTCATCGATTCAATTCGTTTCGCAAGCTCAATGTCGGTAATAGGTGCCCTCTCTTGTATCCGCTGAACCAGAATATCAATTCCGTCAACAGGTTTAAGAAAAATAGAAATGTAAATTTCTTTGGGCAGTGTTTCTCGTGCTTGCGAAAATCCCTGTACATCAAATTCTCTCACAACCGTTTTTCCCACTTCTACTCCGTCCAATAACGGTTGTCGTAACGTGCCGTAAGAATTCCCTCCATGAACAATAGCGTGTTCGAGAAATTCTCCTGCACTTATTTTCTGTTGAAATTCTTCTGGAGAAATAAAGAAATAGGTTTCTCCATCAATTTCTCCAGGACGAGGATTCCGCGTGGTACAACTCGGTGGGAAAAGCCAATCTGTATGTCTTTCTTTCAGTTGGTCAATCAACGTTCCTTTTCCAACGCCTGACGGGCCTGAGATAAAAATTATTTTTCCTGCCATCACAGAGAGTGTACACTCAAATTGATGAAATTTGAAATCCACGATATCGAAATTTTGCTCTCACTCGGAACAACTGATATTGAGCAAGCGACTCCTCAAAAAATTCTCATTTCTTTGTTTTGGAATACTGATACAAAGAAAGCGGAACAGTCCGATAATCTAGAAGACACAATAAACTATTTCGAAATCCGAGAATTTGTAAAAACGTTCCTCAAAGATAAATCTTTCTCACTCTTAGAGAAACTTCATCACGATCTCTTCCAAGCCGTAGCAAACTATTTTCCGGAAGCACAAGAGTTAAAAATCCATATTCAGAAATTTCCTTTCGAGAACGGGAGTGTGGTTATTTCAAATGAGTAAAAAGTGTTTTAACTGAAAATATATCAATATCTTGAGGAATAAAATCTCCGTGTGGTGATTTTTTTTGAGCTTCTATAATTTTTTGAAATATTTCTGGAGTCATACTTAATAAAAGTTCTTCTTTTTTAAAAAATTCACGGGCCTGTAGTTCTCTTTCGAAATAATCAACAAAATTAATATGTATTGTATTTGGTCTCAGTAATGGTCTAAAAATTGCGGCACACGTTGAAAGTGCAGGAATAATATCAATTTTTATTTCATCTTCATAAGCACTTAACCCTAATGTTTTTCCAACTTGAGATGGATTCATGAAAAAAAGAAGTACGTCTGCCTCTAAATTTAAACGTGGTTCGAAAAGAATATATTTTGATTTCTTTGTATTCCGTTGAACTTTATTCAAAAAATCATGGGCTCTCTTTTTATTTTTGGGTCATGCCTAGAATAGCGAAATAAAAAACGCTAATCTATCGTCATGATAAAGA
>CAZDZO010000031.1:0-8935 GCA_964509975.1 uncultured Candidatus Peribacteria bacterium
AGTTTGAAGTATTTGAATATTTGAGATATACCATTTTTAGTAGTTGGTTTTCCATTTTTCCACTTATCAGAGTAAATTACTTTTTGTATTCTTGGTTTAGTGACAGTGTCGAAATATTCGCCCATTTCTACTAGGATGTATTTTCGATTTCCATTATCATTGCGATTGATTTTAATAACGGCATCGCCAGTTGTTCCAGAACCAGCAAAAAAATCACAAACAATAGTATTATCATTTTTTAATCCACTTGCCTTTATACAATCAACAACTAATTCTCTTGATTTTGGATAACTAAACAATGGATTTATGAATAATTCTTTCATCTCAGCAGCCCCATAATTTGATGAAGCATATTTAGCATCATCCCACCAAGTTATAGGTAAAGCATTTTCATCCATTCTTGCTTTAAAATCTATTTTTATTTGACCGTCTATTCGTCTTATCCGATATTCATCTAATTCGTCAGATAGTCTTACATATCCTCTTTGCCAGTTCTTTTCAATTCGCTTTCCATCTACTATTACAATTGGATATACGATCACTTCATTTGAGCTAATGTTTTCTTCCAATAAATAATCTTTCTCCTTATCTGACCATCTCATTTTAGGGACACGAATATTGTCATCACTATCTACAATAATTGGATAATACATTTTAGGACTATCTGTTCTTAAATCATTGTTCCCAGTTCGTATAAAATTTAACCAAGTATATCGTCCTGTCTCATCTTCGTGAGGATAACGCTTTTTGCCTTTTTCTGATTTTGGCAAACTACACGGTAAAGATCCTTCCGATTTTCCGAAAAACAAAGCATACTCATGTAATGGAGTGAAACGACCTTTTGTTTTTCTTCCAACGGGGTTTGTTCTAACTGGAACAATACCAATTTGTTTGCTAAATTGAGAAGCTAATAATTGTCTCATAACGGATACTTCTTCGTCATCAATCGCTACACAAATATTTCCTTTATCTTGTAATAATGAGTAAGCCATATCCACCCTGTTATCCATAAAAGAAAGCCAACTAGAATGCTTATAAGAATTTTTATAAATTATTTCTGAAGAGCTTGTATTATATGGTGGGTCAATGTATATCACATCTATTTTTTGCTGAAATCGCGATTTAAGTAAATTCAATGCTCCAAAATTTTCACTATTAATAAGTACCCCATTTATCGCTTCATCAAGATTATCAAACTCACTAAGCAGTTTGTATTTGAATTGAGTATCAAAAAACTGAGTATCTAACACCAAATATTTTTCCTCTTTTAAATCATCAATAGTTTTTACATCTACATCAAAGAGCGTTTTCCATTCTTTTAATTGCTCATCACAAACTAAAATATCCTCATAATAATCCTCATTTATCTTATCAAGAGTGATGCAGTAGTTTGTTTCTATGATAATTTTCTTCTTCTCCCATAATTCCTTTTGCAGTTCCTCAAGTTGAGTAAGGAATGAAATTATTTTAGAAGCCACTTCTTTGAATATTTTAATCTTTCCCATTACCTCTTCATATTTGATAGAACTATCCATAATGTCATCTAAAAACAATATTTCATTCTTGATATAGAAGTCTAACTCACGAGATAAAAATCCTCCTAAATCCTTATGTATAAAGTAATCAAATGAGTTTCTACTTGTATAGCTTTGTAAATGTTTTTCAAAGATGGTTCTTTTTTTATCTTTCGTTGTTGGTGCCAACGTATTTAAGGCCGTAATTAAATCAGGATCTTGAACACTTTCGAGTGCTTTAGCTACAGATTCTTTATTTAATGTATCCTGATTTTCTTTCCCAATAGCCCTGTATTCAAAGTTTATAAACAATTCCCCATTTATCACTTCACAAATTTTAACTTCCGGATTGTCTTCGGTTTCTGGTTTTGGCTCAACCAATATAAACCTTCGCTCTTCATCGCTCGTAGATTTATTATTATTACTCTCTGTCTCAGCATCACTAAGCTTTAGGTGTATAGTTTTATCATTTACAACAAATGTATAATCTCTAAAATATTCACCACTTTTTATGTAGTACTGATCGCTGTTCGCCCAGTGAAGTTTTACTTCTTCCCCTTCATAGGGTATGGCATAGGTATCTTTTTTATATCTTCTTAAACTTACAAAATCACCATCTTTGTAATATCGTTTAAAGAAATTTGCTAAATGTGAAAATACATCATTTTCAAGAGCTGAAGAATTTGTTGTTGAAGATAATTTTGCTTTTAATTCCTTTACTTTGGGGATACTGCCAGAATCCACCCCAAGAGATTGGGCTTGTTTAATTGCGTCATCTAATTCGGACTGAATAGTGTTATTTTCATTTGAGCTAAAGGCGTCAGCAACACTTGATAAAAGCTCATTATCTAAGAATTCATTTATTTCTTGGCTCTTCGTATTCATAATACGGTAAATACCAAAGTCTAAATCACTTCTGTCTAGTTGAAATATCTCATTTAATATTTTCAATAATTTTTTTTGATTTTGTGTCTTTTCCATTATTTAAAGGATAAAAATTCACCATTAAAATACCCCTCATCTCTCCTAAAATCAAATATTCAAAGAATCTGAATCATCCCATCTTTCAACACCAATCTCTCCTGCAATTCCTTCAACATTTCTCCTTTTTCCCTTGCACTGCCTCGATGAAGAATGAAATTCACATACTCATTTGCGGTAATATATTTTCCTTGTTCTCCGTGTCTTATTTTTTCCATCTGATTCCATTTATTCACCTCATGCATAATCTTTCTCTTGAGATGAATGTTTTCGAGAGAAACTTTGTCGACAAGTATTGAAGTCTGTTCAACGAGTTTTTCTTCCCGAATATATTTTGATTTACAACTCTTTCTACCTGCATGCTTGTTGCATTTGTAGTAGGTGTATTCCTTTCCATGCCGATTGATGTGCGATTCTCCAGAGATTCCACTCCCACAATGTCCGCATTTGAGAATGTGGTTGAAGTAAAAATTTTTCCGTCCCCATTTCCCTTTTTCAGAGGTTTTCAGTGCTTTTCGTGCTTTTTCGAAAATTTCTTTTGTAATAATTGGTTCGTGGTTGCTTTTGTACCAATTCCCCCCACCTTTGGGGAATTCAAATTCTCCGTAGTAGTAGGTGTCTTTGAAGATCCGAAAGATCATACTAATCGGAAGCACTTTCCCAGAACGGGTTCTAAATCCTTCGTCAACGAGATATTCCCAAACCTGTCGTCCACTGAGTCCTCCGTTTATCAAATACTCAAATGCCTTTTTGATAAAAGGCGCTCTTTCTTCATCTATGACCACCTTACTCGGTTCTCCGAATCTTGTGCTTCGGATTAATGTATACCCAATCGGTGGTTGTCCCGGTCGTATTCCCATTTCGCATTTCGCTCGGAGTCCTCGTTTTACATTCTTTGCTCGATTGTCATTTTCCAACTTTGCCTGAGAACACAGAATCATCAGCAGGAACTTTTCATCGGGCGTATTTGTAAATGCCTGTCCGAACGTTTGGATCTTCACCAGAACCTTTTTATCCATCATATCAACCACCGTTCCCAAATCACCTGCATTTCGACTGAGACGGTCGGGAGCCCATGTGAGTATCGCATTAAACCGTTCCTCCCGAAGACCCTTGAGAAGCTCCGAAAACCCAGTCCTTTGCCCTGATTCTTTTGCCGATTTACTCTCCCGTATCGTTTCTGCGATTTCAATGCCTTCTTTTTTTGCCGTCCGAGTCATCTCTGCAATCTGAGAATCAATACTCATGGCTTGTCGTTCGTCGGCTTCGCTTGATTTCCGGGCGTAGAGACAGTATTTGATGTTTTCCATTACCCCTATTGATGCCAGAGAAAGAGGGGAAGTCTAGGTTATTCAGTTAAAAATAAGACCTAAAACTTTTTCTATTTTCCCTCTTGTTTGCGTTTTTAACTTTCGTATATCATCAATATTGTTCGCCCCTCGTGCCTCTGAAATGGTGATGTTAAAATGTTTATTAGTATTTTCCACTTCTGCAGTGATAGCTTTTTTTGCGTGGTATCGTTTGCAATTATTTCGAAGCCAAAAGGTACAAGCTCCGAAATGATCATCTTTGATTTTATTGATAATTTGCGATTCCGCTAAATCATTCGTTCTTTCTCTGGAAACAGATAAAGCATCTTCAATAGCTTCGGTGAAATCGGAATCGTCCTCCTTCCATCGGTAAAACATCATCCGAGTAATCCCTACCTTTTGACAAGCCGTTTCAACAATTGGCATCTTGAATAACAGGTCTATAAGAAGTTTTTTCTTCTTTTCTTTTTCTTTCTCGGATATGTGTGGTCTTCCGCTCATTTTTTAGTTATTTTTTGTGCTTTTTGTTTCGTTAGGATTTTCCATCGATTGATAATCACGTCACAAAAGGCAGGATCCTTTTCTACAAGAAATGCTTTTCTGCCGAGTTGATCACAAGCGATTAATGTTGATCCGCTTCCTCCGAACAAATCCAAGATGTTGTCTCCGGGTTTTGTACATCGTTTCAGCGGTCGCTCGTGCAATGTGCAGGGCTTTTCCGTTGGGTGCAGGTATGCTGAGGTGGGGAGTCTTTTTACGAGCCAGATATCCAACAAATCTTCGATATCCTCGATGGTTTGGTTTCCAGTACCGATTTCCGGATTGAGTATTTCCGTGAAATTTAAAGATTTTGGACTCAAATACGGTTTTCCAATGGTTCCATATACGCACGGTTCGTAGCATTTATTAAATGCCACCTGAGGCGTTGCATTTTGATTGTTCTTTATCCACAAACAGACTCGCTTGTTTTTGACTCCATTCTTCTGATACAGACTTTGGAGGAGTCCAATGTAGGTTTGATCACAGTAGTAAAAGATGTGTGCATCCTTTTCACAATGTTTCAATCCATTCCGAAGCGTTTGTTCCAAAAATATTTGATAGTCTTGGTATGATTTCTGATCATCGACTTTTGCAGAAGCGTAATTTTTCGTTCCCCCCAGTCCCTTCTCGTAATCGAGGGAAATATTAAACGGAGGATCTGTGTAGAGTGTGTTGATCTTTGTTTTCTCGAGAAGCTTGGCAATAACAGCTGGATCTGTGGAATCTCCGCAAATCAAACGATGGTTTCCCAATTGAAACAGTTCGCCTTCTTTTGTTTGTGGATTTTCCCGAGCTTCTTCGATGGCTTTCTTGGTATTGAAATCATCATCTGCAACTTCGGATTCATCATCCCAGATCATCGAAAGGTCTTCATCATTAAACCCAATATCCGAAAGCAAATCCATGTCGAAATCCTTGAGCATTTCGAAATCCCAATCTCCCGTATTGCGATTAAGACGGAGATTGAGTTCTCGCTCTTTTTTTTCTTCAGGGATGTTGATGTAGACAACGGGAACTTCTGTATATCCTAAATCTTTCGCAATTTTGAGTCGAAAATGCCCTCCGATAACAATGTTTTTTCTCTTTTCTGCTCCATTTACGAGAATAGGATCAACCAACCCGAAGCGCTCAATTGACTCTGTAAGTTGCCTAATGGATTCGTCATTCCATTTACGGGGATTGTATTGAGATGGGTGGAGGTCTTTTACGGGAACTTGAATAATAGAAAGTGGGGATGCCGATGTCGATGTGTTTTTAACCATGACCTCATTGTCCACATTGATTGGTACACCAGAGGTACAAATAGGACGTTTTCAGGTACAAATCGTTAAATAAGAACAATCACATTTCCCCCTTCAAGACGAAATAAATTCGAACATCCATTCTTTCTAAGTTTTGAATTCAACCTCTTAATAGCTTGATCAAGGGCTTTTGAAGCTGAATTATTTCCTCCATATACGGCAACTTCGACTTGTTCGTATTTAAAAAACTTTTGTTCTGGATTTTTAAATAAAAAGGAACAAAGGTTCTTTTCGATTGGAGACAACGTAATCGCTCCTTCTGGAAATTTTAGTTTCATTGTATTCCAGCAAAAAACAGACTGTTCTCGAGAATCATCTGACTTTGTTTTATCTCTCAAAAATCCAGCAAGAAATTTTCTGTCCTCTGGATGCATCGGTTTTTGATGACATGGAGGGAGGAAGACAGGAGTTTTCTGTGTGACAAATTCTATGTTTTCCCTTTGTTTTTCCCATTCTCCCGAATTCTTTACTACTTCATTGAAAAGTTTTATATCTGGAATGAAAATTTCATTTATCCTTTGTGCTTGCTCAGCGAGGGATTCAATCGCACGTATACTTGGGAATGAATGTTTTACAGATTCGATTGCTTTTTTCATTGGTTCTATCTGTAAATCAATGCTTTCTTGCAGAGACTTTCCTATAGATAATATTCGACTTTGTTGCTCAGTAGTTAGTTTTCGTTTTTTGCTTAAAGAATCCTTTTTCATGCCTTGTATTATATATTTTTTAGTAATCTTGAGAATTCATCATTCTTGATATCTAATTTTTTAAGAATTTCATTTGTGGGTTTGTATTCATTTGGATGCACCCCATCAGAAAGAATATAAAGTCTTATATTCTTTAATTTTTTATCTATCTGAATCTTGTCTTCTAATATTTTCTTACCAGAATTCTTCAGAGATATAATTACAATGTGTAGTTTTAAATTCTCATCGAAAGTTCCTGAAATCAATTCTTTTGTTTCCCCTGTTTTAAGTGAAAACTGTTTTAATTTCCATGTTTCAATAATTTGATTCCACTCCTCACAAAAATCGAACATAGTATTTCTGTTCCAACCGATATCCGCTTTTACATCAATCAGATGGAATATTTTTTCTTTTTCAAAAAGAACAATATCTGGATACTTATTATTTTTTGTGCCAACGACTTTAATAGACTGATCTACAAAATAAGAATATTTTTTTGAAGAATTTTTTACTAAATATAAAGCCAGAAGATCTTCTAACTGACTGGATATAGAAGAACTCCTCCCCCTGAATATTCTAGAGTGTTCAAACTTAGATTTTCGTGCATTTTGATAAAGATTTACAACTTTTTCAAAGAAACTTCTTGGGTTCATGTTTTTTATAATTAAAAGTTTTTGCACTAGATCTTAATATATTTTCATCACATAACACCCATACAAGGCATATCTTCTTTCTCTTGAATACCAAGAGTGTCAATAATTAATGCATAATTACGATCAAATATAGGTGCCGCCTCAGCTGTGCAATCTTCCTCGTCGTCAACTGTCTTTGTGTACACTATGCCTTTCTCGTTACATTCTTTTTCTGTTAGTTTGTGTGCTAGTTGCCAAACATCTGCTATATCAATAGTGTGTTCTGAATCTGATTGTTTTTTTGTCATATTTCTATTTTAGAGATTATAAAACATATGAATTGTAACATCTTTTAAGTAAAGATTCTAAACACTCCTTATACTTCTCCTGATTGTTCTGCTTTTACAATTAAAATCATTGGATCAATTAATCTCTCTTGTGTTTCTCCTTTTTCCCCTGTTAGTAGATAGGTGTTTTGTGTCTTTAGTGATGGTGTTTTCGTTGAATTTCTCACGAAAATATGCTACAAATTTTACCATATGTATATATCTAAATCCGATTTTTTGCTCTATCTTCAATGTCCGAAACACTTTTGGCTTTGGAAAAAAAAGAGAGAAGTTGTTGAAGCTGTTGAACTTTCTGATTTTCAAAAACAACTTATCGAACAAGGAAACGAAGTTGAAGGATGGGCACGGAAACTATATCGAAATGGAGTACTTGTAGAATCAAAAGGAGTACATGCAGTTGCTGACACCCAAAAGCTTTTAGAAGAAGGAAATAAACAGGTTTTTCAGGCGACATTTCTTGTAGATGGTTTATATGCGATGGTAGATGTTCTTGAATGGGATAATCGCAATGAATATTGGGTGATTAATGAGGTAAAGGGGTCGAGTGCAGAGCAAGATAAGACTGCGGGAAAAAGGAAAGATAGTCACTTGCAGGACGCAACCTTTCAAAAAGTGGTACTTGAAAAAGCAGGATATACCGTTGGTCGAGTAAATCTTATAGAACTCAACAAGGAATTCCGAAAAGATGGAGACATCGTTCCATCGTTACTCCTTGTCACAAATGATATCACGAACAATGTCGCAGAGATGCAGTCTGATGTTTTAATTCAGGCAGATGATGCAAAACGATTTCTTGCTCGAGAAGAAGAACCAAAAGTCTGTGAATGTATTTACAAATCAAGAAATAATCATTGTCCGAGTTTTTCATATAGCCACCCAGAGGTTCCTGATTATTCCGTACATGATATTGTCCGTATTGGGAACAGTCTTTCGAGACTTCGAGAAATAATCGATAATGACTGGCTTCGTATTGAAGACATTCCATTGGAGCATGAACTATCTCCAACGCAAACGAATCATGTTCATGTTACTATCACCGGAAATCCGATTATTAAACAAGAAAAAATTCACAAAGAGTTGGAAAAACTAAAATATCCTCTGTATTTTTTGGATTACGAAACATTCCCCAAAGCAATTCCCGTGTTTGATGGTTGTTATCCATACCAACAAGTACCGTTTCAGTATTCATTGCATATTCTCACAGCTCCAGGGGAAGAGCTTATTCATAAAGAGTTTTTACAAACGGAACTTGAGAACCCTATGTCTATTCTTACACATCGATTAAGGGAAGATATTGGGAACACGGGATCTGTCATTGTCTGGAATAAAAAGTTTGAAGGGAAATGTAACGAAGACTTGGCTGAGGCAGTTCCTGAATTGGCAGAATTCCTGCATGGTATCAATAATCGATTTTTTGATCTTATGGAGATATTTAGCAAACAATTGTACGTTCACAAGGATTTCAAAGGAAGTGCATCGATTAAATATGTCTTACCTGTTCTTGCTCCGGGATTTTCTTATGAGGAATTAAACATTCGAGATGGCGGGATGGCTCTTAATGGTTGGAAGGAAATGATTTTTGATAACAAAACACAAGAAGAACAATCGGAAATCGCTTCTAATT
>CAZDZO010000032.1:0-7565 GCA_964509975.1 uncultured Candidatus Peribacteria bacterium
TGGCTGGGGCGGAGGGATTCTACCCCCTGAGAAACACTGGCTTCAAGCCCGGCAGGGTTCCTTGCGATTTTACAAAGGGAAAATCCAAATATTTCATGTCCAGGAGGTGGAGGGACCCTGCCTCCTGATGCTGGCATCAAAATTCAGTGTTTTACCACTTGGCGACACCTCAAAAATGGAAGGATTCTGTTTTTCTACAAAAAATAAAGTTTTTCTTACCAAACTTCCATAATATCTTAAAAACCTGTCGCTGTGTGTCTGCAACAGCTTGGGATTGGATGAGGATGTCAAACATATTTTCCTAGAAAAATTACTCACAACTGGTGTTGAAAAGTGATTCTAAGCGTTCTTTATGAATAACTGTTTATAAGGTTTCAACGTATTCAGTTACATCTTCTGAAAATCGCAACATGTTTTTTTCCACTAAATCGTCGAAATCGGGAGACATCTCAGTATTTTCTTCGCCGAACATTTTCACGAGTTGTTGCCGTTCGTTTTCATCACTTCCCAATAAAACACCAAATTTCAGATGTTCCCCAAAATCTTGTTCCATAAACTCATTTATTTTTTCTGCCTCTGAATCGGGGATTCCTCCGTCTCCAATAAAATACATCGCAGAAGCGTAATCAGGGAAGCCTTCCTTTTCAGTTTCAAGTCGTTCAGAGGCTCTTTTTATGGCAGAAAAGTCATCATTTCCTCCTCCTGCTTTGACGGTGTCCATAAGGCGATATTTTATCGTAGAAGTTGATCCATCAGGAAATGTATACTGTTCTGGAGAATCATAATCTTGATCGAAGTCTTTTACTTCTGTAATACCCCCATTAAAAAGGTGGATAGAAAATCGGATATATCCAAACTTTTTCGTAATCATCGAAAAGAGTTCGTTGTAAAAAATCAGTAGCTTTTGGGCATCTTTTATTTTTTGTCCACTCATAGATCCACTTATATCCAGAACAATAGAGGAGATAAATTTGGGTTCTAAATTTTGTTCAATAATCCGAGGATTATTAACCGTTCCAAAAACCCAATTACGAAATTTGTTTGCGGCTCGAGAATCAAATTTTCCTCGACGACTTTCAGTATCCTCATCATATGTGAATTCTTCTTCACGAGGCAAACACTCAACGAAGTATTGGTACCAATCTTCTATAAGCGGCATTACTTCCTCTCGTATTTTCTCATATTCTTCATAGAGTTTATTTTCTCTTTGTATTTGTTGTTCAAACTGAGAGAGTTCATCAAGATTGGTTCCATCTTCTAATTGTTCTTTGAGTTCTTCGAGCTTTTCTTCATTCAAAAATCCGTCTTCACTCATTTTTTCGAGCATATCTTTTATTTCGTCCTTGAGCGCATCTTCTTGTGCTTCAAGTTTTTCTTCTAATTCTTTTTTCGAGTCATCTAGTAATTCATCATTTTCTTCAAGCTCATCTTTTATCTGCTGAAGTTCTTCGGCAGATTTTGCTTGAGTCATTTGATCCTGCATTTGTTTTTGTTTTTGCGTATTTTCCTGCAACGTTTGTTCCATTTGTTGTTGATTTTCTTGTGCTTCAGAAAAATCGCTATCAGAGGCTTCACCTACTTCAGAAGAATCAGATGTTTCACATGATTCAGAAGAATCGGTTGTCTCACCGGAATCACCCTCAGCAGTCTCGCTTGTGTCGGGATCATCGTCTTTTTTAGAAGGAGGTTCTTCGGGAGGAGGCGATGAAGTTTCCAGCTCGTCAGTATTCGCTTGTTCGGTAGGCGTGTTGTCGGGCTTTTCCTTTTGAGATTCATCCTCTTTTTCTTCCGTTTGTGACGGAGTGGCATCAATTGTTTTCCATTGAGTTCCATCCCAGATTTCGGACCACGCGTGTCCCGTTGCATCTGTTATTTTTGCTTTCCCTCCTTTTGCAGAATCAATGCTATGTCCGGTCACTAATCGCGCAGGAACGCCTATAGATCGGCATAGTGCAATAAAAAGATTTTGTGCGGAATAACATTCTAGAAATTTCGATATATCCAGATTTTGAATATAATTCTCTCCCGTAGACGTGTGTTTTAGTTTCGCTTGCAGTGCCCCTGCTTTTTTGAGATCACTTCCATTTCCTGGATAAAATTTATTTTTCTTAATATATTGCTGTATGGAGAGTGCCTTTTGGGTATTTGTTCCAGAAAGACTCTTGAGCAACGATTCGGTTTCTCCTGAAAGTGTGCCAGGTCGAAATATTTCTTGTAAATCTTCAGATACTACACTGGATTGAAAAGGAATGTCTTCTCTCAGAAAATCAATCGAAAATTCTCCTTGCCCCGTACCTTGTATGTAAAAACAACCATTCTGATCGCGAAAAATGCGTGGCGGTTGTTCACTGGTATGTGTAAGTGATTGAAGATCAATGGCATGATTTACTGGAATAGGAAGCGCGTGCAATTTTGATTCCAAACGGCCTCGTATGGTTTGTCTTTCAGAACCTTCTAATGTTTCTTTATATTCCGAAACTTTTTTTTGTGTACTCCATTCAAGAGTTGATGGATTGTAATAACTTTTTCTTGCATCTGCATATTTTCCAATCTTAACGGCTTTACTTGTCCCATTTGCCGTAATTTCAAAGAAAACTGTTTGCGGTGTTTTTTCTTTTGACTCTGTGGAATCGGCTTCTGTTTCTTGTGATTCTTGCTCGTTATTATTTTCTTCTTCAGTCTCTTCTTGCAGTGGTGGAACTTCGTAGATATCTTTTTCCGCGGGAGGAATCGTGAGGTCTTCTTCTTGGTTTGGTGCTTCCGGATCCGGCATAAACGGTTCCAATTCCTCTTGAAGTTTGCTTTTTTCTTCTTCAGATAGTTGAGGAGTTTCAGATTCCTTTGTTTGTGAAGGAATCTCCTTTATCTTGAGATCTTTTTGAAAGAAATCAAAAAGAGTATCATATCCTTCATGATTTCCCTTTTTTACATATTGCTCAAAAGCAGGACGAAGCGTGTCCAAAACTTTTCGTTCTTCTTCTGATAATGCGATTTCTTTTGTTTTTTCTGCGTTAAGTGTTTCTTCAATCCATTCATTTTTGAGCTGCTGAATAATTTTTTCTTTTGAAGAACGTTCTGTCCCCGCCGTTTTATATTCCTGCTCTAATGCATGCTTAATCTGCTCCTTTCCAGTGTTTCCATAAGAATCGATGAGTTTTTGACGCGTACGATTTTGGACGATTGAATCGTAAAAAGAAACAACATCATCAATCGCGACATCTTTGTTTTGAGATTGTTCCAGTATATCCAATAACTGCCCTGTATCAGAGTGCTGAATTCTACTTGTAATATCTCGTAATTGAGATTCTATGGATTTAAATCCTTCCGTCTCCAAACCCTCTGAGGGAAAAATAATTCCATCAGGTTGCAAATCGTTTTGTACTTCTGCCTTCGTATATTTCCCTTCCAAAACTCCTTGTAGCAGTTCCTTTCTGTTTTCCTCTCCTTTCGGATAGTGTATAGCCCAATCTTTTCCCGGTACAACCTTCACTTGTTCTGTACTGAAATTTTGACATAAATGCTGCACCTGCCGCAAATGACTTGCAGTTGATTTTTTTTCTTTAGAATGAATATTTTCTTGAAGTGGCATGAGAATTCATTATGAAACGGCCACACGTTTTTGAGATGTTTGCGTATTCAGCCAGGTTTGGATTTTTTCACGATCTTTTTCGGAGTCGATCTTGATCAAATACTCTGTTTCCAACAGATCCTTCGCACATCGCTCTGGATCTAGCTTCAACTTTTCTTCATCGGAGATACGGCTCAATACATAGGCACAACGACGCATTTCACGAAGCGTGATCGGTTGTGTTATGGGCAAAAGATTCTTTTTTTCTGAAGCACGAATACCTTTATCAAATCCTTTTACAAAATCATTGCGTAAATGTCCCACAAATTGCACAAGTGCCAACACCACTTCTAAATCAAATTTTTGAATGTCCGTTATTTCCGGAACAGTCTCATCTTTCGGCATTCCATTTACGACATGTTCCCAGAGACGAACGAATTCATTTCGTTGGAGGTTTGGATCAAATGTCAGATCCTCTAGAGAATCTATACTCCTCGCCACTTTAAGTGCTTCAGTGACGGCATATGGTTTATTAGAATTATCCTTGTCCCACGTTTCTTCAGTTTTTTCTCGATGCACTGATGAATATGGAATTTCCATTTCGACCATACGACTTCTCGTTGCCCACTGTGGGTCAAATGTTCCTGGATACCCAGGATTACGAGAATCCACAAAGAGTACTCCTCTTGCCGCTTTTACAACTTCTCCCGATCTTGTTTTTAGCGTCATGGCACGAGATTCATCAAATAATGCATGCAAGAAAATTTGAGCGATTTCTGGCATCGCGTTAAATTCATTAAAATAAACAATAGCTCCAGGAGTTTTAATTCCTTCGAGTATTGCTGATGGAACTTTAATGGTTTTTGTCGCTCCATCCTCTACTTCCAACATCAAATCTTCTCCGAGTTCTGCCTCAGTTGTCCATTTTGTACAGTCCATTTTGAAAAGCGGACGATTTGTCTTGGCAGCAAAAATTCGAAGAATAACATCTTTTCCTGTTCCGGTGTGGCCATTCATGTCGAGCATTCCTTCTTTTAGATCAGACTGCATTTGCAATCTCTGTGCCATTTCCTCAAGTAAGTCCTCATCTTCAGGTCCCACTACCCAGTTACTTTTAATTTCAGGCACAAATCCTTTTCCATTTTCAAATTCAGCCTCTGGCGCATTTGCAATTTTTTCAACATGGAGAAGCAAGAGTACTTTGTTTTCTGCACAAAAGGTAGAATATTCTCCCAATAGTTTTTTATATTCTTCTTTCCACGTTTCGTCCCCCGCTTGTACTTCTTCTTTATTGTCTTTGCGTTCTTTTGTTTTTTTTCGTTCGCTATATTTTTCATGCAATGCTTTTTGTTTTTCCTTCCACTGTTTCTTGAGCGAAGAATTCTTTTCATTCCATGATTTCCATAACTTTTTAAATTCACGATATTCTCCTTGTGTGAGATATGATTCTGCTACTTCTTTTCCACGGTATTCCATAGCCCCAAGACGCCAATCAGATTCTTCTTGCTGATCTTGCCAGAGACGAAGTTTCTTTTCGTGTCCTTCTGAATTCGTCAAAAGGAGACTAATGTCGCCCAATATGTCTTTCGCTTTGACACCCGGACCATACGTTTTTTGATTCTCTTGAAAAAGAAGTTCTGTTTTTTGAGGCACTCTTTGTCGTTCTACTGTTCCTTCCCATCGAGGAAAAAGAGTTTTTCCAAAAGCAACCATCTGTTCGCCTGTTTCATTGAGAAGTTCTCCTTCCTGAGATTCGATTTCATATAAAATTTGAGATTCCTCCACTTTGAATTTCTTCTCAAATTCCTTAGCAACATCTGAATTTTTTTCGTGCAAAAGACTCATCCGCTCAAGTAATTCTTGTTTTAAATCACTCGTTTGAAGGTATGTCTCTGCCTCCTCACGTGAAGTGAACTTTTTGCTTCTGACTCGCGTCCAAAAATCTACAATATCATGTTGTAACAGCCTTCGCTCAGTCCCTTGATTTTCGACACTTTTTTCTCGTATTTCGGCATATTCTTCTTGGAATTTTTCGTTATGTTTCCCCGCAAGTTCATTGAGATTTGTTCGAAGCGTATGAATCTTTTCGAGTGTTTCGGTGGCCGTCGGGGGACAATTGTCAGCGTGTTCCTGTAGAGACCTTCTCAGTTTTGGCAATTCCGTTTCATACCATGCATCAAATCGTGGCTTGCTCGTTAACTTTTCTAATTCTCTTTTTGTACTGTCAAAAATGCCTTGAACTTCTTTTTCGATTTCCGCCCCCTTACTTCTGTAAAAAGTAGCCTCCAGATCTGTAAACTGTTCAACTAATGTGGAGACTTCTTGTTGTAACTTGGTAGGTAAATTAGATGTATTTTGAATTGCTTTAATTTTCGGACGAAGAACATTAATTTGAGAAAATGAAAGTTCCTGGTTTAACCTTCCTCGAATTTCGGTAACGGCGATATCTACTTTGGTCACCTGGAGTTCTTTTTCTGCATTAATGATTTTTGTCTCTTCTTGCTTGATTCTTGCTTCGATATCACGTGTGATGTAGTTGATTTGTAGCTCATTTATCTCCTTGGATTCCAGTGATGTTCGAAGGGTTTGTAATTTTTCTTTTAGATCTTGTATTACCTTCATATCGAACGCTTTCCCTCGCATTTGCTGCTCAAATTGCTGTTCATATTGTTTTTTGAGACCATCAAAGGTCGCTGCCTCATCCTCAGGAATTACGGGCGCTTCTGATTTTGCTGGTTCTGCAAAAACATCTATTTTTTCCAAAGAACTCATTTTTTCTTGCAGTACTCTTGCTTCCAACTTTTTTGATACTTCGGCAAAGTTTGTCTTGTAGCATTTCAATGTATAGCGTTCATCAATAAGTCTCAAACGTTCTTGATCGTCAAAATCGAAATGTGTTATCTCTTCGATCTCCCCGCCTTCTTTCATCGAATAGCGATTTAACGTAACCAAATTATTCACACCGTTTCTTTTGCCAATCCCCATGAAAAAGTTTCCACTTGGGTCTAGTTTGAATCCGCGAAACGTTTGATATGCAGTAGGCATGATCAACCTTTCTTTTTTTATTTTATCGGATAGGGGATCGATGGTTACTTTCCAAATTTCACTAGGGGATTTTGAACTTACGTAAAACAAAACATTCTCGTCCTTAGGGTCTATCAATATATTGTCGCCAACAGAACTAATTTTATCCTCTGTTAAAAATATTGGTAATCCATCGTTTTTAATAATTTGCACACTATCTTCAGTGATTGTTGCTGAATATGTGGGAGAGAGAACGTGATCATTAGATGACGTAATGTCTTTAGGGAAATTCTCAGGAAAAAGTTCCCAGTTTCGAGGGGGTTCAAAATTTCCATCATCGTCACATGTTTTTACCGGAATCATGCCACCAACAAGAAGGAACTTATTATCCTTTGTTACATTCACATTCTTTTTTATTTCCCAGTTAATGC
The DNA here is from genome assembly GCA_964509975.1 of uncultured Candidatus Peribacteria bacterium. Taxonomy (GTDB): domain Bacteria; phylum Patescibacteriota; class Gracilibacteria; order UBA4473; family UBA4473; genus CAZVBV01. The sequence goes on from CAZDZO010000032.1 coordinate 7,024, forward strand.
TCCCATATCTAATATAATTCTCATTAGTAGGCGCTAGAACGTGTTCGATTAAAGCTATTCGAAACTCTTGTGAAAAGCTATCGGCAGGAAATACGTTTCCAATATAGTCTTCGTCATCTCTGTCAGGATTAGTACTTAAATAGTCTTTGAAATTGTTTAGAGGAGAGATTCTTTTTAGGGTGTCTCCAGTTATAGGCGTTCCAGTAATCATAGGATCTACATCTGGCTGTATATTTCCCCTTTCATCAACATATGTGATTCCGTCCTTAAGACTTATAATGCTATAGTTACCACAGTTCGTTAACTTATTCACTCCGTCTGGGAAGGGAACTTCTTTAAAACTTTTATCCTCTTCAAAATTAATTGTTGCCATTAATTTTTCTTGCTCGATTCCGTCATTGTTGTCGAATTTTTCGATCTTCATTTTTAGAAATTTAATGAATCCTTTTATTATACCTTAAAAAACAACATTCATCAATATTGTTTTTCTAAAAAGTCCTAAGTTTTTGAACCCAAAAAATGCGGGAACCATGATGTATAAA
>CAZDZO010000033.1:0-7271 GCA_964509975.1 uncultured Candidatus Peribacteria bacterium
TATCCGTACGGGAATGTGCGGATGGATCACCGCCTCATCCAGAGGCGATCAGGTAATCCCGCTCTGCGGGAGAGAAGCACGGAGTTTATTTTAATAATTGATACTCCAGGTGTAACACCTATCGGTCGCATGCGTTCGAGATGAAAGGGAGTTTTTCGTATAAAAAGATCACTTGTGTTCTTTTTTATGAAAAACGGACTGAACATCTACGCAGTGATGTAAAGAGAGCAAAGAGAGTGCTATAGGCATTCTCTTTTTTTTGTATTGCGAACGCATCATCATACGAAGTGATGAAAGCGAGTTTATTTTATTCAGAAACCCCCTAATCCCCTTATCAGGGGGCTTTTTGGAATGCGTGAAATTCTCCCCCTCGCAGGGGGAGTTGGAGGGGGTATTGTCATTCTGAACTTGTTTCAGAATCTAAAAAAGATTATAGAACCTGTGCAAAAAACTTGACCAAAAAACATCTACCGAATACAAACACTGTGTATTTACTCTTTTGTTATGTTTTGACTTATCGTCGGCGCAGTTATTGTTGGGAATTTAATTTGCGTGCTTTTGTGGCTTCTTGCTAGTTATATCTACAAATCAACAAAACATAGTGCTTTTTTTTATGATTTAAAAGAAGAGGTTCTTGAATTCTTTAAAGGGATTTTTACACTTATATTAGTTCTGGCTAGCATTGGACTGCTTTTGATTCTTGTAACTGCTATTGTAAAACCTTTTCTGTAATTTTCTCTTCCTTAGGAACTCACACGAAGTGACGAAAGAGAGCTTTTTGTGTACCAATTTTTCCGTTCACCCCCTTGCTTTTTCCCTTAAAATAGGCTACAATCAGGAGAAGGGTAATTATTTTACAACTATGGGACATTTTCCACCTGAGATCAAAAATTCAGAGACCCCAGTGTTTTCTGATAACGAAACCACTACCTATTCTCCTGAAGAAAAGAACGAGTGCGTTGAAAAAATGGTGGAATTTGGAAAAGAAATAATTATCAACGGAGGAACTCCTGACCGAGTATCTCTTCTTGCTTGTGACAAATTAGACCACTCCACCTTCGACTTGCAATTAGCATATGTAATCGAATGGCAAACAGAGGAAGCCCTCAAGCAACTCAAAGCGTGGAAGAAAGAAAATCCTCAAACATGGATGGGGCAAATTGGAAAAAACGTTCGGAAAAAAATGACTGCCGTTTCTCGACACTTCAAAATTGCCGTCTAATCGCAACTAGCTTTCAAGACTCGTGAGCTTTTTTGTCCTACCGGAGAATTGACTTCTTGTTGTTAATGTTTTATAAGATCTATTGATGATAGACCTTGATAACAATACAGAACAACTTGAAACGACCTTGAGTCGTCCACGAATACAAGAAATACAATCTTCTCTCGAACAAGAGATCAAACAAAAAACAAGTTTCACTGAGACAACAGAAGCTGTCAAAGAGTTTGTTTCTTTCGTGATCAACTTAATTCTCGATGAGCAATGGGGAAGTTGTTGTTTTAAAAGTGAGGAAAAAAAGCCCAACTATTATCAGATTTTTAACAAAGAAAATCGAGAACTTCTTGTTGGTGGAGGCGTTGTCGATTTTGCAGAAACGGTGGCAAAAAAAATTATACCAAAGGGCGGCCCTTCTCAACGGGAAATACAATATATTCTTATTCTCAGGGCCTCAAGTATTGGTGTTTCCACACGTGGAATGATTCATAGTATCCCTGATGAAGACATAATCCAAAGACTCCCCAAAAAGATTGGCTCCCCACCTCCTGAGGCACATAATTTCAATGGGTACTAAGCTTTCTTGTCTTAAGTCTCTGTGATTTTTTTCATCTCACACAAAAAAAGTCCCTCTAAATGAGTCTTATTTCACCAGCAGGCGCGACACTTTTCCGTGTCTATTTTTCAAGAAAAATCGTTAACCCAAAAAGCCCTCATACGAGAGCTTTACTTCACCAGGATGCCGTGCTTTCCCGAGTCGATTTTTCCTCGAACTCTCGAGGTGGGTTCCATAGTATCAACTCCACGGAGTTAATAGATTCCGGTCCCTTTCAACAATGATTAGGAGAAAAAGATTCAGAAAGAACACGTACACTCCAGTTCCCTTTTGTTTTACTCTGAACACAAAATTAGGTCAACAAAGTTGGGTAGCGAAAAAACTGAAAACGTTTTTTAGTAAAAGAGTTAAAGAGTCTAAAAGTTAAAAAGATGTGAAATGCTGAATTGAAAAGAAAGAAGAAATGATTATAGATGGCCTTATGAGATTTCAAGATTTACTTATCTGGCAACGGGCCCTAGAGATCGTAAAAATTATCTATCAGTATACAAAAGAATTCCCAAGGGAGGAGCGATATGGATTAATTTCGCAAATGCATCGTTCTGCTGTTTCAATCCCTTCAAATATTTCAGAAGGAAATGGAAGAAAAAGCAAAAAAGAGTTTGCTCAATTTTTAATCATTGCTCGTGGATCTTTGGCAGAACTCGAAACTCAAATCATTATTGCTGAAGAATTGGGATACGGAAAGAGCAACGAATTACGTGATAAAATTAGAGAGTTGTATAAAATGCTCCACGCCTTCCTAAGAACTCTTTAGCTCTTGGACTCTTAATCTCTTTAACTCTTATAATGAATTTAAAAATTGGAATTGTCGGTCTCCCCAACGTTGGAAAATCAACGCTGTTTAACGCGCTCACCAAAGCGCAAAATGCCGCTGCTGAGAATTTTCCATTCTGCACCATCGATCCCAATGTTGGAATTGTGGAGGTGCCGGACGAGCGAATAGAAAAAATTGTAAAAATTGTAGAACCGCTCAAAACAATTCGGTCTGCTGTAGAATTTGTTGATATCGCAGGACTTGTAAAAGGCGCTTCTAAGGGGGAAGGCCTCGGAAATCAGTTTCTTTCACACATCCGAGAATGTAATGCAATCTGCCACGTGCTGAGAGCATTTCAGGATGACGACGTGCATCACGTGGACGGGGTTGTTGATCCCTCGAGTGATTGGGAAGTTATCCTGACTGAACTCGTGCTCGCGGATCTTCAAAGTGTCGATAAGCAACTCGATGCGGTTGCCAAAAAGGCGCGCAGTGGAGACAAAGAAGCCAAGGTTGATCTTGTCCTTCTCGAACAAATAAAAGACGTCCTTGAAAATGAACAACTCGCCAGCTCTATTGATTTTAATGAGGAAGAACAGGTCGCCGTAAAACGGTTTTGTCTACTTACGATGAAGCCATTCCTTATTGTGGCCAATGTAGCGGAGGGACAGTTTGCTGATTTTGATGAGACGAAATTTCGAGCGAAAATTAATGCCGATCTCGCCATTCCAATCATTCCCGTCTGTGCCAAAATTGAAGCCGAACTCATTGATCTTTCTGATAAAGAGGCGCGAGAATTTTTATTAGAAATTGGAGCTACAAAATCAGGATTAGAAAATCTCGTGCAAACCAGTTTTGATCTTCTCGGACTGCAGAGTTACTTCACAGCCGGAGTACAAGAAGTACGTGCCTGGACGATCAGACAAGGATCGACCGCTCCACAAGCCGCAGGAGAAATCCACACAGATTTCGAAAAAGGATTTATCAAAGCCGATACCATTGCCTACAAAGATTTCATTGCAAATAACGGAGAGGCTGGTGCCAAAGATGCGGGGAAGCTGAGAATGGAAGGACGTGATTACATTGTGCAAGATGGTGACGTGATGCACTTTAAGTTTAATGTGTGAATATTGACAGGATTCGCACAATGTGGTAAATATTGGACATGAAACTCGAAGATGTCTTTGTTACTACAGGACTTACACACCTACAAAATACTGAACCTGAGAACGTATTAAAACTTCTGGACGAGTTCTGGAAAGAACCCGAAAAAAGAATGGCCGCAACTGATTTCGATCAATCTCTTATTCGAGATGATATTGGGATAATCGCCTTCCAGGAAAGCTTGCAATTGCCTGCTTACTGGAACTTTACTGATGAAGAATTCAAGCAAGTTCTTTCTCCTAAAGATGCCTCACAAGGAAATCTTCTTTCTTATCGTGAACTGGTTGAAAAAACAGCCTCTCAAAATATTACAACATCAAGGCGGGTCGAAGAAGGAGCGAAACAACTTAAAAAGCTTTTTAAGGCCCTTGAGAGATCTTATAAAATCCTAAGATACAATCCCAAGGATCGCCTTATCCGAGAAAAGTTTTCTCGAGAAATGCTTGAATTTGATGAAGTTGTACTTTCAATGGAGCCGTTCTTTTCCGATTTTTATGGAAACCAAATACACTCTCGAACCCGCTTTCTTGCCGGGAAAACAACAGATGATGTAAAGGCTCTTTCTCTTAATCTACTGAATGAAGGACGAGTGCAAATAAATGAAAGTGTTTTTAGTATCCTTGAAGAAGTTAAAAAAAGAGGGGCACTTCTGAATATAGTAACAACCAATCTTTTTAGTGTGGTGCGAGGAATTGTGGGAGAATCCGTACTCAATACTATTTTTTCAGAAGACGATGTCATTGCCACAAAGCACGTGGGAAAAGGAGAGCACCTGGAGGCAGAAAATGGCTCCATGGAAATAAAAGAATCCATAAAACTCAGTCCACATATCGAAGGAGAACCTGTTTTTGGAAAAAGAAAGGTCGAGCTTTTAAAGCAACAATCTGTTATTTCTAATCGAAGATTTAGTTTGGCAATAGGAGATTCTGTTGTGAATGATGGTCCCATGATTGCCGAGTCTATCAAAAACAAAGGAGTTTCGATTATTGTAGTTCCTTCGGGAGCCAACCTCAATGAGGTTGTTAGAATGTTTGAGAGAAAGGTTCGAGACCTTCTTGCCGAACCCTACCTCCTTCCTGATCAAAAACAACGCATGTGGTATCTGCAATCAAATAGATTTTCAGATGCACGGCAGTTGCAATGTAATCGCTAATTACTACCATCCTCTTTTCTGGGTATCCCAATCCTGAAACCCTCTCTTGCTGCCTGGAGGAGTGTATTCTTCGTCTTCCTTTTTCGGTGACTTTTTTTTAACTCCCTTGTCAGCCTCTTCGACAATTTCTTCTTTCTCATTGATTGGTTCTATTTTTTCTATCATTATTCAAAGTCTAACATAACTGGACAATGATCACTTCCCATTTGTTCCGTGAGATATTCGATGTTTTTCACCTTTTCAAGAAGGGCTTCATCTACAAAGAAATAATCAATCCGCCATCCGACATTGCGCAGTCTCGCTCGGGTAATCACATGCCACCACGAGTACACATCACGAGCCTCGGGATTTGAATGACGCCACACATCGACCCATCCCTCGCGAACCCACCGGTCGAGATGCGCCCGCTCGTCTGGATGAAACCCAATATTCCCATCATTGTCTTCTGGTCTCGCCAGATCAATCGCCTCGTGTGCACAGTTCACATCTCCTGCGAAGGTGACGTGCTTTCCTTCTTTGCGTAACAAATTTACGTAGGCAAGAAACTTTTCATAAAACACCAACTTCCCTTCCCAAGCTTCAGGAGACTTTCCACCGTTCGGGAAGTACACTCCTAGTATTGCAGTATTTTCAAGATCAACCCGCGCAATTCTTCCCTCGGTATCTTCGAAGTCCGGCATCCCTGCGACGAATGTCGTCCTGAGCGAAGTCGAAGGATCTATTTTTCGAACCCACACCGCGGTCCCCGCATACCCAGGCTTCTCGGCGGAATGGTAAAATTGCTGATAGTCTGTGTATTTTTTAATCAAGGGTTGCACCTGCTCTTCTTTGCATTTCGTTTCTTGAATAAGGAATACGTCTGGATTGTGGTTTTTCAAGAACGCCTCAAGGTCTCCCTTCCGCTCCACGGCTCTGATTCCGTTCACATTCCAAGAGATGATTTTCATGTGTGATAGGGAAGAGTTTTTTTCAAAGCAAATCGCCGGGCATGCCGACATTCTGGACATTTCCCAGGAACCGGAATCGCGTGTTTCTGATAGAAGGACAATTCTTGTCCGGTCACTTTATAATTCCGTCCACATTGCTCACAAGCCAGTGTTTCCCTGAGAATTGATTCATCTACTTCTGACACCTTTTGAGGTACGACGAATTCTTGTTTCTTAAATTCCTTCGGATCTTCTTCCATCCATCGCCACCCAAGTTTCTGGGCAAACTCTTTGGTAATGGGGAAATACTCCTGCGCAATTGTCTCGTTGTAGGCAAATGGAGACATTTCAATGGGAAAGAACTCTCCAAATTCAGAGCCTGCCCCGGACCCCGATCCGGGGGATTTTTTCATATGATCGAGAATCTTTTCCCGGAGTTCTATGTATTCTTCCTGTGAATACTGTTTGTTAAAGATGCAGAACTTTTTGTTCTGAATCCCAATACATCCGAGCAAATTTTCACACGATCGGCAGAACATCGCGTAGTCTACATCTCGAGAATATGTAACACGTACGCAGAATTTTGAATTGTAGCTCGCAGAGGTTGAAGTCGCGTTGTAGATCAATTCACTTTCACGTCCTCCAGAATAACAATCCATTCCGTCGGAATATTTCATAATGTTGAACAAATATCGACAATCCACTGCTTCTCGCACTTCGTAACATTCGTGACAGTTTTTTGAATTTGTAATCCCTTTTCCGATACAGTCTTCTGAATTTACAATGCTCGGCTTCGTACTTGGATTCTCTTTTTTTAGTTTTTCAAAGGCTTCAATGGCTTGTCTTCGTGTTGTTCTGTCTCCCAGGTCAAATGTCTTAATTTTTTCTTTGTATTCTTCTCGAGAGAGTTGTTTATTGAGAAAATAGAACTCTTTTTTATCCAAGTTTGTGCACAACATGCAATTTGTACATCCCCGACAATTACTCAGAAACGCAGACTGTGAGCATCGTTCACAATATTCGAGGAACTGAGAATCATAACACGTCACGCATTCCGTGCATTCGTAGAGAAACTCGCAATTCTCCACCACCTGCAAACAATCCACACACGCTGAAGATTTGTTTCCCCGATACGTGTACAGCATATCTGATGATTTGTGGGTTCTCGAACAGAGATAGCAGTCCTTGCTGTCACTCATGTCTGAGTTGTATTCACAGTTTTCTGAATGCTCTACGCGCAGAGAAGGAAGAGGAATGGAATGAAGCAGTTCTTTAAAGTTTTCAAAAAAGCTTTTTGAGAAATCAAAATCCCGTCCGTAATCAAAGGGGTCAAATTCCGGAGAATACCAGTGATTTTTTTCACACATCTTCACCGGACTTTTGTCGGAAAACATGGAAACAACTTTCTTTCCGGTCACATCACACTTGCGATGATACAA
>CAZDZO010000034.1:0-7004 GCA_964509975.1 uncultured Candidatus Peribacteria bacterium
CTTTTTGCGCCAATTGCAATCGCGCTTGCTTGAGTTCTTCACTATCAGCTTTCAGAACAGAGTTCTCTGCATAAAAACTCGACCACTCCTGCGCGAGTTCAAGCAGATACGTAACGACATACGTTGGGTTCAATGTTTCAGCGGCTTTCTCCAAGACATTCGGAAATTCAATCAGTTTCACTCCAAGTGGTTTCTCTGCATCTCCCAAGATGTCTTTGCATTCGGTTCTGCAAACCTTACCGGCTTTTTTCAGAATAGATTTAATCCGTACCCCCGCATATTGCAGATACGGTCCGGTCGCTCCTTCGAATTGAATTGATTTCTGGCTATCGAAGGTAATACTTTTCCTTGGACTTGTAGAGAGAAGGTAGAACTTCCACGCCGCATTCTGAATCTGCTCTGCCATCTTCTGCGCGTCTTCTTTGTTCAATTCAGGGTTTCGTTTCGTAATCGCTTCCAGTGCTAAACCTGACAGTTCATCCATCAAGTTATCAGCATCCACGACTGTTCCTTCTCGTGACTTCATTCGTCCATCGGGAAGATTGACCAACCCGTATCCGAGATGGTGACATTCGTCTTTCTTGAGCAATCCTAATTTATCGAGACAAGAGAATAAAACTTTGAAATGATAATTCTGTTCGTCGGCCACCACATACATGAGTTGATCTGGATTGAAGTCCTTCTTTCGTGCCTGTGCGACAGCGAGATCTTGAGTCAGATAAATAGACGTTCCATCAGCCCTGAGAATAACTTTCTCATCTAAGCCCTCACTTTCTAAATTAATGACAATCGCTCCATCGTCTCGTTTTTTAAACACATTATTCTTAAGTCCTTGTTCGGCAATATCTTTCCCTTTTTTATAATATTCAGATTCGAAATAATCCTTTTCAAATTTGATTCCTTGTCGTTCATAGGTCTTGGCATGACCCGACAATGCCCAGCCATTCATCGTTTTCCAAAGTGCTATCACTTCCTTGTCTCCCGCCTCCCATGCTTTCAACATCTTCTGTACTTCCTCCATCAATGATTCGTCTTTCTTCAACTCCTGATCAAATCGCACATAGAGATTTCCCACAAAGAGATCAGATTTAATTCCCGTGCTTTCTGGAGTGTCGTCATTACCCCATTTCTGGTAGGCGAGCATTGATTTACAAATATGCACGCCTCGATCATTAATGATATTCACACGGTGCATCTTAGCGCCCACTTGTTCGAGCAAGTTGGAAACAGAAATTCCAAGTGCATGATTTCGCATGTGTCCGAGATGCAGAGGCTTGTTCGTATTCGGTCCAGAGAACTCCAGCACAATGGTTTTATCCTTCATCAATGTTGACTCCAGTGGAGTGGCAAACATTTGCGAAAAGAATACCTCATTCTTAAAAAAGAGATTCAGGTATGGACCCGCAATTTCTGTTTTTTCGAGGAGATCACAGTCTTCTAGTTTTTCTTTGATGTGGGCCAAAACCCCCCCTAGCCCCCCCTTAACAAAGGGGGAATTTTCTTCCTTCAAAACTTTCATAAGTTCAAAAACAGAAATTGCAAGATCTCCCTTCTGTCCTTTTGGGACAGCAGTGAATTGAATCATTGAACACATTTTTTGTTCAAGGTGCTTTTCGAGATATTGAAGAATTAGTTTGTCCATGTCGTTAGGATTGTACTGGTTTTTTGTAAAAATTAAATAGAGAGCGTCTTGAGATTGAATGTGAAAAAAATATAAAATCAAATAGTCATTCTGGCTTGCCCAGAATCGCTTCAAGGACAAGATATGGTTGATGGAGGAAAAAATGATTGGGGTTTATATCATGGAAAATGCAAACTTAACTCTTTATACAGGGGTTACGAATAATTTGGTGAGAAGAGTTTTGGAACATAAAAAAGGAAAACCATTGAAGGAGCAGGGCTGTGTCCTGCTCTTTGGGTTTATGGGTTGAGATTACCAACAATATGAGGTTCAGGACACAGTCCTGAACCGGCCAGAGAAATTAAAGACCACCTCATTCCGCATCCTCCAATTTAATTGGAGGATCCAGTTTATAATGCAAAAAATGACTTGAGCCATTTTTTCTCTTAATTGACTGGGTTCCCGCTCCCCGCCTTCGCGAGGACATGTTTCGCAGGAATGAGGGCGAATATTCTTAGCCTCTGTAAACGAGATATACAATATATCCGATATACATTGCCACAAACGAAAATCCTTGCCAACGTTGGAGTCGTTTCTTTTTTCCAATAAACATGGCGAAGAAAAGGATCAACGTCGCACCCACGCAGATGAGAATATCTTCACTAGTTGCTGGAGAGAAGGGGAGAGGGAGAATAGTACTGGTAAGACCGAGTACCCAGAGAATATTAAAAATATTTGATCCGACGATGTTTCCGATAGCAATATCTGGTTGTTTGCGCAGAGCGGCAATCACGGAAGTCGCGAGTTCGGGTAAGGATGTTCCAATTGCCACAATGGTCAGTCCGATGAAATTTTCAGAAAGACCAGCAATCTTTGCCAAAATAACGGCATTGTCTACGAGTAGTTTTCCCCCGAGGAATAAACCAAACATGCCTCCCAAAAGAAAAGCCGTCGAGAGGAGCGGAGAATAGGTTTTAATATTATCTTCTTTTCCATCTTTCTTCTTTCTCATTCCGAACGAGTAGTAGAGGAAAATTATAAACAGACACATGAGTACCAGCCCATCTATTCGTCCGAGTACGTTTTGTTGTGCTCCATCAAAAAAGATATCGTTTCCCATAAAAAGCAACAAAAACACGGCTAAAAGCGCAAAGGGAATTTCTTTCCATATAGTGCTGGACTGTACTTTGATTGTGGCAATTGCAGCCGTTATTCCGAGAATGAGAAATATATTTGAAATATTGGATCCGATGATATTTCCGATTCCAATATCAGAATTTCCTCCCAATGCTGAGAAAATATTTACAATTAATTCCGGTGCAGAAGTTCCAAAGGATACTATTGTTAACCCAATCACCAGTGGGGCGATGCCCCATTTTTTTGCCAAAGAAGACGCTCCACGAACCAGTCCTTCCGCTCCTAATATTAAAATTACCAGACCGATAACGAGAAGGAGGATGGAGAGAAACATATTCAGTTAATAGTTTAAAGTTTATAGTTCATAGTTTAGTAATATTTTGTATTCGGGTAAAATGAAAAACAGAGTTTTAGATTTTAGATTTTTTGGAAACTCACTATACTGGCTTCAGCTTGTTCAATTTGCTGTTTATAAATACGATGGCGCCATGGCGGAGTGGTTACGCAGAGGCCTGCAAAGCCTTGTACTCCGGTTCAAATCCGGATGGCGCCTCCAGACTTCGCTTTGCTTTGAACAAGAAGCGAAGCGACATAGTGAAAAGGAAATGGAAGTCTGTCCTCCGTAACGAAGTGAAGGGGGACAAACTACGGTTGGTAAACCAGTCAAAAAGTTATTTAATAAATCGCCCGGGTGGTGGAATGGTAGACACGAAGGACTTAAAATCCTTTGTCCCTTTAAGGACGTGCGGGTTCAAATCCCGCCCCGGGCACCATGTTTTCCTGAAATTATTTTTCGGGTGTTTCTTTGTTCACCAAAATTTGCCAAGAATCAATAATGTTCTGACAATCGACAGAGGAATTTATACTTGGTTCCCAACTACAACTTCCCAAGAGAAAGGCATTTGTTTCAGGAATAACAAATACTTTTTGAATAAATTCTCTCACGGGATTATCGAGCGTTGTCTTTCCTCTGAATCGAAACGTATTTATTTCTTCATCGATATCGAGTGCTTCAAATTCCAAAAAATCTTCTTGAGCTTTTGCCATGATATCAGTCGGTAGATTTTCAGTAGCGCCTTGTTCTTGGAGAACGATGAAGTTCTGACTTTCTTGTTGTGCCAAGAAAACAGTGCTGAATCCTTCAGGGGAAGGCATTCTTTGCCAAGTGTCAGATAGTTCTAATCCCCATTGCGTGTTGCCTACCCTAAAGGCATCAGTTGGATCGGTTGAGGGAAGTATTGTTTTTCCACCTCCTCCACAGCCTAGAAGTACAATACCGATAAGCAGAACAAATATTTTTCGCATTTTCTAGTATACATTGTACCATCCCCACGCCTTTATGAAAATAAGGAATTTCTTAATGACTGGGTTCCCGCCGGAGCCTGTCCTCGTGAAGTTGGGGGCGGGAATGACAATAAAAAAATAATGAAAATAAAGCTGTATTTCTTTGGAAAGAAAAATGAGATTACTCCTCGAGAGGAAGAACTTATTAAACGAATTGGATTCCGTTCTTCTCTTGAAATAATTCCACTCGCACAAGCGGGTGTTACTGACGTGACAAAAGCGAAAAAAAAAGAGGCAGAATTATTATTGAACAAAATTTGTGTTCAAGATTTTGTCATTGCTTTTGATGAACACGGGAAGGAACTTGATTCGATTCAATTTTCATCACAACTCAAAAACTGGCTCGTAGAAAGAGGAGAGGTGGTTTTCGTCATCGGAGGGGCGCATGGACTCGATGAATCAATTCTCACTCGTGCAAATGTGAAGTTGAGATTTGGACAGATGGTTTGGACGAGAAACTTGTTTCGTCTCATGGCACTTGAACAATTATACCGAGCATTGGAGATTGATGGTGGAGGGCATTTTCACAAGGATTAATCTTACTCGGTCATTCTGGCTTGGCCAGAATCGCGTCAGTTCTTAGTTTTTGTGCAGAGCAAAGCGAATAATAAATATCAATAATATCGCGCTAACGCTTTTTAACAGTTGCCAAGTTTTTATCCGATTCCGGGCAAGCCGGAATGACAGGGATTGTTATTGTTTCAAAAACGCCTCCACAAACCCGTCTAAATCTCCATCAAATACTTTGTCGGGGTTTTGATGTTCGTGGTCAGTGCGGTGATCCTTCACCAATTTATACGGTTGGAGTGTGTAAGTTCTAATCTGTGATCCGAAAGAATTCTCCATCATGTCTCCTTTGAGATCGGATATCTCTTGGGCTTGTTGTTCGAGTTTGAGTTGTAACAATCGAGATTTCAAAACTTTCATCGCCGATTGTTTATTCTGCAATTGTGATTTTTCATTCTGACACGTGACGACAATATTGAGTGGCAAATACGTTATTCTCACTGCAGAATCAGTAGTGTTCACACTCTGTCCTCCCGCCCCTGATGACCGGAACACATCGACACGGATGTCACTTTCAGCAACTTCAATTTCAGCGTCATTCTCTACTTCCGGCAAAATTTCAATTCTCGAGAAAGAAGTCTGTCTCAAATTCTTCGCATTAAAAGGGGAGAGACGAATGAGGCGGTGTACCCCATGTTCACTTTTCAAATATCCATATGCCAATGGTCCTGATATTTCAATCGTGGCAGATTTCAATCCCACATCACTGGGGGATTCATCCATGATTTGTGTTTTCCATCCTCTTGTTTCGGCAAACCGCAAATACATGCGCATCAACATTTGAGAAAAATCCTCTGCATCCTGTCCACCGTTTCCCGTGTGAATGGAGAGAATCACATTCTTACCATCGTGGGGACCAGAAAGAAAAGTTTCAGTTTCAGCTGAATCAAATTTCTTTTCAAGTACTTCTAAATCGTTCTCCAGTTCTGTGCCATCAGACATCTCCAGAAGCTCTGGGAACTCGGCAATACTTGTTTTGATAGCTTCCCAGTTCTTCACAAATTGCTCGAGGTGTGAGGCTTTCTGTGAGACTTTTTGTGCATTTTCTGGATCATCCCAAAAATTGGGCGCAGACATGGATTCTTGCAGGGCTTTGATTTCTGTATTCTTTGATTCCAAATTGAGATTTGGTTCTACCTTCGCAAATTTTTCTTGTAAATGATGAATTCGTTCGAGAAGATCTTTCTTTTCCATGTGGTGCAATTTTAGCAGAAAGAAAGGGGATGGGAACTTGACAAGTGGCGAGAAACGAGTAAGAAGGGACTAATGAAGTGGAGTGGATTACAAAATCTAGTTGAATTGGAATTGTCCGAGATAAAAGAGTATACAGAGGACAAGGAAGGATCAATAGCTAAAATCGCAGAAGATTACAAAGCTCTGTATATGTATGTTGTGAGTTTAGCGGATGAAAAGAGAGAAAAATTGAATGGAGAACCAAAAAAAGAAAGAGAAGTATCTGAAGGAGAAAACAGAAATTTTCATGGATTTAGAGAACTGGTTCGAATAGATATTGAAGATACGAGAGAAGTAACAGAAGTAGATCAGATTGTTCAAAATTATAAAGAGATTTTCGAGAACGTGATCATCCAAGCTGATATCAGAAGAAAGAAATTAGGAATAATGGTAGAAAAAGAAAAAGCCCTTTCAAGTTGAAAGAGCTTTTTAGGTTGGCTTACTAAATTTTATTCTCGCTTAGAGCAAATTTCGCGCTAAGCGCTTACATATATGAGAACAACTCATCCGATTCTGGCCAAGCCAGAATGACGGGGAAAAAATAGACAATCGGCAATCGAAAACATGTCCTCGTGAAAACGGGGATCTACCTGAGTTTCTTTCGCAAGAACGCCGGTGTTTCATAATCAGAAGCTTCGGTTTGTTCTCCGTCCACACTGAAGGCTTTTCGCATAAGCGATGCGTGTCCAGGTTTCTTGGTTCCAGTCTCTGAAAACCCTGTTGCGATCACAGTGATCTTCATTTCTCCATTGTAGTTATCGTTGATAACCGCTCCGAAAATAATGTTTGCATCAGGATCAGCGGCTTCGGTAATAACCTTAGCGGCTTCATCTACTTCGTACATTGAGAGGTCATCACCTCCCGTAATGTTAAAGAGGATTCCTTTTGCTCCGTGAACAGCTTGATCAAGAAGAGGGGATTCAATAGCGGCTTTGGCAGCGTCTGTAGCTCGGTTCTCACCAGCACCGTATCCGATACCCATGAGGGCGGTTCCCGCATCTTTCATAATTGATCGTACATCCGCAAAGTCCACGTTAATGAGACCATGAAGTGTAATAAGATCAGCAATTCCTTGTACACCTTGTCGGAGTACTTCATCAAC
>CAZDZO010000035.1:0-6629 GCA_964509975.1 uncultured Candidatus Peribacteria bacterium
TAAGAAAGGCCAAATCAATGCGTGAAGAGGTCGAAAATGCGCTTAAAGAAGCCAACGCGGCGTTTTTGGAGGCTCAGGCAATCATGCCCAAATCGACAATGCGAAATACTCTCGCAGTCCCCTCTCAAAAATTGAGTTTAAAAGTGACGACAAAAAACATCATGTCAGTGCGTATTCCTAAGTTTACCTTAGAAATCACAGGAAATGCGCTTGGATACGGATTAGTTCAAACACGCGGTGAACTTGACATAGCCATTAAAAAGTTTTCAAAAGTGTTCCAACTCCTTCTTGAACTAGCGGAAGTAGAAAAATCTGCGGAAAACCTTGCTTTTGAAATTGAAAAAACTCGACGACGTGTGAATGCTCTTGAACACCGACTCATTCCTGATCTACAAGACACACTCAAATTCATTGGGATGAAGCTCAGTGAAACAGAACGATCTTCCATTATTCAAGTTATGGTGATCAAAAACATGATCGAAGCTCAAGAACAAGCCAAAGCAGCTAAAGCCGCGGCTACTGCCTAATCCTCTTTTATTTTATGCGAAAGCTCCTTCTCATTGGTCTCGTTGCGTTCAGTCTTTTTGGTACTTCTTCCATTGCTCTTGGAGCTGCTCCTGCAGTAACAGACTTTCCGTATGCCAAAGACGTTATTTCTAAAATCAACTGGAAACAAACCATTGGTGTTGAACTTGATGACACACTCATCGGACGTGTAAACGAGAAACTTTCAAATATTAATATTTACGACTCAAAAAACGAAGAAGTCCCCTTTCAAGTATATTACGATGAATTCGCACGAGTAACCGACACAAGTATTGTCTCTACCTCTTCAAAGAAGGCCGGAGAAGATGGATTCTTGATTGATAACGATCCATTCACACAATTTGTCTTTGACGAAAAAACAGATCGAACGGATGCCTCTTGGTACATCGTTGATTTGGGAGAACCACAACGTGTTGTTCGTGCCAAAGTATTCGTTCCTGAAGGACGTGTTCGATATTTAGAAATTAAAGGAGGTATGACTAAAGATGATATGCGAACTCTTGTTTCAAAACGACCTTACATTTGGCAATCAAACTTTCATTCTCCACTTGTACGATATCTCAAAGTTTCTCTCTGGGGCGTAGGAGTAAAGGTCGATGATTCAAAGTTTTATCATGGAGACAAAGCAACACTTTACTTTGAAGGAAGTCCTCAGGAAAAATATAGAATACTTTATGGAGGTCCTGTAAGGCTTGTTCGTTACAAAAAACGATTTGGAGAAGCACAAAAATACGACAAAGAAGGACAACTCACCAAAGAAGTTGCGAATCCAGCCTTTCCAAAAGATTTTGATGGAGATGGATACAACAACGAACTCGACAACTGTCCTTTTGTCTCAAATGCCTCACAAAGTGATAGCGACAAAGATCGCGTTGGAAACAAATGCGATAATGCTCGAGACATCAAGAATTCAAATCAATACGATACTGACTTTGATGGTGTCGGAGATTTGATTGATAACTGCATGCTTATTCCAAATAAAGACCAAGCTGATCGGGACAAAGATGATTACGGTGATGCCTGTGATAACGCACACGCAAAAGATGTTGATAAAGAAGCGATAAATTACACAACAACCGTTATTGCCTTCGTTATTGGATTCATCTTGGCGGCAGGAATTGTCATTGGTTGGAAGAAACGAGAATGGGTAAGGAAACAAGTCAAAAAGTTGAAAAGTTAAAGAGTCTAAAAGATGTAGGGACAATTCCTTGTTGTTGTCTAATCTTCTTCAATACTTCATTGCTTCCGTTCTTCATTACTTAATGAATAACAATTCCCTTTCTCTTGCAAGCCCTCTCGATTGTATAAAGCCCCAAAACGTGCTAGAATAAGGTGAATTTAATCATTCATACATGAGTTACTTGGTTCCAACAGTCGTCGAAAAAACAGCAGAAGGTGAACGAGCCTTCGATATTTACTCTCGTTTATTGAAAGAACGAATCATCTTTGTGGGTACCGCAATCGATGACAATGTAGCGAACTTAATTATCGCTCAACTTCTTTTCTTGGCGGCAGAAGATCCAAAGAAAGACATTACGATCTACGTTAACTCACCAGGAGGATCTGTTTCAGCCGGTCTTGCCATTATCGATACTATGAACTTCATCGCACCAAAGGTGTCTACTGTGTGCGTAGGAATCGCCGCTTCTATGGGAGCTATGATCCTTATGAGTGGAGAAAAAGGAAAACGATTCATCCTGCCTCATTCAGAGGTCATGATCCACCAACCACTCGGAGGAACGGAAGGACAAGCGTCTGACATCGCTATTCATGCAAAACATATCTTGGATACGAAGGAAGTTCTCTACAAGATTATTCAAAAATGTACCGGTAAAGATCTCGCAACAGTCGAAGCAGACTGTGATCGAGACAACTTCATTCGTGCGAATGAAGCGGTGAAATACGGACTTGTAGATAAGGTTATTACGAAAACAGCTTAGAGTTAATAGTCTATAGTTCATAGCCCATTTCCTCATTCCTGCGCAGGCGGGAACCCAGTCAATAAAAGATTCCTTTGTTTTTTAAAATTTCAAATATACGTAAACGAATACGTATTCGAATACGTACTTGCGGATAAGATTATTGAGAAAGTCGGCTAATTAGAATCAGAAAAATAATCTTCTATTACTTGCTTGCATTCTATATCTGAACCCAAAGTATCACAGGATTTTTGAAGATACTCTTTACTTCTTTTTTCGAGAACAGTTTCAAGCACCCGTCTTTCTTCTTCCGATATTTCTTCGAATATTGATTCAATGTTTTTGTCGTCAATTAAGAGAGCATTTTGATATACCGTACTTGATAAAAGACCATTCTCTTCCTGGTAAATTTCTTGTTCCCAATCAACAATAGGGTCTTCATAATCATCTAAAAACATTTTTGATTTCGTTTCACTAGAGACGTTTAAACTTTTAACAAAATCTCTGTTAAATTTCCTTTGCTCAAAGTTATAAAAGAATTTATCAAAACCACGCTCTGTTCGACACAGTGCTAAATCATGACTATACAGAGCAGTTTGATCACTTTTCATGGTTTCACATTCACTCACTAGCGGAGCACTATTCAATAAATTACAGTCAAAATCTGGTCTACGATGAGCTGTATACAATTCTATACAGTGATTCTTCTCACAACCGGAAATATCATTTAATAGAAAAGCTCCTTGTGTCTGACAAACCTCTTTCAAAGAATTCGTCTGTGCTGAAAGATACGGAGGTTTGTTATATCGAAGCATATATCCTTTCTCCCCTCTCTCCTCACTGAATTGGGCACAATCATGAAAACTAAAATCAGATGCCGCTACCAGTCCTTTATTGAAATAATCATTTATACATTTTTCTTGCTCCGGTATTTCTAATTGAGAACACTTCCCCACACCCACAGGAGTACTTACAACTTCTTCAACGGCCTCAGTGGTTACCACTCCTTCTTCTGGGGCTGATGACGAACACCCCCAAAGAAACAACAAAACTCCTAGGAGCAAGAATTTTTTAGCATACGATAAAAATGAAATCATGTTTTATAAGTTATAAGTTTTCAAAGCGCATCCAACTGCCCCCTCCGCCTCTCATGCCTCCCCTCTTCGGGTTCGGTATTTAAGAATGTATCAACAATTTTTTCCCATGGATCATAAAACTTTGTTCGTTCGCCCATTGTCAAAATATTAGCGCCATTATGCTTCCGAGCCAGTTCTGCCAGTTCAGCTGAATTGACGTGTGCGGCCCGAGCGCCTTTTACTTTGTTGGCCGCCATTGATATTCCCAATCCCGATCCACAAATAGCAATCCCCAATGAGCCTTCGTTTCCAACAACTTGTTTCGCCACCTCTGCACCAAAGACTGGATAATCACAACTTTCATCCGTATGACATCCTATATCTTCCACTTCATAACTTTTCGCCTGAAGATACTCTGTGATTTTTTGCTTCAATTCAAAGCCGCCGTGATCTGATCCGAGGTATATTTTCATTACACACATTATAGCATATTTTTTTTCATTCTAGCCCCCATTTACCCCATTTAAGTCCGGACTTGAATGAAAATCAGAAAAAAATGCTACACAAAGCACTTAAAAGATTAAAAAGAGGGTGAAAAATAGGAAAATCAAGTCCGGACTTAAAGAGATTCCAAGTACTGCGCTAGTTTTTCACGGAAACGCGCTTCATCAAAGCTCGTTCCTCGTTCCACAATATGGTCTCTATGAATATTTGATTCTTGGTTTATAAAAATATCAATGCCCTTCTTCAACTCTTCACTTGTTTGCGCATGAAAGGGAATCCCCCACTCTCCAACAGATTCCCTAGCCCCACCTTTGTCGTAGTAAATTACAGGCGTCCCCGTTGACATCGCTTCCACTGGTGTCAATCCGAAGTCTTCTTCTGCTGGGAATAAGAAGGCACGTGCGTGTGCGTAGAGATCTGGCAATTCGTCGTCTCTCACAAACCCCAAGAATTCAATGTTTTCCGCGCCCTTCGCAAGCAATTTACATTTCTCAAGTTCTGGTCCTTTTCCAGCCAACTTCAAAGGCAGTTTATTTTTCACAAAAGTTTCTACGAGCAGATCGAACTTCTTATAAGGAATAAATCGCCCTACCGCTAAAAAGTAAATCCGTTCAGGGTCTTTTTTTCCCGCCTGCACATACGAATCTGTTTCCACCCCTGGGTACAATGTGGTCGCTTTTGCGTTGTAATATTTCGCAATGCGATCAGCCACAAAATCAGAATTAGAAATCCAGTGATCGACTTTTTCCATCGCCCTCTGATCTTTTTTATAAAGGAAGTTCAACACCATTGGCAGAACCCACCTGATTGGTTTTCCCCACCAAGGCAAGGGATAATCTTTTAAATATTCCTCTCGAGCATTATAAAGAAATCGCACAGGCGTGTGACAATAACACACGTGTACTTGATCTTTTTTTGTTTTTTTCACACACTTAGAAAACCCCGAACTACTCGATGAAATAATAAGATCGAATTCTGATAGGTCGAGTTTTTCAAAAGCTTTCGGGAAAAATGGAAGCAAAAATTGATGTTTCTTTCTGAGTTTTACGGGGAGTCTTTGGAGAAAGGTAGTGCGTACTTCTCTCCCCTGCAATTCTGGAAATTTCTCCGGATGAAAAACAGAGGTAAAAATAACAGCATTCGGAAATAACTTTGCTAAAGAAAAAACAACACGCTCAGCTCCTCCCCGACTGGTAATCCAATCAGCCACAATAGCCACCTTCTTATTGTTCCAATTTGTCATCGCGAGAATTGTAGCAGAACTGTTTCGGTTGTCATTGCCAGAATCACTCTGTCGGTTCTGTTGTCTCCTCTAATGCTTCTTCTGTATCCGCAGGAATCACAATTTCTTCTAGAGTCTCTTCTTCTGGAACAATTTCTTTTTGTACTTCATTTTCAACAACTTCTTCTGAGACAACTTTTTCAACAGGTACTTCTTCTTCCTCCAAAATGATCTGTTTTTTATTCGTAATAATTTCATCTTCAAAACTATGAATTTGTTTTCCTTGTTCATCAAGAATAAACACCCCCACCATATATTTTGTTTCCTCTGTAAGTTCTTCAATCTCCACTCTTAATGGATGCGTTGTCGAAATATTATTCATTTTAGTCGTCGCTTCTACAGATTCCCCATCTTCTTCCTGAATAAAATACTGCACATTGTAAGAAGTTGGCGTTTTTGATTTTGGAATAAATTCGAGTGTGATTTTTTCGGGTTCCACTGTCACACTGTTATTAAATGCGAACATTTCTTGTTGTGTTTCTGGTGGTAAAGATTCTTTCTCAATAATCACTTCCTTCGTCTTCGCTGTTGGAACCGCGTCGATGCTGTTCTCCATTTGTTGAGGAGCCTTTGCTATCTTTGAAAGAATTTGTTTCTTTTCACATCCGAATAAAAAGATTGAGAAAAAAAGTACGGGAATAATTAAGATGTTTTTCATGGAAATAGGGTTTATTTTTCTATTCGAGAAGAATTATAAGATTTTCAAATTTTAAACGCAATATTTTCTATTGTGCCTCGACCAGAATGTTTTTTATTTTATCATTTTCAACGTTCACTTTTGCCTGAAGTACTTGCACCACTTCCGCATTTTCATCTTGCACTCGAAATTCATACACAAAGTAAAAACAATTTAAACAGGATGCTGGCATTATTTTCACTTCCTCAAGGTGAGATCCACCATCTCTATACTCTGGTAATGTTTTTATTCGTTCTTGAATACGTTCGCGAAGTTCATCATCCATCAAAACCGTTTCTTCTTGTGGAACGGAAGAAAGTGAACACCCACTCAAAAAAGTCGTGCCCAAAAAAGCGAATGTAATGAGAAAGCTTTTCATAAGAAGAGTATATTCATTAATAGCGCCAAGGGGAATACTTCGTGACTTCGTCGTTCGCGATTTGTGAGCAAGCTCCCATCGCTCACTTCCTCGTATCGAACCCCACTCTTCGAGTTACGAGGTTCTCTTGCTCATAAAAAAAGTGCGCTATACCGCTCCGCGGTACACCACACTTGTTTTGGTAGCGCCAAGGGGAATCGAACCCCTGT
The DNA here is from genome assembly GCA_964509975.1 of uncultured Candidatus Peribacteria bacterium. Lineage (GTDB taxonomy): Bacteria > Patescibacteriota > Gracilibacteria > UBA4473 > UBA4473 > CAZVBV01. The sequence continues at coordinate 6,592 of CAZDZO010000035.1, forward strand.
TACCAGGATGAAAACCTGGCGTCCTAACCACTAGACGA
>CAZDZO010000036.1:0-6445 GCA_964509975.1 uncultured Candidatus Peribacteria bacterium
AGGCACAAGAAATCTCCCATGGCTCTTCATTGTAAAAGCAGGAACCATAAAAATATCCACAGGTGGGGCATTGTTGCAGTCCTTCCAAAACCGGAGGAATCTCATCAAAGGTGTCATATAAATCAACCCCTCCTGATGGGACATTTTTGGAAGATTTCAGACTCTCGTCTTTTTCGAAATAAACACAGTCTTTGGGCCCGAACACCACGCACAATCGTTTGTGCGAGGCACTGTTCCACTCGGTAACAATGTTAATGATTACATCCCTCAGAGGAGATCTTAAATCACCATTCACGAACGGATCTGTCTCTTCAATTAATATATTGTTTTGATTTTCAACCGTTTCAATATCTTCATTAAAAACGATGGAGTGAACTCGATAAACTGTTGGAAAGATTGCCTCAACAACATAAGGAAACCGATAGCTGTGCGGGTGGTTTGTCATAATAAAGAAATTAAGAATTATTTTCCCCAGTTTTCAGAAACGATTTTGAGGGCGTCTTCGTAATCAAGCCCCTCTACCTCAGTGAGATAGAAAAGTCCCTGATTAAAAAATTCAAATTCAGGTTTCCCTGTAACTTTTGTGGCCCACTTGGAATCTTCTTTTGTGAGCAGGTTTGCGGTGTAGTCCTTTTTTGTCATTCCGATGGAGATTAAAAAATAAAAGGTTTTTACAAACCTCCAACGAGTATTTTACTGAAAACCAGGTTCATCAGATCTTAGTTGTAGCACCTTGCCTGTGGGTAGGTTGCTGGCGGGTCAGGGAGCTAAGTCTCTCGCCGCACTCTCGATGAAAGTCCGAGGAGAGTGTAGAACGAGTGGGGTTGAAAAACAAGGAGATTCCTGCTATTCTCAAAAGTAGTATTCCATCAAAAAGACAATAAAATTGCTTAAATATGACCGCAGAGGGAATTACTAAGCAATTGATAAAATAACTAAAGATTTAATAGCGTTTATTAAAACCCAAAAAAAGAAACTTCTAAACACTGACCAAATGAAAAAAGGTTACCTTTCTGGCTATTTTTCTGGGATTGCAGCTAAAAAGCTTAGTGCTGTCGAAGCTGACCCTGAAAAATCAAATCAGCACGAACTAAATGGGGTGTCAGAAATTAAGAAAATATTAGGCACGGAAAAAATTTCGATTGAAGCTAAATTTGTTTATTTAGATGACGAATTAGGAGAACCGCTAGTAGACCAAGGAACTTTACGATGGTATGACTCTAGAGAAAAAAATCTAGACCGTTCTGCTGAGTATAGACTTTATTATCCTAGTAATTCAGTAACTGAAAAACTCAAAGCAGGTGATTTATTTGTTTTTGCTCAAAAAACAGATGGAACCGCTATGTTTATTACTGTAAGCAATGGAAGCACACTTGAAAATCAAATTATTTGGCTATTTGGCTTAGATTCAGAAAAACTAGATATTAAATATCAAACAAAGATAGTTGAGGAATCTGACAAAAAACTCGACTTTGCCTCAAGATTTATTTTAGAAGAGTTAGATGTTGAAACTTTTGATTTAATAGATGATGATGACCCACACGGTGTAATTGAGAAATTTGGAACAAATTTCCCAAAAACTTTCGAGTTCTCTCAATTTGCAAGAGAAGTTGCTGGAAAGGTTTCTGCAATTGAAGCACCTGATGAAACATTGATTACTTGGATAGAAAAAGAAGAAGAGTTATTTAGAAGACTGGAAAAACATATTGCTACTGAAAAGATAAAGAACGGATTTGATGATGTTGATAGCTTTGTAGAAGTAGCTAAAAGTATCCTAAACCGAAGAAAATCCAGAGTAGGATATTGCTTAGAACATCATCTTTCACAAATCTTCAGCGATAATCAAATAACTTTTTCAAATGGGAAAATAACTGAAAATAAAGCGAAACCTGACTTTCTATTTCCGAGCGTCGAGCACTACCACACTGTTACATTCCCTCCCCAAAGGCTAACTATGCTGGGAGCTAAAACTTCTTGTAAAGATAGATGGCGACAAGTTCTATCTGAAGCAGAAAGAATACCTTTTAAGCATTTAATAACCTTACAGCCTGGGATTAGCACGAATCAAACAGGTGAAATGAAAGCTCATAATTTACAGTTAATTCTTCCTCAATCAATACACGAAACCTACTCGCTAGAACAGCAAAAACATATTATAAATTTAAAAGATTTCATTGATTTAGTTAAAAGTAAGCAATAATTTGTACTAAGGTGTTTTTTTTGCCATAATGACAAAAAACAACCCAGATGCTAAAAACCACAATTAACACAACTTATTTTTCCGAAATAAGACAGAAAGCAGGGATTAGCCTAGAAAAACTCTCTGATATTTCAGGTTACTCATTGAGAACTCTTTATAGATGGGAAACAGGAGAACAAGAACCAAGAAAAGCAGTTCTTAAAATGATAGAAGATCTGATAGCAAATTCTATCGAGAACTCAAATAAAAATTCTGATTTCACTTTTATAGACCTGTTTGCAGGAATTGGTGGTATTAGAAAACCCTTTTCAGAATTGGGTGGGAAGTGTGTTTTTACTAGCGAGTGGGATAAATACTCTCAAATGACCTACAAAGCTAATTTCCCAAATGATAATCACGAAATTTCAGGAGATATAACTCAAATAGATGAAAAGGAAATTCCAAAACATGACTTATTGCTTGCAGGCTTTCCCTGTCAGCCTTTTTCGATTGCTGGAGTCTCAAAAAAGAACTCAATGGGAATAGTTCATGGATTTAAGGATAAAACACAAGGTACTCTGTTTTTTGATGTTGCCCGAATTATTGCTCACCATAAACCAAAAGCATTTCTATTAGAGAATGTAAAAAATCTAATAAGTCATGATAAAGGTAAAACCTTCCAAACCATTAAAACTACTTTAGAAGATGAGCTTGGATATACAATTCGATGGCAAATAATAAATTCAAAATCTTTTGTTCCACAAAAAAGGCAAAGAATATTTATTGTTGGATTCAAAAAGGAAAATGAATTTTCTTTTTCCAATGTTAATATCCCAAACCCAGAAGAAGGTCCTCGAATAAAATCAATATTACACAAAGCATCGGAAGAAGCTGATGGTACATTCCTTACTAAGAAAGGTACTGTGAACGAGAAATATACACTTACTCCTAAACTATGGGAATACCTTCAAAATTATGCAAAAAAACACAAAGAAAAGGGTAATGGTTTTGGATTTGGACTTTGTGATGAAGACTCCGTTGCTAGAACTTTATCTGCTCGCTATTACAAAGATGGTTCTGAAATCTTAATACAACAAGAGAACAAAAGACCTCGACGATTAACACCAAGAGAATGTGCTAGGCTTATGGGATTTGACACAGAGTATTTTCAAATGAAAATTCCAGTATCTGATACACAAGCTTATAAACAATTTGGGAATGCCGTTGTTGTCCCTGTAGTAAAAGTCATCGCAAAGGAAATGATTAAGTATCTTTAACAAAATATTATGCAGACAATTTTTGAATTATTTGCTTATTCTTGCTCTACGTGTTACTCTGTAATTGCTCTTTTGGTAGACAATCGAGTTTGGACGATTTATCCAAACCATCTTGTTTTGCCCCTCGGGGCTCGGTTAGAGGCTAGAGTCTGTTGAAGACCCATATGAACGAGATTGACTGAATTGCAGAAGCGATTTGGGAGATTCTTTACACACTTTCGGTGTGTCAGGAGTTTACCAAATCGCTTTTTTTTATTTTTTCATCCCTTCTTAAAATGACCGATCTCTTCGGAACCGATTCCCTTTTCACAACAGTGCGAGAACTAAAACCTTACATCGCCTTTTGTAAGTATACTCCTGATGAAAATGGAGAAGAAACTGCTGATTTCAAGGTTTTTCTTATCAATCCAGAAGAAAGAACTTATCCGCATGTACTTGTGTACACAGGTATGTTTGGTGATGGACTTTCTTTTCCCCCCACCGGGATTCAAGATAAAGGCCCTCTCGATCCTTTCAGTAACATTATTCTGGACGCAGGGAATGTTGCGACACTGGATTTCATTGCGTGGTTCAAAATAAACCTCATTACACGAGATAATAATGTTATCCAGATGGATTTCTCCTTTGGAAAAAGCGGGGGAATTGATTATGAAGAAAATCTTCAATACATTTCTAAAATCCAAATGGATGGTATTATCCTTCCACTTGAAGAACGAAAATAATTTTATATTCCCCAACACATAACCACACGAAACCATGAATAAAACCGTTTACGTTGATATGGACAATGTCCTTGTTGATTTCCACTCCGCATTTCCCCGAGTTGAACCTGAAGTACTAAAACAATACGAAGAGGATAAAGATCATATTCCGGGATTATTTGCATTGATGGACCCAATGGATGGTGCTATCGAAGCATTTAAAAAGTTAACACAGCACTTCGACACCTACATACTTTCCACGGCCCCTTGGAAAAACGATTCTGCATGGAGTCATAAGGCAGAATGGGTGAAAAAACATTTGGGAGTAGTGGCGTACAAAAGACTTATCATCACACATCACAAGAATCTCAACAAAGGAGACTATCTTATCGATGACCGAACAAAGAATGGAGCCGGATTATTTGAAGGAGAACACATTCTATTTGGAGGAGATCAATTTAAAACTTGGGACGATGTAATTCCCTACCTTATTCCAGAAGTACCACCAAGAATTGCACAAGCTCTTGAACTTATGGAGCATGCTCACGAGGGACAAAAAGACAAGGCAGGATTTCCCTATCGAGAACATCCTTTATATCTCTTTCGTCAGTTTAATAATGAATCACAAAAAATAGTGGCACTTTTGCATGATGTCTTTGAGGATACAGCTATAGAAATAGAAGATGTTTCCTTCCTAACACCAGAGGAAGCCGAAGCTCTTCAGTTAATGACAAAAGAAAAAGGGTGTGATTACAATGAGTACATCAATGCCATAAAGAACAATTCACTCGCTCGGGCTGTAAAGATTGAAGATCTCAAACACAATCTTCTGAACAGAGGATGGGAAGCTCCGAAAGAAAAAATTGAAAAATATAACAAAAGCCTTAAAACTCTAAGTGATGACTAGAAAACTCACCGCTGCCGAAATAAAACAACTCGAAAAAACTATTGCTCCTCAGGGGTTCGAAAAATTTGCAAAAGAACATAAGGAAAAACGAAAACGTGATTTTAACGACGAGGAAATTGACACACTGCTGCATCTACAGAAAGAAATGGATATGATAGGTGCTGAAGTACCTCAAATTGATCCTCTAACTAAGATTGAAATATATCGGAAGAAGGACGAAGATAATCTTTTTACTTTGAATGCTGAGATTGATTCAGATGGGAATTTAACATTATTGGGGTGGGATTTGGGAGAATTCCCCGAAAAAACTTACGGGAGGGATGAATACGAATATACCTACACAATTGATGCTGCATATAAGGACACACTGCTCTTGCAATTACTTAAGGAGCGTTTGGGTGAGTCCTCTCCTAGCAACCCGTCTCCATCATATTTTTTCAAACAGAGCGGTATCCCGTATAAATTATTGGTTATGCCATAAACTTTTTGATGAGAAAAAATTGAAGAATATAAAGAAAATCTTAAAACTCTAAATTATGACTAAAAATATCCAGAAAATAGAGGACATCGTGGGCAATCTACACGAAATTCTTTCTGAACTTAGAGAGATGCCGCAAGAGGATACTTTTGATTGTTTTCAGGATATTGAGGCTTATATATCTGACTACTTTTCAAGACCTAATATCGATGAACTCGAATTAAAAAAAATGTTAGTTAGTTTTGTTGATGAGCTTTATATAAAAACAATGGAAATGCCACAGAGAGATGTATTTACTGATCTATATTTTTGCAATATCATCAGTCACCTGTTTCTTCAATTCGAAAAAAAACAAATATTCGCCTTTTTTATCTTAGACAACGAATTGCGAGATGATAGATTTAAATTAGCTTTCGAGTTATTTGGTGATGCTGGCTTTTCAACAATTGCCCCTTATTCATTTGATAGTCTTGAACATTCTGATGAATATACGACTCTCCCTACATTAGAATACAAAAAACTGGAAAAACAGATTGATAAAGCAAAGGCGGATGCACGACATATTTTTTATCTAGAAAAAGATGATAGTGTGGACCATTTAACAAAAGTTCTTGCTATAGCCGAAGAATTCCAATCGGAATATGTTTGTATTTTTAGAAATGAATCAATTGAAATAGATAAAACTGCTAATTGGCTAATGGGTAACTTTTCAGAAACAATAATTACAGATCAGCCTTCTCATAAAAATTGAAAATATAAAGAAAATGAAAAAAAGAACCGGAAAATCCACAGAGAGTGCAATTATAGTAGAAAGTGTGCGTGAAGAATATGAACATATTGAAAAAATACTAAAATTAGGGAAACCGGGAGAACTATGGAATGTCAAAAAACAAGGATTTTTAA
>CAZDZO010000037.1:0-5819 GCA_964509975.1 uncultured Candidatus Peribacteria bacterium
GGGAAGAAGTAGAAATAGAAGTTGATTTGCATCGAGGGTTGCCAGCATTCACTATCGTAGGATTGGCCGACACTGCAGTCCAAGAATCAAAAGAACGGGTTCGCAGTGCAATCAAAAATTCGGGATTTACTTTCCCGAGAGGGCGAGTGTCGGTCAATCTTGCGCCTGCGGATTTGCGAAAAGGCGGTCCCAGATTCGATCTCCCGATAGCGTTAGGGATTCTTCATCGAACAGGGCAGATTCGTCTGCCTGATGATTGGGATGAAAAGATATTTGTGGGAGAATTGGGATTCGGGGGAGAACTTCGTCCTATTACAGGCATCCTTCCTATCACTGCTAATTCCGCTGACAGAGGGTTTAAGGAAATCTATGTCCCGAAAGAAAATGCGAATGAGGCGAGCGTAATTGAGGATATTTCAATTTTTCCTGTTTCTTCTTTGCAACAACTCTGTGACCATTTTATTGAAGCAAATGTAATAATACCCACTCCTCCAACAGAGTTAAAAACCATCGATTATCCTCCCACGAGTGAACATGATATGGGGCACGTTCGAGGGCAGGAACATGCCAAACGAGCGCTCGAAATTGCCGCTGCTGGTGGGCACAACATGCTAATGACTGGGCCTCCCGGGTCTGGAAAAAGTATGCTCGCTAAATCACTCGCTACTATTCTTCCCTCCCTCACCGTCGAAGAAGCGCTTGAGATTACCAAAATTCATTCCATCGCCGGACTGGTTAATTCCAAAAATCCCGTTGTGCACCAACGTCCCTTTCGCTCCATCCATCACACGGCGTCAGGCGTGGCTATCGTCGGAGGAGGGAATCCCCCGAGACCTGGGGAGATTTCACTCGCGCACAGGGGAGTTCTCTTCCTCGACGAATTTGCAGAGTTTCCCCAAAAGACCCTTGAAGTTCTTCGCCAACCGCTTGAGGACGGCATTATTACCATTTCTCGTGCATCGGGGAGTTGTGCTTTTCCGGCAAAGATGATGCTCGTGGCGGCGATGAATCCGTGCCCGTGTGGATTCTTATCGGATCCTGTGAAGGATTGTGTGTGTGGGGGATTTCAACTTCAACGGTATCAAGGAAGAATTTCAGGACCGCTTCTCGATCGGATCGATTTGCACGTGGAGGTGCCACGAATTCCTTTCGAAAAAATTTCAGACATGAAAGCAGGAGAGGATTCTTCCATCATTCGCAAACGAGTGCAAATAGCTCGAAAAAGTCAGCAAGAACGATTCCAATCGGAAGGCATCACGTCTAATGCGGAGATGACATCGCCACTTGTAAAAAAACACTGTCCTATTGGAGATGATGCACAAGAACTCTTGCGCTCCGCGATGAGTCAGATGAATCTGTCGGGGCGAGCGTTTTACCGTATTCTCAAATTGGCTCGCACGATTGCGGATTTAGCAGAAAGTGAAAATATTGAACTCCCGCATGTGGCGGAAGCGATAGGGTATCGAGAACAGCAGGGGTGAGTATTTATCATTGTAGTAGGCGCGGTCACGTGACCGCGCCTATAGACTAATAAAATGTATAAAAATTCACAAAAACGGATTATTGAAGAAGGGGATATATATTTCATTACTTGTGCAACAAAAAATAGATACCCTTTTTTTAAAGAACGCTGGTTGTGCGAATTTTGGGTGCAAGAATTGGAACATTGTCGAGAATTAAAAAAATTTGAACTTCATGCATTTTGTTTGTTGTTTGATCATTTTCATTTGTTAATTGAGCCTTGCGGAGAAAATAATATTTCAGAAATTATGAGGTCTTTTAAAACGAATTTTTCCAGGGATGTGAACGTGCTTCTTGGGTACACACCGAAGGCGAGGTCGCGCGACCTCGCCTACAATGATTTATCACGTGACCGCGCCTGCGGAGATTGGATTAAAAAATGGGAAAAATATGGAAAGGGTACTCCAAAATTTCAATGGCAAAAATCATTTCATGATCATGTTATTCGTGATGATCGAGATTTAGAAAACCATTTTTATTACACAGAACTCAATTTTCTTAAACACGGACTTCCAGATGATTGGAGATATTCATCATATCGAGAGAAGCAAGGTTGACAATATCCTTAGAAGTGATAAAATTTATTTCGTGCAATAATTCATAAAGCATTATCGCCAATATTTGTTCTTTTATACGCTCTTGAAAATATTGTTCCTGAATGAGTGCATTCTGTGCATTTTTGCAGGAACAATAAATATATAATTATGGCCGAACTTAGTATCAAGGGGGGACTTTTAGTAAAAAACACCCCTCCAAGAAATGGACAGAAACCATTTCAAACTTCCTATTGCCAGGTAGTAAATATCTATCAGGTGATAATAGCAAACAATACTACCCTTCAAATATGGGTAAAAGATGCAAAAGAAGAGAGAATTGAAATCATGTTTGATTCTTTAAACTTTGTTCAGATGGGATTTGAATTCCTCAAGAAAAGATGCCAGAACATTACAGAGGTTAAAAAAAATTTCTTTCGAGGAAATTCGTTTTATCTTAATGAGAGCGAAAAAGAAAAAGTATCAACAGGATCCTGCCCACTGCGGTAGGATCTTTTTTTAGATGGATGAGATTTTATTATTAATAATGGATCCCAGACATCCCTCCGGGATTTTGGGATGACGGGAGAGGGGAAATCAAAAATAATTATTCCTTCTCTGCCAAATATCGTTCCGCTTCTAACCCCGCCATACATCCGTATCCGCTAGCTGTAATGGCTTGCCGGTAATGCCAATCAGAGCAGTCTCCAGCAATGAAGATAGACGGTACTTTTGAATGTGTGTTGTTTTCCACTTTCAAATATTTATTGTCGTGTAAATCAAGCTGTCCTTCAAAAATTCCAGTGTTCGGGTTGTGTCCAATAGCCATAAAGAGCCCGTCGATTTTCAATTCAGAAGTCTCCTTCGTATCAGAGTTCGTCAGCTCCACAGATTCCAATTTCATATCACCTCGTAGGTCTGTCACGTTCTCACTAAAAATCATTTCAATCTTTTCATTTTCCAAAACTCTCTGTTGCATGGGTTTACTCGCTCTCATTTTTTCCTGCGGTCCTCGGTAGATTTGGTACACCTTGCTTGCAAATCGAGTGAGGAACATTGCCTCTTCGCACGCACTGTCACCACCACCCACAACTGCTACAACCTTGTCTCGGAAGAATGCTCCATCACAGGTCGCACAGGCTGTGTATCCTTTTCCCCAGAACTTTTCTTCTCCTTTATTCAGTCCCAACCACCGAGCACTCGCGCCCGTGGCAACGATTACAGACTCAGCAGAATATTCCTCCTCTCCACTCCAGAGTTTTAAATTGTTCGCATCGGAAAAATCAACACGGTCAATTTTCTTAAACTCTGTTCGTGCGCCAAACGATTTGGCTTGTTCGCGCATCCGATTCATCAATACTGGTCCGGTAGTTCCTTTCCCAACTCCTGGAAAGTTCTCAATCTCAGTCGTTCCCATAAGTTGACCTCCTGGCTCTTCTCCTTCAAAAATTAACGGCTTCAATTCTGCACGAGCAGTATAAATACCAGCCGTAAGTCCAGCTGGACCCGATCCGATGATGATAAGTTTTTCTTTTTGCATTTAGTTGCAGTTTGTTACAATTCAGGACGAAAATATTATCACCTTCTTAAAAAAAAATAAACATGGAAATCATCGAGACACTATTACTAGGGGATTTATGGGAAACAGTTATCTTAGGAAATACAGTTGGAGAAATTGTTATCGCGATATGTACATTCTTCTTTGTACTGATTGGTATTCGGATACTCAGAACAGTGGTGTTTCGGCGATTAGAAAAATTAACAGAAAAAACAGAAACAGATATCGATGACCAACTTTTCAAGATGCTCGAGAATATTTCAAGGTTATTTTTCTGGTTTTTGGCATTTTATATAACGGTCAAAATGTTGAAAACCAATAGTCGATTTGAAACAGTTCTTGATGGAATTTTCCTTGTTTTGATTGTATTTGAAGCTATTAAAATTGCGCAGAGTTTGATCAACTACGCATTTATGAAATCAGGACGAAGGGATGAAACGGTGCTCAATGGGGTACGACTTGTTGCCAAAATAATTCTCTGGAGCATTGGACTATTGCTCATTCTTTCGAACCTTGGGTTTGATATTTCCACGCTTGCAGCATCACTTGGAATTGGAGGTATTGCGATCGCGTTGGCGGCACAGAATATTTTGGGAGATCTTTTTGCGTCTTTTACCATTTACTTCGATAAAACCTTCAAAATTGGGGATTATGTTGTGATAGGTTCTATTTCGGATGGAGAAAACAAAGGAGTTGTTCAGCATATTGGACTTAAAAGTACACGGATTAAAACGTTGCAGGGAGAAGAACTTATTGTGAGTAATAAATTGTTAACAGAAACGCGTATTCAAAATTTTAAAAAAATGAAGCGACGGCGAGTGGATATTGACTTTGGTATTGAGTACGGGACTCCAACAGAGAAAATGAAAAAAATTCCGGAAATTATTCAAAAAATTGTAGATAAAGAAAAATTGGCAGAATACGGACGAACACACTTTTATGAGTTTGGAGCGTTTAGTTTAAATTATAAACTCATGTTTCACGCGACAACTGGAGATTATAATGACTACCTTGATACACGACAAAATATTAGCCTGGGGATCAAAGAAGCCTTTGAGAAGGAAGGCATTAGTATGGCCTTTCCAACTCAAACGTTGATTATGAAGAAGGATTAAGGGGGGGGGTTAAAAAGTCCAAGAGTTAAAAAGTAGGGAGCAGCCATGTTTGTTTCTTTTATAAAATCCCCATAACCCCTAATTATACCACATATCCCGCAAAAAAGCAAGTGTTTTTGAGTCTATAACAAGGGAAAGTCTATTGGTCGATGAGTCTGCAAGTTGAAGAGTGAAAGAGTTTGAAAATATTAAAGTAGGGAAATACTGAAGTCTCACGACTAAAGCCGTGGGTTGCCAATACTATTAATTATAAACTGTTAACTATTAACTCATTACGCCTTTCCTAAGGTTTTATCTCCTTTCTTCCAATTTACAGGACAGAGATCACCAGTTTGGAATGCTTTGAGTGTTCGCAATAATTCTTCTGGATTTCGTCCAACCGCGAGGTTGTTCACCGTTATTGATTGTAATACGCCATCAGGATCGATGAGGAATACTCCTCGCAAACTCATCCCTTCATCGTGCAAGACTCCGTAATCAAAAGAGATGTCTTTTGTGAGATCAGAAATAAGCGGGAACCCAAGTTTTCCAATTTGAGGATCTTTCTCGGCCCAAGCTTTATGAGAATAAATAGAATCAATAGACGCTCCAAGAATTTGGCAATTTGCTTTCTCGAATTCTTCGCGCATGTCTCCGAGTTGGTACAGTTCTGTTGGACAAACAAAGGTGAAGTCGAGAGGGTAAAAGAAAAGGAGTACCCATTTTCCACGGTAATCTTCGAGGCAAACTTTCCCATCGAGAGTTCCCTTGTCGTAGGCTGGTGCAATGAAATTAGGGGCAGGTTTTCCAACCGCAATTTCAGGATACATATCACACATATTTTGTAGGATTAAGAATAAGTGGACGGGAATTATAGTGTGAGAATTGAAGGAGCGCAAATTGAGTATTAAAAGCCTTGAAGAAGGGGATAGCGGATGAGTAGAAAATTTTCGATTTATGTTTTCTCAGTTCTAAAATTCCAAAAATTGTAAACTATAAATTGTAAACTGTGAACTTATTCCAAGTTTATTTGCAAAAAAAGTTTGACAAAGGGGGACTGAGTCCTAGAATTCGCCCGTATTTTTTTGTTTTCTTAACACCCACAAAAAATGG
>CAZDZO010000038.1:0-5019 GCA_964509975.1 uncultured Candidatus Peribacteria bacterium
TTAAGACTGGAACATCAAGTCTCGGAGACAGTGTGACGATTAAAGCTGATGGAAACGTCGGTATCGGGACGACGAGTCCTTCAAAACCTTTACACGTTAGACGTGCAGATAATGCAATGGCATTATTTGAAAGCACAGATGACACTTCTTATATCACTATTGCAGATAATAACGATGCAGGATATTTCTTAGTTAAGGATGACTACACTTCTATTGGAGGAACTGCAAGTTTAAGTGCAGATAATTTAAATATACAACATAGTACGGGGAATGTTGGGATTGGGACTACTAGTCCAACAGATACACTTTATGTTCAAAGAGGGGCAGAAACTTTGTCTACTTCTGGAATTGGTAGTTATCGGGGAGCAGGGTCGACTTCTGCTTATATGAGGAATTATGATGTTAGTTTAACAGATGATTTTGTTGGAAGAGCAGATTCTTATGCTACTTTTGGGATGTTGGGTGTGACAGGAAATGATGGTGTTGCTATTGGGGTTGGAGGATATGCAAATGGAAGTGCTCCTGCATATAACGTTATTGGGGGGGTTTTTGGAGCTCATCATCAATCAGCAACAGGGAATGCAATTGGAATTTATATTAAGGATGTAATAAGTGCAGGAGGAAGTGATTATGAATATTCTATTTATGATGATGCTGGAGAAAAAGCTTATTTTAGTGGAAATGTTGGGATTGGGACGACGAGTCCAGGGGCGAAGTTAGATGTTGCGGGAGATATTCATTCCTATGATAGTGTAGCAGGAGGAGTTGGTGGAATATTAAGATTAAAAAATACTGTTGATAGTGCGACTTTAGGACATTCAAATTCTATTGAAATGTTAACAGGTCTTGCTCAAAATGATGGGATAAGAATATTAAGCTCATCAAGTGCTTCTTATGGAAATTTACCAGATTTATTTTTTCAATCACAAAATAATGGTGGTGGATGGAATGATTTAGTAACGATTAAAAACGCAGGAAACGTCGGCATCGGGCAAACAAGTCCAGAAGTAGCACTACATATTCAAAATGCAGGGGCTGAATTTATAAGATTGCAAGATATAGGGGGAATTACATGGTCTTTAGGAGTAACTGCTACAGGAGGTTATATTCAGCCCTCAACTGTTGGAGCAGACACCACAATTTACACACAAGCAGGTTTAGTTGGTCTTCATGTTGAAGGAACTGACGGAAACGTCGGCATCGGGACGACGAGTCCTATAAGTAAATTAAGTACTTATGAAAGTAGTGTCGCAACTGATTCAACTGCAGGATTGACTATTGAGCAGGCAAGTACAGGAGATGCAGTACTTCAGTTTCTATTAACAGGGGTTTCACGGTGGACGACTGGAATAGATAATTCAGATAGTGATAAGTTTAAAATAGGAACAGGGCAATCATTCACAGGGAATGTTTTGACAATGACAACAACAGGCAACGTCGGTATCGGGACGACGAGTCCAGATAGTCAATTACATTTATACAATATTGATGGAGGCTCACAACTTCGAATAGGAAATGCATTAAATAATATTGGAGACACAAGCGATATTATTTTTGGAAATGATTCTTCAACAGATTATGCAAAAATAGGAAGCATAGTTGAAGCTACTGGAGATGTAGGTTTGACTTTTTCTACTACAACAGATAGTGGTTCAACAACTCCTGAAAGAATGAGAATTGATGCATCCGGAAACATCGGTATCGGCACCACCACCCCTACCGCTCAACTCCACACCAAGGGAACTCTCTCCACTGCCCTCACTGGAACCGTCACGGTCTCTGCAAGCTCCGCCGCTCTAGCGGGATCAAGTACAGTGTTTACTACAGAACTCGCCGTTGGAGATGCGATAAAGATTGGAAGTGAAATCTTTACCGTTTCTGCGATTGCGAGTAATACGGCGCTCACCCTTGATTCTAATCACACCGCTGGAGCCAGTGGCGCGACAGCGTATAAAGATCCAGCATTAGTAAAACTCGACACAGGAGATGGGTTGAACACATTTATTGTTCAATCAGATGGGAATGTGGGAATTGGGACGGGGAGTCCTGGAAATAAACTCACAATCATTCCAGCAGATTCTAATGATGGTATCGTCTTGAGGGAAACGGACGACGGAAATGATGCCTTCAAGGTGAACGCCGGAAGTGCCAATAGCGTGTTGACTATGTACCGAGGTGGTAGCTCAATAATAAGATTAGATGCCGGAACAGATGGTGATAGTTATTTTAATTCTGGTGGAAACTTCGGTATCGGGACGGCGGCACCAGCTAGGGAACTTCATGTCACATCTTCAAACCCAGAATTAAGACTAGAAGCTAACGCATCATCAGGATCACCGGGTATAGAATTTTATAGTACAACAACAAGATTAGGTTACATAGTCTCCTCAGATAATTCTGAGGCTATGAAGATTTATACAGATACTTCAACTGCAAATCTACAATTAGGAACAGAGAACACAGCAGTTATTACTATTGATGGGAGTCAGAATGTTGGGATTGGTACGACAACTCCTGGTTCATATAAATTAAATGTTGAAGGAAAATCATTTACAAAGGGGTTGTATGTTCATGCAATTAATGAAGATTCAACAAGTACGGATAGAAAGAAATGGAGTTGGGAAGGGATAACTGTTGATGGGCAGGGTACTAATTCTGCGGAGGGGGGAAGAATTGATTTTACTAATACGGATGGGTATTTGGCGTCTATTATTCCTTATGGGGCTGGGACAGGTAGTGGAGGGCATTTATTATTTTATACTGCAGATGGGGATGATTATGATAATTTAACTGAGAGAATGATTATTACAAATGATGGTAATGTCGGAATCGGCGACACCTCCCCTACTGCCGGATTGACCGTGGGAGATGACACCGGCAATGCGAATGCCACAACCGTAGATGATGTGTACATTAAGGGAGCCTTGGAGGTCGATGGAGATGTCTGGCTGGGAGATGCGACCTCGGATAACTTCACGGTTCAAGGAACCTTGTCAGTCACTGGAGACACCTCTTACGACGGAGACTGGGATATGAACTCTAATCAGATTTTTAACATTGGAGCCGCAGGAACGGACTTCACCGCGACTGGTGGACTGACGCTGGCGGATGATTTGGCAGTGGATTCGACTGATTTGTTTGTGGATGTGAGTCAGAGCCGAGTTGGTATCGGGACGGCGAGTCCAGAAAGTTCATTAGATTTGAAACTAGATGCCGGAGGAAATCCTTTGAAACTAAATATTCATAATCAAGGAACGGCATCCGGAGATGATTCAATTATTAGTTTCGAAACACAAGCACAAAGAGATTTTGTAATTGGAGTCGATAGAACTGATGGAAAGTTTCACTTTGATAATGCAAGCGTTTTAGATGGAACATCCGCTATGACTATTGATGGAAGTGGCAACGTCGGTATCGGGACGGTGAGTCCAACTATTCCCCTTGTTGTTGGTTCAGGTGGAGACCCTAGCAACGCAACCATTGCAGCATTTATCAATGCAAATACTGGAGGTGCAGCATCTATTATGATACAGAATGATATTGATGATAGTGCAGTCGAAACAAATGAGATTATCAGTCGCGCTGCTAATCGTTATAATGGGAAGATTCTCTTTGGAAGAGAGCAAGACCAATCAACCGCAGATAATGCAGATAGTTTTTTAGCTCTTTATACAGCAGAAAATAATGTTAATAATGAACGACTAAGAATAACAAGTGACGGTAACGTCGGTATCGGGACGACGAGTCCAGGGGCGAAGTTACATGTTTACGAATCTTCAGGTGAACAAGCTTCTCATTTTGATAGTTATGATAATGATTCTTATATTAGGGTAAGAAGTGGATTGGATGGAAATGTTGAACAAAGTGGAATTTCCTTAAATGATGCTACGACTGCTAAATGGCTTATTGCTAAAAGTACTGTAAATGATTTTAGGATTTATGATTATACCAGAGCAGGAGATTCCTTTAGAATAGAGGATAATGGAGATATGTTTTTGATGGAAAATGGAGGTAACATAGGTATCGGGACGACGAGTCCGGGAGCTGAATTGGAGATAAGTTCTACCACTCCACAGCTTCTCATTACCGACACTGATACGACTGATGTTACTGATAGTCTTAAACTTATAGGATCAAATGCTGCCTATTATGCAAAACTTGGTACGTATAATCTTGAATTCACACGATCCCCAGCAACAACAGTGGATGCTGTCATTGGAATAAATTCAAACACAGGAGCCGCCTTTACGGACACCGGTGGAGATATTCAATTCAAAACAAATAACGCAGGATCCTATGCCCAGCGGATGATTATTGCAAAAACTGGAGACGTCGGAATCGGCATCACCTCACCAACCTCAAAGCTCCACCTCCCACTGGAGAACGATGCAGCGACACCAACGCTGAGTTTTGGAGATGGAGATACGGGGATTTATGAAAGTGCAGATGATTCATTAATGATTGCAATCGGTGGTCTGCAAAAATGGGAATTTATAGGAAATACATTTAGAACCACATCAGGTCAGGGGGCTCAATTATCGCAAACTGGCGTAAGCTCAACAGTCCCTACGTTAAGACCAAACTCTGCTGATACCAACTCAGGTATCGGATGGAATACCGCTGACCAACTCTCCCTCATCGCTGGTTCACAAGAAATGCTCCGACTCGTAGAAACCGGAACGGCAAGCAGTGAACAGATTATCATTTCACCAAGTGAGATTATCGGATCAGCGGGGACGCCAGCGTTAGCGTTTGGGGATGGGGATACGGGGTTCTATGAGAATGCCGATGATACATTGTACGTTTCACTTGCCGCTGCTAATAGATTCTTCTTTCAAGGAGGAACCTTCTCTGCAAGTAATTCTTCTGGTCCAGCCGTGTTAAATGAAACGGCTACTTCTACAAATCCAACATTTGTCCCAAATAGAAACGATCCCAACTCAGGGATTGGACTTACTGCAGGAGACCAACTCTCTCTCATCGCCGGAGGCACGGAAATGCTCCGACTCGTGGAAGGCA
>CAZDZO010000039.1:0-4954 GCA_964509975.1 uncultured Candidatus Peribacteria bacterium
TCCGATTTGTCGGGGTTGTTGATTGTCGATCATCGCCCGTGGGCATACGATCACATTCATGTCGGCTTCTTTTATCAACTTCGCTACTTCCGCAATGTACTCATCGGGTTGTGCGGCAAGAGAACAACAGTGCACGGCGTTTACCTTTCCTTGCATGCCGTGCTTGATGACGGCTTTTGCCAAAAGTTCAGTATCGCGTTCATCTGGATCATTGTTCTGATCAATATGTACATCGACAGTTTTATTATGCCTCTTCGCTACATCGAAGATGAACGCTAAGTGTTCTTCTTGATGAGGACGATCTCTTGAAGGCAAAGCTCCGAGAACATCAACGAGTGGTGCGGCCTTCTCAATCATGGCTTGCGATTCTGGCGTCATCGCTCCTTCCAAAACTTGTGAACAAATCTGAATATCAATCTTGTCAGCATATTTTTTCTTCACTTCGAGCGCCGCTTCGAGACACTTCATTCCCACCGTGTTATCCACATCGATGTTCGTTCGCGTCACCGTACAACCTTGGTTTATGAAATTCTCCGCACTCAAACTAATTCGCTTCACAAGGTTCTCGTGTGTGTAACCTTCTTTCACTTTTTTCCACAAATCCCACTTTACCTCCATGTGATCGTTGCACATTTGTAATGTTTCTGGAGTGATGACGTAGGCCTTATCGAAATGCGCGTGGCACGACACGGGGCCACCTTTTTCTTTAATTTTTTCTTTCAAAAGTTCGAGCATGTTCCAAGGTTCTGCCATGTGGGGTGGGGTTAGAGTTCAATGGGGATTGTATGGGGTTTTAAAATAAAAATCAAAAAACGCCTCTTTTGTCATCCCGACTGAAACGGAGGGATCCCTTCTTGTATCATGGAAAGGGATTCCTCGGCTACGCTCGGAATGACAAGTGGGGGATTATGTACTCTTCCTTCTACTCTTCACAAAGAAATATCCTCCGCCCAATATTAAAATTGCTCCGAGGATCTTCTGCGCGGGCATGGGATCGGAGAAGAACAAATACGTTCCCGCCAAAACTCCAATCGGCTGAAGGAGAAGGAAAATATTGAGCTTGGAAACTTCCAAATATTTATGAGCCTGAAAGAAAAAGTAGCGGGAGACCAGAATTCCCAAAATATAAATGAAGAAAATAATCCCTAACGCCGGAAGCGGAAGGACTTGAAAACGTCCTGTTGAAAAAACAAAAAGCATTATTATTAACGCTACGATCCATCCACGGAGAAAGGAGAACGAAAACACGTGGGACTTGGTTCCATATCTTTTAAATAAGAAGCTCTGAAGCGCATAGAGAAAAGAAGAACCGGCTATCAAGAGCACCGCAATGGGCGGGACTTCTCCTTTTAGCGATCCGACAAGAGCCACCCCTGCCAACATTATTACTGATGCCCAGAGTTCTCCTTTTGTGAATCGTTCCGCGAGGAACGCCACGCCCAATATGGATGCGAAGATTGGTTGTAGATTTTCCAAAAGTACCGCGGGTCCGGATCCCGACATCGCCAGACCAGAAACAATAAGTGCTCCCGCTGCGGTCGTGATGAGGGCTGTTCCAACAATGAGTTTCTTGTGGCGAGTCCATTCTTCTTTTAAATTTTTCCTCGACTTTTTCCGCATTAAAAAAAACGGCGTAATTAAAATAGAAGCGCCACCCCATCCCCAGAACATGGCTTGATCGACAGTTATGCCCCACTTTCGCATAACAAAATCTAGCAAGAGATAGAACACCGTTAGCGCAGCAATGTTGCCGAGCAAAAGCTCATAGCCTTTTCGTTCTGGTGTCATTGGTTATTTTTTTACCAATTTCTCAATTGCTTTCTCAATCTTATCGAGCCCAAGGTTTCCAGTTCCTCCTTGGTGCGTTGACATCTTGAGCCATTTATTCACGTCTTCTTCGGTCACTTTGATCCCCGCAATATTCGATCCCACCTCTCTGTAGGCATCACGGAAAGTCATCCCTTCCTTCACTTTATCAAAGGCCTTATGTGCGGCGAAAAGTCCTGGACTAGCGAGTACTGATTCCATTAAGACTTCTTTATTCGGTGTGATATTAGCAATGATCGCCATCATGGCTTCCAGTGACATCTCGGTGTATTTCAACCCGAGAAAGAGGGGGCGTTTCATTTCTTGTCCATCTCGGTGGTATCCAGAAATCTTGTTTAAAATATTATGCGTAATCTCACTTCGGCAAGCGAGCACGGTTGGTGTTCGTCCACGAATGAGTTCGGCTACATCGAGATTTTTTTTCTGAGGCATGATGGATGATCCCGTTGAGATTGAATCATCGAGTTCAAAGAATCGAAACTCTTGTGTGGTGTAAAAGAGGAGATCGGATGACAATTTATTCAACGTCATCATAATCTGACAACAGGCTTCCAACACCAATCCTTCGATTTTTCCTCGAGAGTTGTGACAGTAGATCACATTGTTTTGTGTTCTCGCAAATCCGAGTTCCTTACTCAACCAATCCCGATCAAAATCAAACGGCGATCCGTATCCGGCTCCAGATCCGAGAGGATTCTGGTCTACGATTTCGTCAGTAATTGACGTTAACAATTTCGCATCATCCACCAAACTCTCGGCAAACGATGCAATCCAGGTTCCGACAGTTGTGGGCATGGCCTTTTGCATGTGGGTGTATCCGGGCATCGGCACCATTTCGTATTCCTTTGCAAATTCCACAAACATTTCTGCGAGTTCGAGTGTTTTTTCTCGGATAGCAACGGTTTTGTTTTTCAAAAAGTATCGCATCATCACGAGCACTTGATCGTTTCGAGAGCGTCCTGTGTGAATCTTTTTTCCCGTATCTCCTAATTTCTCAATGAGATACTCCTCAATCTTTGTGTGACAATCTTCATCTTCCACTTTCAAAACAAATTCTCCTTTTTCCCAGAGTTTTAAAATGTCATCGAGTCCGCCTTCCAGCTGTTTCAATTCATCGGCGGTGATGAGCTCGTGTTTCTCCAGCATTCTCGCATAGCATCGAGAACACCACACATCATCAGGAATCATTATTTGATCGTAGAGAATATCCTCTCCGGCATTGTATTCTTCAACGATTCGGTTGAGATCGACGGCTCCGTTTTTAAACCAAATTTTCTTCTTAATAGGGTCTGACATGGTGGGGTGGGTTAGTGGGGTTTTAGGAATTATACGACAGGGAATTGTTGAGTTCAAATTTTATTGAAAAATAAGGAAAAAAGGCAGATGGGTTAGATCTGCCTTTTTGTCCTACCAATCATAAAATAATATCTTCAGTTTCAGTTAATCCCGTGTAGGGTCGTGAGAAGTGGAGTGCTTTCTTTTTTACTACGGGTACAAATTTAAAATAATCATTATTATGAGCATTCTGAATCGTTCTGAGCGTCGAGGAAAATTCTTTCCAGAAGTTCCGGAGGCGTTTGCCTCGAATAATGTTTCCTTCCAAGCCTTGTGCTTTGCACTCGGCTTTTGTCAGGATGACGTAGTTTTGATTCCAAGTGTTTGGCTTGTCTTTACAAACCACAAGAAGTCCATCAAAAGATGGGTCTCCTTGATAAGTGCATTGAACACTAAAACCTTTATTGGAAATTTCTGCCACAGTGTGCCATTGAAGAATAAAAAGAGATTTCTTCTCTTGATAAAACGATGGTTCGAAAGTGAACTCATACGAATCGTGATTCGCACGAGTAGCATTTACCTCATATGTATTTGAGACTCTGTAGAGAGTGTTTATTACAAAAAAACACTCAAAATCTTTTAACGCAATTTCAGCGTTTTTTTTAGGAACTTCCTTGTTACAACCTGCAAAGAGCAAAGCCATAACCAAAATAAATGTTAATTTTTTCATATTGTTTGATTCTTTGTTTGATTACTAAATTGATAGGTAGGACATCTGCACTGAGAATCATTCTTGAAACGAGAACACGAGAAACCCCGGTTGTTCGTTATGCAAAATTGTCAGTTCAGATCAATACCTATCAATAGCCGAAATATTCAAAGAACGATTTGTTTTGTATCATGTTTCATGTATATTGTCAACAATCTTCCACTCTCGGAGAGAGAAAGGATTCCAATGTTTGAAATTGTGACAGAGTGAGAAAAAACCTAGTTTTTAATGCCGCCGATTTGAGATTTTTAATTTGTCATCTCAATTGAAACTTGATTTTTATTTTTCACAAATTACAATCTCGCCGCTTTTTAAAAACAAATGATGGGGCGTCGCCCACCGCTTAACGGGATTTCACTTCGTTTAACAAGTGGTAAGGCATCCCGCCTTGGCGGGACATTCGGGAGAAATCAATGAGAAGAGAAAGGTATTTAAAATCGTTAAAAGGAGGAAATGAGTGGAGAGCACTTTTACAACAATGGGGCGTCGCCAAGTGGTAAGGCATCGGATTTTGGTTCCGACATTCGGGGGTTCGAATCCCTCCGCCCCAGCCAACACCTGCACTATGTTACATAGTGACCCAGGTACAAAAAGACAAGACGGGTTCTAGACCCGCTTTTTCTTTATGCTTTGTGGGGTTGGATCGGTGAATAAGAAGTCTAATAGACCTGTGTACCTATGGCAAAGGGGCACTAAGTGTGGTTTTATAATTCCACAATTTCAAAATTATCTTTTTCCATATCTTCATCCCAAAGTTTCAAATATTGCTGCAAGGCCTTCTTGAATTCTGGATTTTTTATGCTGATGTTTTTTCCGATCGGATCTTCTTTTTTTCGATAAAATAGAAAATGTCCCACATGAACCGACTCATCAAGAATTAATACCAATCTTCGTGCACCTTCAATGGTTGTTGCATATATTTTTATCAAGCTGGATTCCATCGGCAAATTCTCACCTTTAATTCGTTGGAAAATATCTTTTCCACAAACCTTTAGAATTACCTCAATATCCTTTTGAGTTATTTTTTCTGGGTCAAGACTAGAACAGCGAGTTATTTTTAAGTATTTCTAACATTTTACCATA